>DASQZF010000125.1:0-13895 GCA_035638835.1 Allosphingosinicella sp. | reverse complement strand
ATCGACGCCTACAATTACGGACGGCGCCTCAAGACCCTCAAAGGCCTCACGCCGTTCGAATACATCTGCAAAATCTGGACAAGCGAGCCCGAACGATTCACAATCGACCCGACCCATCAAAGGCCGGGACTAAACACCTAGCCCTTCTTGCTCTTGTCCTCGAGCAGGACCGCGCCCTGGCTCCGGATCAGGGGCTCGATCATCCCCTTGAAGAAGGTCAGCGCCGGCGGAAGCATCACCGTCATCCGGACGATCGTCTCCTGGATCTCGATCTGGGTGGCGACCTGCTGGCCCATCGCCCCGACGTCGAGGTCGAGCCGGTCGCCGGTCCAGCGCGAGCTCACCTGGGCTCCGCCCGGTATATGGTCGGTCAGCTTGCCGACGTTGAGTTCGATCCGGCGGCGCGCCTCGGCGGCTCCGAGCTTGTGGGGAAGGTCGACGACGAGTGGAGTGGTCATGAAGCGCCCTTAGCGGCGCAGCGCCGCCGCCACCAAGGCTTTTCGCCCCCAAGGCCTTTTACTCGAGTCCTTCATGCTGTGGTCGGGCGGGCACAGTGGTCGCGCCATTTTTGCATTGCAGCCGAAAACCCTTTCCTGCCGCCGGGATTGACATAAGCTGGGCGGGACGGCGGCGGGGGCCGCCTTTCGGGGGGGAATTCAAATGGTTCGCACGTCGCGCGTCGCTTTGCTGGCGGGTCTTTCCTCGCTGGCCCTGATCGCCGGCCCGGCCCTCGCCCAGGGCACGGCCGCCGCCGAGGAGCTGGCCGCCGCCCAGGACGAGGCCGCCGCCGAGGCGGATACCCAGCCCGCGCCGGATTCGACCATCGTCATCACCGGCACCCGCCGGACCGACCGGACCGTCGCCGACAGCCCTGTGCCCGTCGACGTCATCGGCTCGGAGGCGATCGTCAATTCCGGCCAGACCGAGACCAACAAGATCCTCAACCAGCTGGTCCCGAGCTTCAACTTCCCTCAGCCCTCGATCGCCGACGGCTCGGACGCGCTTCGCCCCGCCACCCTTCGAGGCCTCAGCCCCGACCAGACCCTGGTCCTGATCAACGGCAAGCGCCGCCACGTCTCGGCGCTGCTCAACATCAACGGAACGGTCGGCCGCGGAAGCGCCGCCGTCGACATGAACCTCATCCCCGGCCTCGCCATCGGCCGGGTCGAGGTCCTCCGCGACGGCGCCGCCGCCCAATATGGCTCGGACGCGATCGCCGGGGTGATCAACATCCAGCTCAAGAATTCGAGCAGCGGGGGCCGGGCCTCGGTCACCTGGGGCAAATATTTCACGACGATCAACAATGTCGCCAACGTGACCGGGCTCCAGCTGAACGGCTCCGGCCAGCCGCAGCTCGATCCCGCCGACGGCCGCTATCTCCTCGCCAACACCAATGGCGACCGCGACGCCGACGACGGCCGCCAGCTCACCATCGGAGCCAATATCGGGATCCCGATGGGCCCCAACGGCTATTTCAACGTCACCGGCGAGTTCCGCGACCGCAACCGGACCAACCGCGCCGGCTTCGACCTCAGGCCCAATTACAACCGCCCCGCGCCTCCCGCCTTCGACTCGCGCGAGGCAGGGTTCGACCGCCTTCAGTTCCGCTTCGGCGACCCCGACTCGGTCGACTACAATCTCTTCGTCAACGCGGGCATGGAGATTTCCGAGAATTGGGAGCTCTACGCCTTCGGTTCCTACGGCCACCGCGACACGGTCAGCGCCGCCAACTACCGGCAGGCGGGCGCCGTCCAGAACCGCGATTTCAGCGTCCTGGCGCCCAGCCAGGCGCCCAATGCGGCGAACTTCGCGTCGCTGACCGCGGACGGCTTCCTGCCGCTCATCGACACCGACCTCGACGACATGGCCGGGACCCTCGGCCTCAGGACGACCCTCGCCGGCTGGAAGGCCGACCTGTCCTTCGGCCACGGCCAAAACAGCTTCGACTATATCGTTCGCAACTCGATCAACACCTCGTTCGGGCCGCAGAGCCAGCGCGTATTCGACGCCGGCGGTCTGTTCTATGCCCAGGACATCGCCAATCTCGATTTCTCAAGGCAGTTCCCGATCGGAGGCTTCGCCAAGCCCCTCTCGATCGCGCTGGGCGGCGAATATCGCAAGGAGCATTTCGAGATACGGCCGGGCGAGCTCCAATCCTACGCCACCGGGCCCTTCTTCCGCCCGGCCATCACCGGCACCACCCTGGCCAATTGCACCGCCCAGCAGGGCCGATTCACGCCGGCGACCAACCTGTGCGACTTCCCCGGCCGGGCCGCCCCGGCGGGCGCGCAGGGCTTTCCGGGAATCCCGGCCACCAGCGCAACCGACGTCGGCCGCCACAGCTGGGCCGCCTATGTCGAGCTCGACACCGATCCGATCGAGGGGGTCACCACCACCATCGCCGGCCGCTACGAGCATTTCTCCGACTTCGGCTCGACCTGGAACGGCAAGTTCGCCGCCCGCTGGGAGCCGGTCGAGGGTTTCGCGATTCGAGGCTCGATCTCGAACGGCTTCCGGGCGCCGTCGCTCCACCAGCAATTCTTCTCCACCACCTCGACCAACTTCATCAACGGAGTGCCCGTCGACATCGCGACCCTGCCGGTCAGCGCTCCGGCGGCGCTGGCGCTCGGAGCGCGGGACCTCAAGCCCGAAAAGTCGCTCAACATGAGCTTCGGCGCCACCGCCAACCCGCTCCGCGGGCTCACCGTTACCGCCGATCTCTACCAGATCGACATCGACGACCGGATCGTCCTCACCGAGACCCTCGGCCGGGGCGGCACCGGCAACACCGACGCAGTGCAATTCGCCGTCACCAATCTGCTCGCCGCGAGCGGCTTCCCGCAGGTGGCCGCGGCCCGATTCTTCATCAACGGCCTCGACACGAGGACCCGGGGGATCGACGTCGTCGCCGTCTATCGCCGCAATCTGGAGAGCCTCGGCAACTGGTCGCTGAGCGCCGCCTACAATTACAACAAGACCAGGATCGACCAGCGGCTCGCCGCCCTCGGCCCGCTCGCCGCCATCCCCGGCCTCGTCCTGTTCGGCCGGGTCGAAGGGCTTCGATTCACCGATGGCCAGCCGCGCGACAAGATCGTCCTCAGCGCCGACGGCGACATCGGCAATTTCGGGATCACCGCCCGCACCACCCGCTACGGCAAGGTCGTCTCGCCGGGCGCCGCGGCTCCGCTCGCCGATCCGCTCAGCCTGACCGCCTTCGGGCCGGACGACATCTTCCTCAAGGCCAAGTGGATCACCGACCTGGAGCTTCGCTACAAGGCTTTCGACCGGCTCGAGCTCGCGATCGGCGCCAACAATCTGTTCGACGTCTATCCGACCCGCTCGCCCTTCGGCGCCCGGCCGGCGGGAGTCGGCGGAGTCTTCCCCGCCAACCAGCAATATATCCCCTTCTCGATCTTCTCGCCCTTCGGCTTCAACGGCCGCTTCGTCTACGGCCGGGTGGGCATCGAGTTCTGATTTCCTCCCCATCGAAGATGGGGAGGGGGACCATGCGAAGCATGGTGGAGGGGTAATTGGCGCAAGAATAAATGGTTCTCTCACGAACCTGGAGCTTCCGTGCCTTCTACCCCTCCACCACCCTGCGGGTGGTCCCCCTCCCCACAGCTCCGCGTTGGGGAGGATAATCCCATCCTTTCGCCCAGGGTGACGAACGGCCTCGCCGTTCCTACATAAGCCCCATGAAAGACGACAAAGTTTCCCGCCGCGGCCTGATCGGCTCCGCTGCCGCACTCGCCGTCGCCGCCGGCGCCGGCTTCTTCGCCTTCGGCCGGAACGGAGCCTCACCCGCGGAGGCGGCCGAACGTTTCGAAGTGACGAAGACCCCCGCCGAATGGCGCCGCCTGCTCGGCCCGCAGCGTTATTCCATTCTTCGCGAAGCCGGCACCGAGCGGGCCGGCTCCAGCCCGCTCGACAAGGAGAAGCGCCGCGGCGCCTTCCTGTGCGCGGGCTGCGACCTTCCGGTCTACAGCTCGGCCGCCAAGTTCGACAGCGGCACCGGCTGGCCCAGCTTCACCGCTCCGCTCGCCAATGCGGTCCGCACCAAGCCGGACCGATCGCTTTTCGGAGTCCGCACCGAGGTTCATTGCAGGCGCTGCGGCGGCCATCTCGGCCACGTCTTCGACGACGGGCCCAGGCCCACCGGCAAGCGCTATTGCATGAACGGGCTCGCCTTGAAGTTCCGCCCCGCATGAGCCGCTCCAGGCAGGCTTTGCTCGGAGTGCTGCTCCTGCTCGTCGGGCTCGCCATCGCTCTTCAGGCGCCCCGTCCCGGAGTCGCGGCGCCCGGCCCGAGGCTCGCCTCGGCGGTGTTCGCCGGAGGCTGCTTCTGGTGCACCGAGGCCGATTTCGACAAGCTCCCCGGGGTGGTGTCGACGACCTCCGGCTATTCCGGCGGAAGGAGCGCCGACGCCACCTACGAGCGGGTCTCGGCCGGCGGCACCGGCCATATCGAGGTCGTCAAGGTGGTCTACGATCCGGCCAGGGTGAGCTATCAGAGGCTCGTCGCCCGCTTCTTCCGGACCGTCGATCCGCTCGACGCCGGCGGCCAGTTCTGCGACCGCGGAAGCCAATATGCGTCCGCCATCTTCGTCGCCAATCCCGCCGAGCGCCGGGTCGCCCAGGCGACCAAGGCGAGGGCCGCCGCTCTCCTCAAGAAGGCGATCGCCACCCAAATCCTCCCCGCCGCCCCCTTCTACCCGGCCGAAGGCTACCACCAGGATTATTACAAGAAGAACGCCACCAAATATAAATACTACCGCTGGCGCTGCGGCCGCGAAGCCCGCCTCGCGAAGGTCTGGGGGAGTTCCGCCGGTCACTGACCGCCGAGCATCGCGCGCCTGTCCTCTGTGGCCGCAGGCCAATATTTTTTGGGAAGACGCGAAGGGACAAGAAAGAATTGAGCCCCGGTGAGGCCCATGCGATTTTTGTATTCCCGCAGCGATGCGCCATGAAATGCCCAGCCTGACCGTGGGAGGGGCTGCCCTTCTTTCTTGTACCTTCGCGTCTTCGTGTCTTTCCCAAAAAATGAAAGGTCGAAGCGTGGGTCGGCGGGCGAGGAGAGAGGACCATGTCCGACGTCGAAAAATTGACCGCGCTGGCGATCGATAGCGGCTACCGTATCCACAATGATCTGGGGCCGGGCCTGCTGGAGTCGGTCTATGAGACCCTGCTCGCAGCCAAGCTCACGCGAGCCGGGGTGCGGGTGGAGCGGCAGAAGCCGGTAGACTTCGAATATGATGGGATACGCCTGCGGGAGGGCTTTCGGGCCGATTTACTAATAGACCGTCGTCTCCTTATCGAGATCAAATCGACGGAACGGCTTGCAGCCGTTCATTCGCGACAATTGCTGACTTATCTGCGGCTTCTCGAACTGCCTCTTGGGCTTCTGATGAATTTCGGCGGCGGGACCTTTCGCGAGGGCCTGAGGCGCGTGGTCAACGATCGCACAAAACAGCCTGAATCCGGCGGTAACCATTGCGATCAATGAGTCCCTAACCGCGCGGGCTTAACTCGGTGCCCTCTAGCTGCGCTTTGCACCGATGAGGAACTGGGACGATGAGGGCATTGAGCTGGCTTAACGATCTGATGAAGAGCGAACGCGGCAACGTGTTCCTCGTCGGGGCGGCGGTGATGCCGCTGCTTCTGGGCTCGACCGCCTTCGCGGTCGACACGATCCAGCTCGGAGTCTGGAAGCGCCAGCTCCAGCGCGCCGCCGATTCGAGCGCGATCGCCGGGGCCTATGCGCTCTCGCTGGACGACGACGAGCATGATGCGATCCATCGCGACCTCGACAAGAACAAATTCCCGGTCCTCGCCCAGGAAGAGAGGATCGTGGTCGGCCCCAAGGGCGAGTTCGAACGGACCGTCGAGGTCACCCTGAACGCGACCCGCACACTGCCGTTTCTCTCGATCTTCACCCAGCGTCCGACGCCGATGGTCGCCACCGCGACCGCGGCGCTGGTCGGCCAGGGCAAGTTCTGCATGATCTCGCTCTACGAGGGCTCGGACGCCGGGATCGACGTCAACGGCAATGCCAATATCAATCTCGGTTGCGGGATGAAGAGCAATTGCACCGGAGAGGAATGCGTCACCTCTGGCGGCTCTTCCTCGATCACCGCCACTCCGATCGCCGCCGTCGGGGGGCTGGACGGCGGCGGAAACAATTTCAGGCAGCCGACGGTGCTTCAGCCGCACTCGGCGGCCCAGAAGGATCCCTTCGCCTATCTCCCCAATCCGACCAAGCCGCCGGCCGGATGCGACGGCACCCTCACCGCCGAGACGGTGTTCACGAACGCGGCCCACCAATGCTTCCTCGCGGCCGATGTCCAGCCGAGCTCCACGCTGAACATTCCGCTCCACGTCGACCAGATCACGATCTGGGGCGGCAACATCGACTTCAAGGGGGACGTCACGGCGGAAGGAATCACCTTCGTCATGTCGGGCGATGGCGGCCAGGCCGGCGATCTCGGCATGAACTCGCAGGCGAAGCTCAATCTCAGCTCGCCGCTCGACGGCGACCTCAAGGGCGTGCTCTTCTATCGCGACCGGCGCGCCTCGAACATCGAGATCAAGATCAACGGCGGCGCCGACTCGATCCTGACCGGAGCGATGTACTTCCCGAGCTCCGACATCACCTATGCGGGAAATTCCACCATGGAGGTGAAGTGCCTGCAGATGGTCGGCCAGAGGCTCAAGTTCCGGGGTGGCGCCAAGATCAGCAACGACTGCAAAGGTACCGGCGCCGATTCCTTCGAACAGACGGTCGTGAGGTTGATCGGATGAGGCTGATCAGGGCCCTCGCCCGCGACGAGCGCGGCACCAGCCTCATCGAGTTCGGCTTCCTCGTGCCGTTCCTCGCCTTGCTCACGATGGGCGTGATCGACCTCAGCCGCGGTCTCGCCGAGCGCTTCGCGCTCCAGCAGGCGGTCAGCCGGGGCCTCGAACTCGTCCAGGCCAAGCCGGCCGTCGCCAACGCCACGTCGGGCGACGTCGACTATGAATTCGTCAAGGAGGAGGTCGCCGCCGCCGCGGATCCCGACAATAAGGATCCCTCGACGCAGGTGATTCTCACCCGCTGGCTCGAATGCAATGGCGGCGATCCCAAGCTCGTCGACTCGACCTGCGCCGCCGGCGAGGACGTGGCCCGCTACCTCAGGGTCCGCGTTACGAAAAACTTCATCGGAGAATTCTATTACAAGACAATCCCGCTGGCCGCCAGCGGAACGCTGAGGACTCAATGATGCCGGAACGCTCCGCAGATCAGGACAGCCAGGGGATGGGCTCGACCCGGTTCGCTTTGTTCGGAACGACGATGCTGAAACGCATCGGCCGCGAGAACAAGGCGATCGGCGCGGTCGAGTTCGCGCTGGTCGCTCCGGTCCTGATCGGGTTCGTGATCGGGATCAGCCAGATGGGCAGATTGTTCTTCGCCAATGCGGACATGAAGAACGCTGTCGCCCACGGCGCCCGGGCCGCCTCCGTCTGGCCGGTTCCCGAGGATTCGGAGATCCTCGCCGTGGTCAACCAGCGGATCGCGCGGAGCGGCGGGCTCGAGGCCGCCAAGGTCGATATCGTTCGCGACGACGACGGGATCGGCACCGACACCGTCGAGATCACGATGAGCTACAAGGTCCCGCTCGATTTCATCTTCTTCGACGCCGGCCCGGTCACCCTCAAGGACACCCGCAAGGTCTTCATCCAGATGGACGGCCCGGCGCCCGCAAACCCCGGAAGCGGCACCACGAGCAGCGGCGGCACCCCGACTCCCCCGCCTCCGCCGTCCTCGCCTCCGCCGTCGTCGCCACCCCCGCCTTCGCCACCGCCTCCGCCACCACCACCGCCTCCGCCTCCGCCGCCCCCTCCACCGGGCAATGGTAACGGCAACGGCCATGGCCACGGCAATTGCAACAAGAAGTGCTAGGCTGAGCCGCACGGAGCCGGCGAAGCCCGGCCGGCGGGTCGGCTTGGCCGAACCCGTCCGACGGCGCGGGCCGCCCCGCGCCCCTCCCGCCTCCACGCTCCCGATTGTCCCGCCGGGAACTCCGCCCGTCCTGCTCGGCGGAACACGGATCAACAACCTGAGTTAACCCGTTTTCGCCCCAAGAAGGGGAGTGTATGCGTATGGACAAGATCCGAACCCGCCTCGAAGCGGTCGGCTGCTGGCTTTCCGAGAAGGTCGCCGACATTTCCGCCCACCCGTTCGCGCAGGTCGCGCTCCTGCTGCTCTGCGGCCTGTGGTTCGCTTCGGCATGGCCGGTCGAATGGCTGACGGCGGCGCTTTCGATCCTCGCCATCACCCTCACCCAGATGGTCCTCAATCGCCAGAACCAGCGCGAGAAGGACGCCCATCGCCGCGACGTCGCGCTTCACGCCAAGCTCGACGAGCTGCTCCATGCCTCCCGCCGCGCCCGCGACGAGCTTGCCGGGATCGAGGAGCTGGAGGAGGAGGAGATCGAGCGGCTCAAGCAGGCCGGCCTGAAAGTCACGCCCCTGCGCCGCCCGGCCCGAAGGGTGGCCGGCTAGGCGGAGCGCCCCGCTTCGTCATTGCGAGCCCTTCGACGCCGCCTGCGGCGGCGCTCAGGATAAACTGCCGCTACGCGGCAGCGAAGCAATCCAGCGCCCCGCCGCTTGACTCCGTACAAGCGCACGGCCCCTGTGGCGCATTCGCGGCCGGCGCTAGAGGCCGCGGCCGGGACCGGACGACGACCATGAGGCGAAGGCGCGCGCAATGCCCGACATGACCATCGCCAGGCTCGCCGCCGCCGGCGGAGTGGGGGTCGAGACGATCCGCTACTACCAGCGCCGGGGCCTCCTCGAAGAGCCCGCCCGAGCCGGCGCGGTCCGACGCCACGGCCCGCCGGATCTGCGCCGACTCCTCTTCATCCGCCGGGCCCAGTCGGCCGGCTTCACGCTGGAGGAGATAAGCGAGCTCCTCGCCCTGGACTCGACCGGCGACCGGGCCCGGGTCCGGGCCCTCGCCGCGGAGCGCCTCGCCGCCCTCGACTCGAAGATCGCCGAGCTCGAGGCCGCCCGGGACGCCTTAACCGCCCCTCCCCCCGATCGAAGCCCACCCGATCGCCCCTTAAACCTCGTCGAAATACAGATGCCTCGGCCAGACGTCCCGGTCCCGCGCCGCCGCGATCTCGGCCTCCACCGCCTCCAGCTCCGCCTGCTCGGGCGGGTCGACCAGGAGCGGCAGGTCGGACTCGTCCGGCTCCTCCAGGTCGATCCCCGGATGGGCGTCGGCGAAATCCGCCCAGTAGCGGCCGAGCATCGTCCAAAGCTCGGTCATCCGGACGAACCGCCCGTGGAGCCACTGCAGCCGTGCCCTGGCCCGAGCCTCGGCCCGCGCCGCCGCCGCCGCGGCCGCCTTCTCCGGCATTCCCAGGGCGACGTCGTCCGCGATGAGATTGCGGCGGAACTCGGCCCAGTCCGCCTCCGTCATCCTGCTCTCGATGGTCATCTTCACTCTCCTGGCTTTGCCCGGCGAACGACTCGCTCCACCGCTCGATTCGCTGCGACCCCCCACAAAACATGCGACAAACGAATATGGAAGTTCTTTTTTTGTTCCGCACAGGGCGAGCCTGGCGCAACGCGAAGCGCTTCGCCCGGACTCGCCCCCGCGCGGCCGGCGGGGCGCTTCGCAGAGGCGAAGCGAACCCGTCCGACGGCGCAGGCCGCCCTGCGTCGTCTCTTCTTCTCCTTCTTCGTCACCTGGGCTCGTTTCAGGGTCCAGGTCGGAAGCGGCCCCAACATCGAATATTCGATCGGCCGCCAAGGCTCCCACCAAACTGGATCCTGAACCAAATTCAGGATGACAGGACAGGGCAACATCCTCGCGGCGGCCGCCACCCGGCCCCCCGCCCCCCGCGCCTCACCCCCCGGTCCCGGTCCGGGCCCCCTCCGCCTTCTCCGCTTCCTCCCGCTCGATCTCCTCCAGCCGGGCCGCGAGCGCGTCGAAAATGCCCTTGCCGTCGCGCCGCGATTCCCGCTCCCGCTCGGCGATCTCCGCCCGAAGCTCGGCCTCGATCCTGGGCCTCAACTCCTTCTCGATCCTCGCCCGAAGCGCCTTGAGGGAAGGCTCGAACCGGTCCGGATCCGAGCCCTCGAGAAGCATTCGGAACACCGGATCGGACCGCTTGCGCCGGGTCGCGACGATCTTGCCGCCCTGGACCACCGGCTCATCGATCCCGGTCACTCCGCGCTCCCAGGCGAAAATCTCGAGGCTTACCGCCCCGCCCGACAGGGTCCGGGCCGCCCGGCACAGGGACGAAAATTGCGGATCCTTCTTCTCGTGCCTGTAGAAGGTCGTCGGCGAGATCTTCGCCGCCATGCAGGCCTCCGCCACCGTCGCGCCCCGCCCCAGCGCCGCGAGGCAGGCCGCCTTCTTCGCCGGGGTGAATCCGTTGCGCTTCCATCCCAAGGCCATCGTCCGCTCCTTGTCCTCACACGTCCCGGAAATGAAGGTGCCGCGGCCAGCGGTCCTTGTTGAGCGCGTCCATCACCTCCTCGTAAATCGACTGGGCGAGGGCCGCCTCGGGCGGCTCGGGGAGCTCCGGAGCGTCCTCGTCGTCCCAGTCGATCTCGGGATGCTCCTCGATCTGCCGCATATAGGCTTCGCCGGCCTTGTCCTGCATGGCGAAGAAGGAATCGAGCCGCTCTCTCGCCCACTCGAACCTCTGCCTCGCCCGCCCGACCTTCTTCGCGGCTTCGGCCTTCGCCTCGTCCGGAGGCATCCCGAGCTCGCCCATCTCGGCCGCCGACCGCTCCTCGATCTCCTTCCAGTCCACCGCCGTCCGCCGCCCCGGCCGCCCCGAATGCCTCGTCATCGCCTTTCCTCCCGCAAGGCCGGCCGAAAGCCCCACTCCCGACCGGCCGACTCACCACGAAGGCCATTAGAACAGGAAAAATCCTACATGTATCCGACAAACGCACAGGGCGAGCCATGCGCAGCGCCGCCGGCGCAAAGCGCCGCCGAAGCAGCGCCAGGACTCGCCCCCGCGCGGCCGGGCGGGCGCTCCGCCGCAGCGGAGCGAGCCGCTTCGACGTCACGGCCGCCCGTGACGTCCCCCTTTCACCCACTCAAACGAACTTCGAATATCGAAACCCGGCAATTGACAAGCTTCCGCGCCAGGCGGAGTTTAGCTGCCCAGGAGACCAGGCCGATGGACGCCGCGCGCAAGCAGAAGCCCAAGCACCCCCCGCTCGAAGCGCGCCCGACCGGTCGCACCCCGGACGGCGACGAAATGTACGAGCGGGTGATGAAGCGCTATCCCAAGACGATGGCGCGCCTTGCGGAGTGAGCCGGTCTGGGTCACCGCCAAGGCGGTGATCCGTGCCAATCAGAGATCGGTGGCCGACACCGGCGAGCCCTTCTTCATCCGTGACCAAGGCCTCCTGGAAAGTGCGCTGGCCCGTCCCCGGAACCTGTGGGCCTATGGTGAGAACGACCTGGCCACCCTCGCCGTCGCCGTTATGCTCGGAGTGGCTCGCAACCACCCGTTTGGCCAGGGCAACAAAAGGGCCGCTTTCGCTGCGGCCGAATATTTCCTGTTCCTCAACGGCTGGGAGTTCACGGCCCCCGATCGCGCCGCTTTGGCCGACCGTGTCGTCGATCTGATCACCGGCGCTTTGGAAGAGGATGAATTCGTGGAGATGATCCGAGGCCAGGCCCGGCGACTCTAGCTTCGTCCCTTCGTCCCCGCCGCCAACCGCTGAGCATCCGCCTCGATCCATGCCAGGCAGCCTTCCCCCCCATCGGTTTCCCAGACCGAATGCGCCGAGATCAGCCCGATCTTGAGCACCAGCGCCTCCAGATCCGGCGCCGGCGCCTCCAGCAGCTTCAGCATCGCCGAATCGGCCACATCGACGAACTGCCCATATTCGTCATCCATCGCCTCCTGCTCGTCGAACGAACGTCCCCCGGGCCCCGCCGAAGCCGCCGAGGTGGCCATCTCGAACCTGGCCCTGGCGGTGTCTGCCTCACGATAGGCAGCGAGGACCAGCCGCCAGGGATCCCCCTCTCCCTGCGGGGGAGAGGGCCGGGGTGAGGGCAAGTCCGGCAAAGGAGCACCGGCAAAAGACGAAGGGCCTATCCCAGCCGCCACCGGCACGGCGACCGCGGCGCCCAGAACTGCCCGGCGCGTAAAACCCGGGTCACCCTCGCCGCCCGCATCCGAGCGGTCATCATCCACAGGTGGAAGTGAAGCACGCACGCCGCTATGCTCCTGGGAAGCCATGGCCAAGGGTCTCCCGCTGATCGGGGTAGGATTCTGTTATTATGGCGAGTTTCTTGCCACCATTACGAGGCAGGCACAAGTGTTATTTGCGAGAAAGTCGCCAGCGTGAATGTGCGTCAGTGTCGCATGGCGCGGGCGGCGCTCGACTGGTCACAAGGCGATCTAGCAAAAGCTTCCGGCGTCAGCTGGCGCACAATCTCCCGCTTCGAAGCAGGAGAGGCCATTCTGCCCGGCCGCGTCCAAGCGCTGCGCCACGCACTTGAGGGGGCAGGTATTCTGTTCATCGACAGTGGCCACTTGACGGGAGGCGTTATTCCACCGCGGGGATAAAAGTGGTTTAGCATGTGATCACTAAGTCTGAATCTCCGCCGCCTCCAAGGCAATCCCTATCGCAGTTTCGATTTCAGAA
The DNA here is from genome assembly GCA_035638835.1 of Allosphingosinicella sp. GTDB lineage: Bacteria > Pseudomonadota > Alphaproteobacteria > Sphingomonadales > Sphingomonadaceae > Allosphingosinicella. Next base: position 1,233 of record DASQZF010000125.1, on the reverse strand, counting down.
TAGATGTCAACCGAAGCGTCCGAGCTTCGGAGGCTTATGACCAGCGAATAAGGAAGATCGCTGTCAATTTTGCCGAGGCTCGCTCTATCCCGCCACCAGCCCATGACGGGGTAGACTACTAGTGCATTTCTATCCAAAAGCTCGGCAGCGGGTCCAATCCAGGTATTTGTATGGAGAGAGCCCACGCTTCCAGTCCGCTGGTCCAACAGCCACCGGGTATCAGTATATGCCCCAATATCATCTTCTCCATCTTGATCCAATCTGTTCTTGCGAGCGAGAAACTCGTGAAACGGCTCTCCTGTCCTCTTCAAATCAAACCGCAAGCCTGCCGAACGGTAGCGATCTGGCCGGATGGGTGCCAGCTGCCCTGGCGCTGGCTCAATGAAGTAAGAAAGAGTAACTTTTAATTCCACCTCGCGGTTACCGAGTTCTTCAAGGCGACCTAATGGCCACGGTAACTCGTAGACGTGACACTCCTTGAAGCTCGCCCCTCGGTTCGGTCGCTTACAGTAAGGTCGGATAGTGCTCTGAGAGATCAGCGCAACGTCGGACCGTGCAGAACGTAACGCCCTCTCAAGATCGGGAACCCCGTAGCCGAATTGGCGCAGTAGCCGATACCTCTCGGACTTAGTTTCCATCTCGAGCCGATGACGCATCGCAACCGTCCAGCGCGCCGAGTGAACCAAAAGCGCCCTGACAGTTTCCGGCCAAAAGTTCTCATTTTCAGCAGTGATAGCACCAGCCATTGCAGCAGCTTGCGCCGCCGAAGCGCTGGTCGCCCACATGGTATCTAGAAGGCGCCCGCCCGCATCATTCCTCGTAGTAAGTACCGAAAGAGAGTCCACTCCGGAGCTAATCTCACCCTGGCTAGGGGACACGGCCCTGTTCCCAGCTTCTAATACGAGTTCTGGCTTGATGGGCGAGCGGCCCTGTCTCCAATCCGTCGAACAACGGCTGTAGGGACTTTTCTCACCTGCGGCAGCAAATGGGGTCCACCCAGCCAAGTCGTGCTCAGCAATCTCAGTAAGATCGGTAGATCCGCCAATCGTCAGCGCATTCCAAGACTGACCGGGATCTTCAACTGGATGCTCATCAGGATCTGACATCTCCCCGTGGCTTGCTCCATCCGGCACATTGCCCGCAGCCACGATAAACAACCGCCGCGCCCTGTCCTCATCCTCATCCTCATCCAGGCCTGAATGCGAAGCCAGCTGATCCAGAGCAGCGCTCCAG
>DASQZF010000124.1:0-7204 GCA_035638835.1 Allosphingosinicella sp. | reverse complement strand
TCATGCTGGTCGGAGCGCTCGTCCTGATCCCGCTCATCCTCGTCTACACGGTCTGGAGCTATTGGGTGTTCCGGGGAAAGGTGGGGGAGGAGGGCTATCATTAAGGCGCGGCAGCTCGCCTGGTTCGTCGGGCTCTGGGCTGCCGGAGTGGCGAGCGTCGGAGCGGTGGCCTACGCGCTTCGCTGGTGGCTTCACTGAGCGCTTTCAAAGCCTAGCTAAATGTTATATAAATACAATCATTAGCTAAGCTAACATTGGAGCGCGGCGGTGAACGACGAGCAGCTTCACGCGATGGCGAGAGGGCTCCAGGCCGCGGCGGCCCGGATGCATCGGATGGCGAGGCGCGATCCCGGGGAAGCTTCGATCAGCCCACCACGATTGTCGGCTTTGTCGGTTTTGGCCTTCAGCGGGCCGTTGTCCCTCGCCGCCCTGGCCGCGGCCGAGGAGGTCAGCGCTCCGACCATGTCGAGGATCGTCGAAGGTCTCGTGCAGGACGGGCTCGCGACCCGGGAGGCGGATTCCGCCAACCGTCGGAGGGTCCGGATCGCAGCCACCGAGGGGGGCCGGCTGCGCCTCGAGGCCGGGCGGGAGCAAAGGGTACGGGCGCTTCGCGAGCGGCTTCGCCGGCTTGCGGAGTCGGAGCAGCGCGCGCTGGCGCGCGGAGTGGAGGTGCTGGAGCGGGCGTTGCGGTGATCTTTGCCTCCCCATCGCCAGATGGGGAGGGGGACCACCCGAAGGGTGGTGGAGGGGTAGAAGGCGAGGCGTCGGTGGTTCACCCTGGATCCTCCAGGGCCGGCGCCAGCTACCCCTCCACCATGCTTCGCATGGTCCCCCTCCCCACCGCTTCGCGGCAGGGAGGAAAATTCATTCCAGGTCGAAGCGGATGAAGAGGCCGGATTCGGACTTTCGGACCGACTGGGCCTCGAGGCGCTCCAGCATGTCCTTCGGCATTTTCCGGCGCAGCGGTCCGCGCTTGTCCATGATCAGGGTCTTCGTCCCCCAGTGGCGGGCGAGGCGGAGCCGCTCGTCGCGGCTGAGCGCCGGGTCGAACAGGCGCTCGGCGGCGGCCTGGCGCTCGGCGAGGCCGTCGATCATCGGCTCGGGCCAGGGCACCGACACGACCCGCTGGCCGGTGGCGACGATCGGCCAGGCGAAGACGTCGTAGGCGGCGACCGGCTCGGAATCGGGGATGTCGCGGGTAAGGGCGAGGGCGGCGTCGTAGCTGTTGCCTTCCTTGTCGGCGATCCGCTGCTCGACGACGAGCTGGGCCCGGGTCATCACGCCGAACAGGCTGAGGCAGAGCAAAGCGAAGGCGAAGAGCCCGAGCTGGGCGGCGCGCGGCAGGGTCCGCCAGTCGTCGACCAAAGCCAGGAACAGGGCGCCGAGGCCGATCTGGAGCATCAACACGGCCGGCATGACGAAGCGGGTCGCGATCAGGAGCCCGAACCAGCCCAGGGCGAAGATCGCGGCGAAGAGGACGAAGGCGGCGAGGACGGGCAGGCCGGTGCGGGCGAAGCGCCGGTGGCGAAGGCCCCACAGCCCGAGCAGCGAGGGGACGAAGGCGATGGTCAGCATCGCCGGATGGTAGAAGTCGATCCCGCCGCTCCAGGTCGGGATCCCGGCGCGGGCGATCGCCTCGAGCGGATTGTGATAGGGCCATGCCATGGAGAGAAGGATACCCGCGGCGACGGCGGCGGCGGCGATGGCGCGCCTCTTCAGGCTCGAACCGGGCCAGAGCAGGATGAAGCAGCCGGCGGCCATGAAGGCGATTCCGGCGCCGAGCTGGTGGGTCGCGAACATGAAGGCGGCGAGCGGAACGATCCACCCGGCAAGCGCCGGCCGCTCGAGCGCCCGGATGACCAGGGCCCAGAGGAGGAGCGAAAGTCCGATCAGGAGGGCGGCCGGATAGGCCATCCCTTCGATCAGGGTGCCGAGGCTGTGATAGCCGGTGTGGCTGACCGGAAGGGACCAGCCCAACGCCATCGCTCCGAGCAGTGCGAGCGGCCCCCAGGGGGTGCGGTAGAAGGCGCGGCCGAAAGCATAGGTTCCGGCGAGCAGGGTGGCGGCGCTGACGAAGCCGGCGAAGGCGAGGGCCTGCCAGGCGTTCCAGCCCAGGGCCCGGGCGACCAGCGCCACCGAGACCCAATAAGGATGGAAGTGCCGCGAGCCTTCGCCCGTCGCGACGAAGGGGTTGGCGGGATCGAACGGGTTCTCGATCAGCGCGCGAAGGCTGGCGAGATGCTGCCACAGGTCTCGCGAGGTCTGGTTGAGAAAATGTCCGCCCGAGAAATTCCACGCGGCCAGGCCGTAGACGACGAGCCCCGCGACCCAGAATAACAGGATCGGGCGGCGCAGAAGGCGCCTGAGCGGTCCCGCTTGCGCCGGGACGGGCGGGTGGGATTCGGCGAGGCTGGCCATGTGAGGTCTAAGCGAGCCGGGCGACGAAGTGCAGCCGGCGGTCGAACAGCCAGCTGAACGGCGCCGGGTAGAGCCCGACCCTGTCGGTCAGCCGCTCGACCTTGAGGCCGAGCCGGGACCAGATGCCCCGCCATTCGGGATCGGAGAGGTAATTGTAGGGGAGGACCACTCCGTGCTGGGCATTGCCGACCCAGTCCATGAACCTCAGGGTCGCGTCGGCGAGAACGCCTTCGCGGAAATGGTCCTTGATGACGATCCCGCCTTTGGAGACTCGCTTGGCCTCGGCCAGCAGGCGGGCCGGAGCCTCGGTGTGGTGGAGGACGTCGACGAACAGGGCGATGTCGAAATGTCCGTCGGCCCAGGGAATCGTGCTGCCGTCGAACTGGGTGACCGGGATCTCGGTGCCCGGGCGGACCAGGACGTCGATGCCCTCGATCGTGATGTCGGGGCGCAGGGTCATGATCCGCTTGGCGAGCGTGCCGCTGCCGCAGCCGATGTCGAGGACCCGGGCATTGGCCGGGATGAAGTCGGCCAGGGTCCGGGTGAGGACTTCGATCCGGCGGTCGAAAACCGCCTTGCCGTGCACCTTGCGGTGGAGTCGCTGAAAAACGCTCATGGCGATTACCTTTGCGGGTTGCGGGCGGGGTGGGAGAGCAGCTCGAGCAGGAAGGCGGTGAGCATGAGCTGCAGGCCGATGCCCGCTGAAAGGACGGACGGGATGGAGAGGCGCATCAGCGAGTCCGGGTTCATGTCGCTGAAGCCCGCTCCGGCCCAGGAGGCGACCGCGACCACCGCTCCGCCGAGTCCGGCGAGAATCATCGCTCCGCCGATCAGCGAGCCTTTGTCGATGGTGAGCAGGGCTCGGGCCCGCTCGAGGCCCCGGCCGGCGGACCAGTAGCGCTCGCGCACCCCGAACAGGCCGGCGAGAAGTCCGAAGCTCATCATCTGGGCTCCGATCAGCATCCCAGCGCCGGCGAAGAGCAGGCTGTGCACTCCGAAGCGGACGCTTCCGATGGCGACGTCGCCCGGCAGAAGCCCGAGGAAGATCGCGAAGCTCAGGGCGAACAGGCCCAGCCCCGGATAGAGATAGAGCGAGCGGGGCGCGAAGAGCAGAAGGAACTTGAGGTGCCTCCAGCCGTCGCGCCAGCTGCGCAGATGGGGCGGGCGGGAGCGGCCGTCCTTGGCCAGGGTCGCCGGCACTTCGGACATCGAGACCCCGGCGAGCTGAGCCTTGACGATCATCTCCGAGGCGAATTCCATCCCCGGCGACGAAAGGCCGAGCTGGAGGATGGAATCGCGCCGGAACGCTCGAAGGCCGCAATGGAAGTCGCCGATCGGCGCCCGGAAGAAGACCCGGCCGGCAAGGCTGAGGACCGGATTGCCGAGATAGCGGTGAAGGGGCGGCATCGCGCCCTTGCCGATCCCGCCGAGGAAGCGGTTGCCGACGACAAGCTCGGTTCCGGAGCGGAGCCGTTCGAGGAAGGGCATCAGGTCCATGAAATCGTAGCTGCAATCGGCGTCGGCCATCGCGACATAGGTGCCGCGCGCCGCCTCGATGCCGGCGCGAAGCGCGGCGCCGTAGCCGCGCTCGGCGACGGGCACGACCCGGGCGCCGGCGCCGATGGCGATCGCGGTCGAGCCGTCGGTCGAGCCGTTGTCGGCGACGACCACCTCGCCCGAGACGTCATAGGCATGAAGGAACCGCCGCGCCCGGTCGATCACCTGGGCCAGGGTCTCGGCCTCGTTGAGGCAGGGAATGACGATGGTTAGCTCGATCCCGGCTGCGGCGGCCTGCGGCACGAAGCCCACCGGCGTTTCCGTCCGAGCCTTTTTCCTGACCCCCTGCACCTTGGAATTCTCCCCGTTTTTTCGGTCTGGGGGAGGGTTTGGCAGGCCATGGTTAATTTTGGGTTGATGGGGGGACGGCCGTTTGTCCTCCCTGCCGCGAAGCGGTGGGGAGGAGACCACACGAAGTGTGGTGGAGGGGCAGCTGCCTCATCGTCTGAGGATCTTGCGCGTAACCTCTTGTCTTCGTGTCGAATACCCCTCCACCACGTTGCACGTGGCCCCCTCCCCAACTGCGATGGGGAGGACAAATCGGAACCTGCCCTTGTCGCGCCGCATTGATCTGCTTATGGCCGCGCCAACCCTTCTTCACCCGAGAGATCAGATTCCATGAGCCTCCGCAACGTGGCCATCATCGCGCACGTCGATCACGGCAAGACCACGCTCGTCGACCAGCTGTTCCGCCAGTCCGGCACCTTCCGCGACAACCAGCGCGTGGAAGAGCGCGCGATGGATTCGAACGACCTGGAGAAGGAGCGGGGGATCACCATCCTCGCCAAATGCACCTCCGTCGAGTGGCAGGGGACCCATATCAACATCGTCGACACTCCGGGCCACGCCGATTTCGGGGCCGAGGTGGAGCGAATCCTGTCGATGGTCGACGGGGTCATCCTGCTCGTCGACGCGGCCGAGGGGCCGATGCCCCAGACCAAGTTCGTCACCGGCAAGGCGCTCGCTCTCGGGCTGAGGCCGATCGTCGTCGTCAACAAGATCGACAGGCCCGACGCCCGGGCGGCCGAAGTGCTCGACGAGGTGTTCGAGCTCTTCCTCACCCTCGAGGCGAGCGACGAGCAGCTCGACTTCCCGACCCTCTACGCTTCGGGCCGCGCGGGCTATGCCGGCCTCAGCGACGACGTTCGCGAGGGCGACCTGAACCCGTTGTTCGAGGCGATCGTCGGCCACATCCCGCCGCCCGACGCCAATCCCGAAGGCCCGTTCCGAATGATCGGGGTGCTCCTCGACCGCGATCCGTTCCTCGGCCGGATCCTCACCGGCCGGATTGAGAGCGGCCGGCTCAACGTCAACATGCCGATCAAGGCGCTGGACGTCGAGAATAACGAGGTCGAGACCGGCCGGGCCACCAAGGTCTTCGCAATGCGCGGGCTCGAGCGGGTGCCGGTCGAGACCGCCCAGGCGGGCGACATCGTCGCAATCGCGGGGCTGACCAAGGCGACCGTCTCCAACACCATCGCCGAGATGGCCGTGACCCGGGCCATCGCCGCCCGCCCGATCGACCCGCCGACCCTGGCGATGAGCTTCGCCGTCAACGACAGCCCTTATGCGGGCCGCGAGGGCGACAAGGTTCAGAGCCGGGTGATCCGCGACCGCCTCGAGCGCGAGGCCGAGACCAACGTCGCCATCCGGCTGACCGAGAGCGCCGAGAAGGACGCCTTCGAGGTGGCCGGGCGGGGCGAGCTCCAGCTCGGGGTCCTGATCGAGACGATGCGGCGCGAAGGCTTCGAGCTTTCGATCAGCCGCCCCCGGGTCCTCTTCCAGGACGGGCCGAGCGGCCGCGAGGAGCCCTATGAGACGGTCGTCATCGACGTCGACGAGGAGCATGCCGGAACCGTCGTCGAGAAGATGGCCCAGCGCAAAGGCGAGATGACCGACATGCGCCCCTCGGGCGGCGGCAAGACCCGGCTGACCTTCTCGGCGCCGTCGCGCGGGCTGATCGGCTATCACGGCGAATTCCTGTCCGATACGCGCGGCACCGGGATCATGAACCGCCTGTTCGAGAAATACGGCCCCTACAGGGGCGCCATCACCGGCCGGCAGAACGGGGTCCTCATCTCGATGGAGCAGGGCGAGGCCGTCGGCTACGCGCTCAACATGCTGGAGGAGCGCGGGGTTCTGTTCATCTCCCCGGGCGAGAAGCTCTACGAGGGCATGATCATCGGCGAGAACGCCAAGCCCCAGGATCTCGAGGTCAATCCGCTGAAGTCCAAGCAGCTCACCAACTTCCGCGCATCCGGCCCCAAGGACGAGAGCATCCGCCTCACCCCGCCGCGGCGGATGACGCTGGAGCAGGCCATCGCCTATATCCAGGACGACGAGCTGGTCGAAGTGACCCCTAAGGCGATCAGGCTGAGGAAACGCCACCTGGACCCGCACGAGCGCAAGAGGAACAGCCGGAAGGCGGAGGCGGCGTAGAGCATCATCGCCGGTTATCGGGCTCTCCCGTCTTGCGAGCGCCAGGCGAGGCAATCCAGCGCGGCCTTTCGAAAAGTGGATTGCTTCGTCGCTCTGCTCCTCGCAATGACGGATGGGCTGAAGCGAAGGTGATTCAGGCCGCGAAACGACTTCAAACTCAATTCCAAAGAGGATTCGACGAACAATGCCGCCCTTCAAGGACAGCTTCCAGGACCGGGTCGGCCAGGCCGCCGAAGCCAAGCGCAAGGCGCTCGACAAGCTGAAGGCGAAGCCGCCGGTGGACGAGGCGGTGGTGGCAGCGCGGCAGGAAGCGGCCCGGCAGCGGGAAGCGCGTGCGGAAGAGAAGCGCACGGCGAAGGCCGAGCAGGCGAAGGCCGCGGAGGAGGCCCGTGCCGCCGAGGCCGCGAGAGCCGCGGCCGCGGCGGTGCCCCCGCCGACCGAGGCGGAGCGCAAGGCGGCGCGGGACGCCAAATATGCGGCGAGGAAGAGCCGGAAGTAAGGCCGGAGCCGGAAGGCTGACCCGCTAGTTCGTTAAGGGTGCTCATTCGTCCGCCAGCGGACGCCTGCTTACGGGCTGAAGTCGACGAAAGCCGAGGCTCGGCGCCTCTCTAATGTCTGCTTCATTCGGTTGCCTTACAAGGCGCCACGAGGCGCTAGAGCGCTCGGGTGTCGGATTGACCCATCTCCGTTCGGGCTGAGCTTGTCGAAGCCCTCTCTTTCCCTTTGTAAAACAAGAAGGAAGGCCCCCTTCGGCTGCCGCCTGCGGCGGCCGGCTCAGGACAGGCTTCGA
>DASQZF010000123.1:0-20689 GCA_035638835.1 Allosphingosinicella sp. | reverse complement strand
GCGCTGGGCGAGCATCGCAAGACGCTGCTCGACGATCAGGTGAAGCTCAACGACCCCGGCGCCAGCCTCTACGTCATCCGCAATCTCGCCCGAGACGGCTGGAACGGGCTCCTTCGCTATTATGAAGGCGAGGTCTGGCGCCTCAAGGGCGGGAAGGGCGACAGCGAGATTGCGGGCCGGAGCTATGCCGCCGCCATCGCTTATCCCGACGCTCCGCCGGAAGCGTGGCGGGCGCACGGCTATCAATTGCTGAAGAACGGACGGAGCGAGGAGGGCAAAGCGGCGCTCAACCGCTACCTGGCGCTCGCGCCCCGGGCACCCGATGCGGCGATGGTCCGCCATTCGGCCAATCCGTGAGTCAGGCCATTTTCGTGAGGAAAACCGGCCAGTGAGAGGAAAGGCGCCAATGCGCAAAGGAAAGTTGCTCGCAGCGCTCGGGGCACTGGCGCTGACCGCGGGCTGCGCCGGTGGAGGGCTCGGCGGCGGCGGCGGCGGCCTGTTCCGCTATTATACCCTGGTCTCGCCCGGTCCCGAGGACGTCGCCCGAGGCTCGATGATCGTCACGCCCACGATGCGCTGGAACAAGGCGCCGCGCGGGCCGAACGACATCTCCCGCGAGGAGAATTGGACCCTGAACGGGCCTCTGCTCGACGGCCTGACCTTCGTCGGCGGGCTCGAGCACGACAAACGCATCGTCCAGCAAAGGCGAAAGGCCGACCGCAAGGTCCCCAATTTCCGCTCCGACATGAACCCGACCGAGATCGCCTCGATGATCGAAAGCTTCTACCGAATCCGGGCCGGCTCGACCCGCTTCGAGATGACGGGTCTCCAGCCGCGCGACTTCCTCGGCCGGCGCGGCTTCCAGTTCGACTACGCCCATCTCGGCGGCGACGAGGTGGAGCGGAGGGGCAGGGCCGTGGGAGCGATCGTGAACGGCCGCTTCTACCTCGCCTTGTTCGACGCAACCCGGATGCATTATTTCGACGCGGGCCTCCCCGAGTTCGAAAGGATCGTCGAGAGCGCGCGGTTGAGGGGGTGATTCCTCCCCATGCAAGGCATGGGGAGGGGGACCATGCGAAGCATGGTGGAGGGGTAGATGGCGCCGGATCAGGCGGTTCGCGCGCGATCCTCGGACTCATGGCGCCTACCCCTCCACCAGGCTTCGCCTGGTCCCCCTCCCCACGAGCTTCGCTCGCAGGGAGGATCAAGTGCGCCGCACCTCCCCCGCGATCGCCTCGGCCCGCTCGAACAGCGCCGGGTCCACCCGCGCCCCCGAAGCCGCGGCATTCTCCGCAAGCTGCTCGGGCCGCGAGGCCCCGACGATGGCCGAGGCGACGTTGGGCTCCCTGAGCACCCAGGCGAGGGCGAACTGCGCGAGGCTGAGGCCCGCCTCGGCGGCGAGCGGCTGGAGGCGCTGCACGGCTTCCAGGGTCTCGTCCCTCAGCAGCCAGGAGATGAAGCCGCCCATCTCCTCGCTGGTCGCCCGGCTGTCCTTCGGCGGCGGGCTTCCTGGCCGGTACTTGCCTGTGAGCACCCCCTGGGCGAGCGGCGACCAGACGATCTGCGAGATCCCGTTTGCTGCGCCGAGCGGGATCACCTCATCTTCCGGCTCCCGCCAGAGCAGGGAATATTGCGGCTGGCTCGAGACGAACTTCTCCACCCCGGCCATCTCCACCGCCGCCTTTATCTTGTCCGCCGGCCATTCGGAGAAGCCGAGCCAGCGCACCTTGCCCGAGCGCACCGCCTCGGTGAGCGCCGCCATCGTTTCCTCCAGCGGGGTCTCCTCGTCGTAACGGTGGCATTGGTAGAGGTCGATATGGTCGGTCCGGAGCCGCTTCAGCGAGTCGTCGAGCTGCTTCTCGACCTGGGCGCGCGACAGGCCCCGGTCCGCCCGGGTCATCGGGAAGAACGCTTTCGTGGCCAGCACGTAGGAATCGCGCGGCCTTCCCTCGAGCACCTCGCCGAGAAAGCTCTCCGCCGCTCCGCGCCCGTATATGTTGGCCGTGTCGATGAAGTTGATCCCGAGCTCGAAGCTCTTCTCGACGACGGCTGCGGCGCGATCCCGCTCCACCCCGACCCCGAAGGTGAGCCACGAGCCGAGGGAGATTTCCGAAACTTCGAGATCGCTCGATCCGAGCCTTCGGTAGCGCATGTCCGTCTCCGTTCCTGTGTGCTTCGCAAAGGTCCGAACGAAGGCAAACGTTCCGCTCGCCACACGTCATGCTGAACTTGTTTCAGCATCCAGGGTCGCGCCGCTCTGCCGTCTCGAATGCTCGCACATGTCGGCGCTGCTCCGCCCTGGACCCTGAACGAGATCAGGGTGACGGAGCATATTTCACGCGCGACGGTAGCGGGTTTCACCCTCGACGGGAGAAGCGACATCCGCTCTCAATTTGCTTTTTTCGCCTCTCGCGCCTACATGGAGGATCGCTACCAGTCGCAAATGAACGGTCTTTGGCGCTTTGCGGCTCCTTTTTCCTTCTCGCCTCTCGCAGCACCGGCGGGCCGGCGATCGATCCGCCAACGAAAGGAAAAGTGGAAATGACCATCGGGACCGTCAAATTCTTTAACGCCGACAAGGGCTATGGCTTCATCCAGCCGGACGGCGGCGGCAACGATGCCTTCGTCCATATCAGCGCCGTCCAGGCCGCCGGGATGCAGACCCTCGACCGCGAACAGCGCGTCTCCTTCGACCTCGAGACCGACCGCCGCGGCAAGACCAGCGCCGTCAACATCCAGTCGGCGTAACGATCGATCCTCCTTCGCTTCGGCGGGGGAGGGGATCCGCCTTGCCCTTCCGGGCGAGGGCGGAAGCAAGGGGCGGGGCCGCGAGGCCGCCGTCCCGCCTTGCTCACCTGCAAGGGGGGAAGAAAGAAACCGCCTATGTCCGCTCAGCATGACTTCTATTCCGCCCGCGCCGCCGAGGCTCGCGCCGACGCGGACAAGGCCACCCTCGACAATGTCCGCGACCGCTGCCTTCGCGCCGCCGGCGCCTGGGAGGCCATGGCCGCGAGGGCCCATCGCAGCGACGTCTTCCGCGCCAAGCAGGCCGCGGAAAAGGATTCGGCGTCGGCCGACGCGGAGTAGTTCCGCGCCCGCCTTTCCCCTCCCTGGAAGGGAGGGGCCATTCGGCGCCCGCTTTTCCCCTCCCTGGAAGGGAGGGGCCAGGGGTGGGTAGGCGAGCGTAGCGAGACTTTCTGCTGAGTCGGAGTTTCGGCCGCCTTCGGCGGACCCACCCCCGGCCCCTCCCTTCCAGGGAGGCAGGGGAGGGCGGTGTGCGGCAAACCCCTTGCCCCCCGCTTCCCGAAGGCGTAGCGCGCCCCCCGATCCGGGGCCGGAACGGACCGGGCCTTTCGGCCATTCCCGCCGAGCGATGCCAAGGGACTAAGGATGAGCGAAGCCTCGGCTGCCCCGGCCCTTCCGGACGTCCGCGACCCGGAGCCCGGCCATCATCATCATGGCATGCTCAAGCTCACCGTCGGAGCGATCGGGATCGTCTTCGGCGACATCGGCACCTCGCCGCTCTACGCCTTTCGCGAGACCTTCGCCGGCCATCATCCGCTGCCGGTCGACCGCCTCCACGTCTTCGGCGTGCTCAGCCTGATCTTCTGGTCGATGATGATCGTGGTGACCTTGAAATACGTCACCATCCTGATGCGGGCGGACAATAAGGGCGAGGGGGGCTCGCTGGCGCTGCTCGCCCTGATCTCGAGGAAGGCCGAAGGGAGGCGGTGGGGGCCCGGTATCGTCTTGCTGGGCGTGTTTGCCTGTGCGCTCTTCTATGGCGACGCGATGATCACCCCGGCTGTCTCCGTCCTGTCCGCGGTCGAAGGGCTGCTCGTCGTGGAGGCGGGACTTGGTCCCTTCGTGATCCCGATCTGCATAGGCATCCTCGTGGGGCTGTTCGCAATCCAGCGGCGAGGGACGGCGGTAGTCGGAGCGCTGTTCGGACCTGTCATGTGCGTCTATTTCCTGACGCTGCTGACGTTGGGCCTGCTCAATGTCGTCAAGGATCCGGGCGTGCTGTTCGCGCTCAGCCCGCATTGGGCGGTGCGCTTCTTCGCGGACAATCCGTTCATGGCCTTCGTCTCGATGGGAAGCGTCGTCCTGGCCGTGACGGGCGCGGAAGCCCTCTATGCGGACATGGGGCATGTCGGCCGCCGACCCATCGAAACGGGCTGGGTCTACTTCGTGCTTCCGGCGATCATGGTCAATTATCTCGGCCAGGGCGTGCTGATGCTCTCGACTCCAGGGGTCGCCTCCAATCCTTTCTTCTTCCTGGCTCCCGAGTGGTTCCGTCTGCCGCTCGTGCTGATCGCGACCGCGGCGACGGTGATCGCGTCGCAGGCGGTAATCTCGGGCGCCTTCTCGGTGACCCAGCAGGCGATCCACCTCGGCTTCGTGCCCAGGCTGAAGATCAATCATACGAGCGCTGCTGCGGCGAGCCAGATCTACATTCCGGCGGTCAACTGGTTCTTGATGGTGATGGTCATCCTGCTGGTGCTTGCGTTCCGGACCTCGAGCAATCTGACCGCGGCCTACGGGATTGCCGTCACCGGGGCGATGTTCATCGATACATGCCTGCTGGCAGTCGTGCTGTTCAGCTTGTGGAAGTGGAATCGCTGGCTGGCCGGAGGGCTTCTGTTCGTCCTTTTCGCCGTCGACGCCGCCTATTTCGCGGCCAATCTCCTCAAGGTGCCGAGCGGGGGCTGGTTCCCTCTCGCCATCGGCTTCATCATCTTCACCCTGCTCACCACCTGGGCGAAGGGCCGAAAGCTGCTCCATCGGCAGCTCAAGCAGGGCGACATCCCCATCCCCCTGTTCATCAAGTCCGCCGCGGGCTCGGCGGCCAGGGTGCCGGGCACCGCCATCTTCATGACCAGCCAGGCCGACGGGGTGCCCCACGCGCTCCTCCACAACCTCAAGCACAACAAGGTGCTCCACGAGCGCTCGATCTTCCTCAAGGTGGCGATCGAGGACGTCCCCTATATCGACGAATCGCGGCGCGTGGAGGTCGAAGAGCTGGGCGAGGGCTTCTACAAGATCATCCTTCGCTTCGGCTTCATGCAGGACATGAACGTGCCCGAGGCGCTGGCCGGGATCGACCGCTGCGGCCTTCCCTTCAAGATGATGGAGACGAGCTTCTTCCTCTCCCGCCAGACCCCGCTCACCTCGACGGTGCACGGAATGGCGATCTGGCGCGAGAAGCTCTTCGCCTGGATGATGCGCAACGCCGAAAGCCCGATGGAATTTTTCGGCCTTCCCCCCAACCGGGTCGTGGAGATGGGCAGCCAGGTGAAGATCTGACGGCCTCCGTCATTGCGAGGAGCGAAGCGACGAAGCAATCCAGCGGTTCGGAGGCCATGCCGGAGTGCTTCGCCGCCGCGCAGCGCCAGTTTATCCTGAGCGCCGCCGCAGGCGGCGTCGAAGGGCTCGCAATGGCGGGAGCAGCGGAGGGAACAGTCGCCCACTCTGTACGCTCCGCCCCCGAAAGGGAGCCCACGCCATGGCCAAGATCCTCGTCCTCTATCATTCCTCCTACGGCCATATCCAGGAAATGGCCGAAGCCGTCGCCGAAGGCGGGCGCTCGGTCGGGGCGAGCGTCGACATCCGCCGGGTTCCGGAGCTCGTGTCCGAGGAGGTCGCCCGAAAGGCCGGCTACCGCCTCGAACAGCCTCATTCCCTCGCCCGGGTCGAGGACCTGCCCCGATACGACGCGATCGTCGTCGGGGTGGGCACCCGCTTCGGCCGGATGGCCTCGCAAATGGCCGCTTTCCTCGACCAGGCGGGAGGCTTGTGGGCCTCGGGCGCGCTCATCGGCAAGGTCGGCTCGGCCTTCACCTCCACCGCCACCCAGCATGGCGGCCAGGAGACGACCCTGATGGCGATCCACACCAATCTCATGCATTTCGGAATGGCCTGCGTCGGGCTGCCTTATGCGTTCGCCGGCCAGTCCCGGCTCGACGAGGTCACCGGCGGCAGCCCCTACGGCGCTTCGACCATCGCCGGCCCCGACGGCTCGCGCCGGCCCTCCGCCAACGAGCTCGACGGAGCCCGCTTCCAGGGCCGCCACGTCGCCGAGACCGCCCATCGCCTGTTCCCGGCGGGGCAGGGCATGCCTTCTTCGGACGAAGGCTTCGTGCTGGCGGACTGATCGACGCAGCGGGCTTGAATCGACCCCCTACCGACTTACATTCCTAACACAGCAAGGAGCCTCGACATGGACTTCATCCGCAAAATGCAGCCCAAGGACTGGACGATCGCGTTCATCGCCTTCATCGCCGGAGCGATCATTTTCTAGGAAACGCCGCTTTCGCCGAGCGTTGGTTCCTCGAAGGAGCCGAGCGATGAGCAAGAATGAAGGCGGTCCGGCGCCCGACCCGGGCGACTCCTCCGGCCAAATGAAGGACGGGCAGGCCGGTATCGCGGGCGGCGCGGCGAAGCAGGGCGGCGAGCCGTCGCCCGGCGGGAGCGGGCGCGACGAGGCCTCCTCCGCCGACGACCGCGCCATCGACCTCGATTCCGCCCACCACCGAGCCAGCTGAATGAACTTCGTGGTCCTCGGCCGCGACCGGGCCGGAGGCGAGGCCCGCGCGCGCCACCGCCCGGATCACCTGCGCTACGTCGCGGGTCATCAGGCCGGGATTGTCTATGCCGGGCCTTTGCTCGAATCCGGCCGGATGGTCGGGAGCCTCTTCGTCTTCGACCTGCCCGATCGGGCGGCGCTCGATTCCTACCTGGCCGGCGATCCCTATTTCAATCCGGGCATCTTCGAGAGCGTCGAGATCTGGGAGAGCCGCTGGATGGTGCCCGAGCGCGAGCCCGGCTTCCTCGCCGCCGAGGCGGAGCGAGCCCGGGGAGCCTGAATTCCAGCCTGGGAAAGGTCCCACGCGTCCCGGGCATTCAATCCGTCATTCCGAGCTTGTTCGGCATCCAGTGCGGCGTCGCTCCGGCGGGGCCTGTCCGGAGAGCCGGAATCGACCCTCTCGACAGCCGCCCCCCGGCCATGTGAAGCTGCGCGCTCGCGAAAGGGGGCTCGCGCCATGGCAAGAAAGCTCGTCGTCCTGCTCGACGGTACCGGCAACGAGATCGGCGCCAACCTGTCGAACGTCCTGAAATTCTACCGGACCCTGGAGCGCGACGAGGACCAGCTCGTCTTCTACGATCCGGGGGTCGGGACGATCGGCACTCCGGGCTGGTGGAGCCAGCTCAAGCTCAAGTTCCAGGGCGTGCTCGGCCTCGCATTGGGCTTCGGCCTCGACGACAACGTCCTCGACGCCTATTCCTGGCTTTGCCGCAACTGGCGCGAGGGGGATTGCATCTACCTCCTCGGTTTCAGCCGGGGCGCCTATACGGCGCGCGTGGTCGCGGGCTTCATCCACATGTGCGGCCTTCTCCGCTCCGACCAGCTCAACCTCGCAGGCTACGCGCTCGTCGCCTACAAGAGCTCGGCCGACCAGGACGACCTGGAGATCGGCTTCAACTTCCGCCGGATCGCCGGAAGCCGCCGCCCTCGGATCCGCTTCGTCGGGGTCTGGGACACGGTCTCCACGGTCATCGTGCCCCGCCCGGACCGCTTCTATCTGCCGTCCCTCCAGACCTTGCCCTTCACCCGGACCAATCCGAGCGTCGAGACCTTCCGCCACGCAATCGCGATGGACGAACGGCGCCGGATGTTCCGTCTCAACCACTGGAAGGACGAGAAGGGGTCGGTCCCCGATCCCGCGACCGGAGCGGTGCGGACCAGGCAGACCTGGTTCGCCGGGGTCCATTCCGACGTCGGCGGAGGCTATCCGGAGTCCGAGAGCGCGCTTTCCAAATATCCTCTGCTCTGGATGATCGCCCAGGCCCGCGACCTCCCCGAGGGCGAGGCGCTTCGCTTCGACTCCCGCCTGGTCGACTGGCTCGCCCGCGGACTTCGGCCCGAGGACGGCGATCCCGCTTATCCCTATGTCGAGCCCGACCCGAAGGGCGAGCTTCACCGCTCGCTGACCGGCGCCTGGTGGCTGTTCGAGCCCTTGCCGAAGAGCGCCCGGCTCAAGGAATGGCCGGGCCGCCGAAGCTTCCTCGGCTTCTATCTGCCCTGGGCCGAGCCCCGGCCCGTCCCGAACCGGCCGTGGAAAGGCGTACCCTCGAGCGATCGCTTCGCCGTCCACAGCTCGGCCGTCGCCCGGATCGCGGGGCTCGAGGCCTATCGCCCGGTCAACCTCCCGCCGGAATTCCCGATCGACACGACCGAGGGCCCGGCTCCGCCCGTCATCCCGCCGCCGCCCTACCGGCCCGAAGGCGCATGGGCCCGGCTGAAGCGCCTCTTCTCGACCTGGCCCGCCGCCGCCGGCTGGCGCGCCTTTCCCAAGGAGGCGGGGTGGCTCGCAATCTTCCTCGCGGTGGTCGGAGGCCTTGGCGGGTTCGTCCGGCTCGAGCCGGAATTCGGGCCCGCCTTGCTCGTCCTCGCCGCTCTCGCCTTCGTCCTCGCTTTGGTCGAGGAGACGATCTTCCGCGGCCTCCTGCTTAAGCCTCCGTCCGACGGCGCCAGCGGCCTCGGCCCGGCTTCCCTCTCGGCCGCTCTCTTCGCGCTCTGGCACCCGCTCCAGGTCGTCGTCTGCCAATGGACCCTGGTCGGCCGCTGCCCGCTTCCCTGGAGCCGGCTCGGCTTCGATCCCTGGTTCCTCGCCGCCTGCTTCGCGCTCGGCCTCGCCTGCGCCCGGCTGACCCTCGCGACCCGCTCGATCTGGCCGGCGGTCCTGCTCCACTGGCTCGTCGCGCTCACCTGGGTGGCGCTGTTCGGCGGACCGGGCTAGGCGGCCTCATGCGCCGCCGCAGTCCCCAAAAGTGAAGCCCGAAAGCTACGACGCCCTAATCCTCGGGGCGGGCGGGGCGGGGATGATGTGCGCCGCCGTCGCCGGCCGGAGGGGCAGGCGGGTCCTGCTCCTCGACCATGCCGACGCTGCGGGGAAGAAGATCCTGATCTCCGGCGGAGGCCGCTGCAACTTCACCAACCTCCACGCCGCGCCCGACCGCTTCCTATCCGCCAATCCCCATTTCGCGGTCTCGGCCCTCGCCCGCTACACGTCCCGGGATTTCCTCGCTTTGGTCGAGCGGCACAGGATCGCCTGGCACGAAAAGACCCTCGGCCAGCTCTTCTGCGACGGCTCCGCCCGCCAGATCGTCGCGATGCTCCAGGACGAATGCGAGCATGGCGCGGTCGAGTTCGCGCTCGGCAATTCCATCCGCGACATCGGTCATTCCGACGGCCGCTTCCGGGTCGAGTTCGGCGCCCGCGCCGTCGAAGCGCCGGCCCTCGTCGTCGCCACCGGAGGCCCGTCCATCCCCAAGCTGGGAGCCACCGGCTTCGCATACGACCTCGCCCGCCGCTTCGGCCTCAAGGTGGTCGAACCCCGCCCGGCGCTGGTGCCGCTGACCCTGAGCCGGGAGGACGCCCTGTTCCACGCCCTCTCGGGAGTCTCGACCGAGGTGGTGGCGAGCGCCGGCAAGGCGAGCTTCCGCGAAGCCGCGCTCTTCACCCACCGCGGCCTGTCGGGCCCGGCGGTCCTCCAGGCCTCGAGCTACTGGCGCCCCGGCGAGCCAGTCCATATCGACTTCCTCCCGGATTCGAAGCCCGGCTGGCTAAGGGAGACAAAGCGGTCGACTCCCAAAGCGGCATTGAAGTCCGTCCTGGCCAAGCGCCTCCCCGAACGCCTCGCCGAAGCCTTGTCCGAACGCCTCGCCCTCCCGGCCGACCTCGCCAACGTCCCGGACCGCAAGCTCGACGAAGCCGAGCGCGCTCTGTCGCAATGGCGCTTCACCCCGAACGGCACCGAAGGTTTCGCCAAGGCCGAAGTCACGGTCGGCGGAATCTCCACCCAAGGCCTCTCCTCACGCACGATGGAAGCCCGAAAGGTGCCCGGCCTCTATGCCATAGGCGAAGCGGTCGACGTCACCGGCTGGCTCGGAGGCTACAATTTCCAATGGGCCTGGGCGAGCGGGGTGGCGGCGGGGGAGGCGGTGTAGCGGCCGCCATCCCTCGCGAAGCGGGCAAGCCCTCCTTTGCGGCTTTGCGGCTTTGCGTGAGATCATTCTTTCCGAGCTCGTGCGCGCCCCGACCGTGGTTACTGGCTCACGCAAAGCCGCAAAGCCGCACTCCAGAGTTCGTCCAGTTGAAATGGAACGGTCACCTCGGACTTGATCCGGGGTCCACCTTGTTCACGCCCGCGAATTGAAAAAAGGTGGATGCCGGATCAAGTCCGGCATGACGAGGTGGGCCTCTTCCCTCCAAATAGGACAGACACTAGACGACGCTCCGGGTTGAGGACGGGTTCGGGAGGGATCGTCCGGCCGACGCCGGCCCTTGGGGCGGGCTCCTCAGCCTGCCCGCCGGACCGAGAGGATCGCGCTGAAGGGATAGGCCGTCGAGATCGACAGGCGATTGCTCTGGTTGCCGGCCAGAACGGTCGGACGCGGTCCGGCCCAGTCGACGAGGAAACCCACATGCCCCTTCCACGAGTTGGGAGATTCCCTCCAGAAGACGATTATGTCGCCCTCGCGCCAGTCGTCCCGGTCGACGGCCGAGCCCCAGCGGAGCCAGGACCGAGCCGCTTTGCTGTCGGTCCCGGTCAGCCCTGCTTTCTCGGCGCAATAATTGACGAAGGAGGAGCACCAGGACACCTCGTCGGGCTCGGCGCCGCCCGACGTCGTCGAATGGTAGAGCCGGATCCGCGGATGATCCTGTCCGGGGCGGGGATTTTCCGCGACGTTGAGAAGCAGCTCCTCGCGCGCAACCGCATAGGGATCGGCGACTCCGCGGGCCCTGGCGGCGAAGGCGAACGAGCGCCTGGCTTCGGCCGGAACGTCCAGCGGGATCCCGGGCTCGAGCTCGTCGAGCGCCTCGACATGCGGGTTGAGCGCGACCAGCGCCTCGCGGCCCAGTCCGGTCCGCTCGGCCAGGTTCGCCCAATTGTCGGAAGGCGTGGTGTAGACGGTTGCAACCCGGATATTCTGCATGATGCTTTCTCCTTGAAGTCCGCTGCCTCACCGGCGCGCGCCGCCGCTTCCGATGTCTGAGCGGTCCGCGGCCGAAGCCATTCGGCCGCTGTCGCCGCCGCCCGCCCCGCGACGGTGCGAGGCGACCGCCTGCGCCCGGACGGGAAGCGGTCTGGTGCACGTGATCGTCGCGGCTGAAACGGCCGTGATTCGCGCGCGGGGAGTCGAGCAGACGACGCTTCCGGGCCGAACCTCCCCGCCATGGAGTAGAAGATAATCCACCTCCGCGGCGCCGTTGAGGTAGATCGGGACGCTTGAGCCGAGGGTGGTCAGGAAACCCTTACGGGTCAGCGTCGTGAGCGCCGCCTTGTGGTTGCGGATGTAGACGATCGGGCGATCCGGATCCTCGACCAGAATGGCTTGGCGTTCGATCACCGTCGCCGGAAGCATTCCGGCCGTCGACGTGTAGAGCGACCGCTGGAGGGTCTCGTAGTCGCTGATCGCCGACTCGAGATGCTTGCCCGCCAGGACCTGCGCCGGGGGCAGGTCTTCGACCTTCTTCACCTTCGCCAGCGCCGCCAGATATTGCACGTGATAGCGCTGGTGGGCCCTGAGGTAGTCGGGCTCCAGGCGCGCAAGCCTGTTCTTGACCCGCAACGGCTCGCCGGCGATCCCCAGCCCGCTGCCGTCGACCTTGAACCCCTCGTCCGCGAGCGCCTGGCTCAGCAGCGAATGGACCTGCTGGTCCGTGGGCGTCAGCGGGGCGCCCGCCATGTTGGTGTCGACCCGGAACAGGCTCGCCACGCTGGTCCCCACGTTGAGGACGGTGGCCGCCACGGTGGCCGCGCCCACCAGGCTCCTGGGCCCTGCCGGCGGCTGGGCAGGGGTCTGGCTCTTCACCAGATCCCAATCCTTGATGGCGGCGTCCAGCTTCAAGGCCAGGCGATCCGCCAGGTTGGTGAAGCCGAGCCAGTCCGCCGTCGACGGGGCTGCGGTTCCGAAGACGACGATCGGAGCCTTGTCCCTGGGGAAATGCTCGACCGCATCCCCGAGCTGGCTCGCCGCGCCCGCGTAGAGGCGCCGCGCCAGCAGCATCCCTTCGGCGGTAGCCTCGGGCTTGTCGATGCTCGCCTGGCCCCCGGTCGTTCCCTTGACCGCGGCAAGCGCCGTGTTGAGGGCGCTCTGCTGGTCCAGTTGCATCTTGAGGCGGGCCGCTTCCATGTCGAGCTTCGCCTTGTCGATGTCCGCCTGGAGCTTCTGGTCGGCCAGGCTCGGCTGGGCCGCGAGCGGCGTGGGCAGGAGCAGCGCCGCGCCGGTGCAAAGGATCAGTGACCTCAATTTCATGTTCTTCCTCCTTGTCTCGGCCCACCTTACCGGGCTGCGGAAAGTGGCCGCGTGACGCCCGTCACGCGATCCGCGCGGCCGCCGCGCTAGTGGCTTCTCCTCGGTGTCCGCGGTGGGAGGTTGCGATGGAGCTCGGCGAAGCGTTGGAGGTCAGGAACCAGCTGGTGGGATTCACCCGCTCGATCGCGCGCGGCCGCGCCGTGGCGCGGACGATGGTGACCGAGGAGGGAGTCCAGATCAGCGGGATCCCGCAGCCGCTCACCATCGCGATCGGAGTCGCGGTCGGCGAGGCCGAAGGCGATTACGGCCTCGCCATCCGAACCACCGGTCCGTGGGCGCTGGTCGAAGCCGAGCTGCTCCCGGCGGCGCTGGAGCGGACGTCGAACGTCGACGTCCAGGTCATCGAGCCGGTGAAGCCGCGACTGCTGAAGATCGGTTCGTCGATCGGGCATCCGCTGATCTCCGCAGGGACCCTGGGCGCGTTCGTCAGGGACCGGCAGTCCGGCCGGGTCGGCATCCTCTCGAACAACCACGTCCTGGCCGCCACCAATCAGGGCGCGCAAGGCGACGAGATATTCCATCCCGGGCCCCACGACGGCGGCGGCCCGGGCGACGGGATCGCGATCCTCGAGCGCTTCGTGCCCCTGGCCGCGGACAATGAGGTGGACGCGGCCCTGGCCTTGCTTTCCGACATCGCCTTCGATCCCGCCGACATCGACGGACGGGTCGCCCTGAGCGGCCGCCGGGTCGCGGCGACGGCCCGGCTGGACGTGTGCAAGCTGGGCAGGACCACGGGCTTCACTCAGGGGAAGGTCTCCGCGATCGGGCTCATCGACGTCGGGCTGGACTACGGGACCCTGTGGTGCACGTTCGACGGCCAGATCGAGATCAGGTCTCCGCTCATGAACCCGTTCAGCGCGGGCGGCGACAGCGGCTCGCTGGTCGTGACTCCCGGCGGAGATTCGGTCGGCCTGCTTTTCGGAGGAACGGCCACTCAGGACGGCCGCTTCGACCTCACCTTCGTCAATCCGATCGACCGGGTTCTGGACCTGCTCGACGTCGATCTGGTCCATTGAGGCGGCATCGCCTATATCGAGCCCTTGGCCGACTATGAATCAGCTTGCAGGGCGCAACTGGCTCTGCGCGCCCTCCTGAAGGGACGGGCTCGCCTGGCCGGGATCGGGATCACGGGCGAGGATGGAGATTTCTTCGTCAAGGTGAACGTCGTCGATGACGGCGGAGTCGAGATCCCCGAGCGTCAGGACGGAGTGCGGGTCGTCGTGGAGCGGGTCAGGGTGCCCAAGCCGCGCGGCCTTTCCTGAAGCGCTCTCTCCGGTCCCCGGTCGGGGCAGGGGGCCGTTCGCGGCCCGATCCGCAGCCGCCGCGCTGGAGCGGATCCGCCGTGGCATTGAATGCCGAGCCCCCTTATACGGCGCCGATGCCGGCCGGCCCGATTCATGTCTAGACACCTGCGGCCCCTCGCGCTCCTCGAAGCCGAGCAGCTCTCCGCCTCCGCCCCCGGCGAGCATGCCGCTCTGTCCGCCTCGGCCGGCACCGGCAAGACCCACGTCCTCACCGCGCGCGTGCTTCGCCTCTTGCTCGCCGGGGTCGATCCCTCCTCCATCCTGTGCCTGACCTTCACCAAGGCGGGCGCGGCCGAGATGGCCGACCGGATCCATCGCCGGCTGGCCTATTGGGTGAGGCTGAAGGACCCGGAGCTTGCCGCCGAGCTTAGGGCGCTGGGCGAGGATTACCGGCCCGAGGCCCGGGCCAAGGCCCGGCGGCTTTTCGCCCGGGTGCTCGACTCGGCCGGCGGGGGCCTCAGGATCCAGACCATCCATGCGTTCGCCCAGGGGCTGCTCGCCGCCTTTCCGGCCGAGGCGGGGCTGGTGCCCGGCTTCCGGCCGCTCGAGGGGCGCGAGGAGCAATTGCTGGCGCGCCAGACCCTGGCGGAGATGCTGGTCAGGGCCGAGGAGGGCGGCCACTCCGGACTGATCGCCGACATCCAGGCGCTCAGCCACCGGCTCGGGGAGGGCGGCGCCGAAGCTTTCGTCCGCCGTTGCGCCAGGGCCCCCGACGCCATGACGTCGCTCGGCCCGCCCGAGCTGGTCGAGGACCGCCTTCGCCGCGCCTTCGGGCTTCCGCTCGGCGACATCGACGAGGCGATCTCGGGCGAATGCTGCGACGAGATGTTCGACGTCGCCGCCTTGCGCCGGATCGGACTTCTCAACAGCCGGTGGGCGACCAAGAACGGCCTCGAGCGCGCCTCGCTGTGCGAGCAATGGGCCTCGGCCGGGCCCGCCGAGCGCGCCGGGCTGCTCGACAGGCTCCACAGCGTCTGGGCGAAGGCGGACGGCGAAATCCGAAGCTTCGCCAAGGGCCAGGCGCCGCAGGACGAGACCTATATCGAGCTCGCCACGAGCGCTTTCGAATGCTGCGCCCGGCTCCTGACGATGCGCAGGCTCGCGGCGCTCGTTTCCTGCCTCGCCGCCGGGCTTCGCGCCGGGCAGGTCTATGCCGAGGCCTGGACGGCGGCCAAGCGCGCCCACGCCGTGCTCGACTTCGACGATCTCATCCGGCTCGCCGAGCGGCTTTTGATGACCCCCGGGATGGGCGAGTGGGTGCGCTTCAAGCTCGACCAGAATACCGATCATATCCTGGTCGACGAGGCCCAGGACACGAACGAGGCGCAGTGGAACATCGTCCGCGCCTTGACCCTGGAATATTTCGCGGGGGAGGGGGCCTCGAACCGCGACCGCACGCTGTTCACCGTCGGCGACTACAAGCAGGCGATCTTCGGCTTCCAGGGGACCGATCCCAAGAGCTTCGAAACTGCCCGCGCCTGGTTCGCGCGCCGGGCGGAATCGGTCGGCCGCGACTTCCTCGATCTCTCGGTGGACCTGAGCTTCCGTTCCTCGCCGCCCATCCTCGCCGCGGTCGACCGGCTGATCGAGGATCTGGGCCACGAGGCCATGGGCCTGCCCCGAGCGCCCAATCCCCACGAGAGCCACCATGTCGGGCGTCCGGGATCGGTCACCCTCTGGCTCCCCCACAGCGAGGACAATGACGGCGGCGGCGGCGGCGAGGAAGGCGGCGAGGAAGGCTGGGTGAGCGAGACGGTGCGCGACTATGCCCGCCGGCTCGCCGCCCAGATCGCCGACTGGACCCGCAACCCCTTCATGCTCGGCTCGGGGTCGAAGCGGCGCCCGGTCCGGCCCGAGGACATGCTCGTCCTCGTCCGCCGCCGCGGCGACCTCGCCTCGCTGATCGTCGCCCGGCTCCACGCCGAGAACGTTCCAGTGGCCGGGATCGACCGGCTCGCTTTGTCGGCGCCGCTCGCCGTCCGGGACCTGCTCGCCGCCGCCCGGTTCGCGGTTCAGCCGCTCGACGACCTCAACCTCGGGGCCCTGCTGGTCTCGCCGCTTTTCGGCTGGTCGCAGGACGATCTCTTCCAGGCGTCCTTCCGTCGCGAAAATCCGCTCTGGCTCCACATTCGTGGCGAAAAGTTGCAATTCGAGGCGAATCCTCAACTTCTGCGGACCACGCTCGACGGGCTCCACGAGCTGCTCGGGATGGCGGATTACGCCACCCCCCACGGCTTCTTCGAGACGATCTTGAGCGGAACCTTAAGAGGTCGCCACAAGCTCCTGGAAAGGCTCGGAAACGAGGCCCGCGATCCGATCGAGGAACTGCTCTCCTCGGCGCTCGATTTCGAAGCGAACTCGGCCCCCTCGCTGCAGCGCTTCCTCGACTGGTTCGCCCGAGGCGAAGTGGAGATCGTCCGCGACCCCTCCGCACCCCTGGACGCGGTTCGGGTGATGACCGTCCACGGCTCGAAAGGCCTGCAATCTCCGGTAGTTATCCTCGCCGACGCCTGCGCCGACCCGGACCGCAGGGGCGGCGGCCCCCAAGCCAATTTCGCCACCCTTTCCCTCGAGCCCGAAGGCCCGACGATCCCGATCTTCCGACCCCGCAAGGAAGAGCTCGCGGAGCCGATCGCCTCGCAGCTCGCCGCCTCCGACCGCCGCGAGCGCGAGGAGCATTGGCGGCTCCTCTACGTCGCGCTCACCCGGGCCGAGGAGCGCCTGTATATCGGCGGCGCCCTCGGACCCGCCGACCGCAGGGGCCCGCCGCCGGCAAGCTGGTGGACCGCACTCGACTCCGCCTTGCTCGGTCTCGGCGCAGAGTGGCAGGACGATCCGCACTGGGGCCGGGCCCGCCGGTTCGGCGATCCCGAAAGCTTCACCAGGGCCGCTCCCCGCCAGACCCTCGCCAAGGGTCTGTTGCCTGACTGGATCCGCCGCCCCGCGCCCGTGGAGGCCCGCCCGCCGAGGCCGCTCGCGCCCTCGGCGCTTGGGGAGGACGACGTCTCCGATCCGCCCCCCTCGCCGGCGATGCGGGTCGCCGCCCAGCGCGGGCGCCTGCTCCACGCTCTGTTCGAGCGGCTTCCCGAGGTTCCAAGGGAGGAGCGGGCGGAGCGGGCGCAACTCTGGCTCGAGCGTTCGGCGGGGATCGACGATGCCGAGCTTCGTCGCAGCCTGGTCGAAGACGCCTGCCGGCTCATCGCCGATCCGGCGCATGCCGAGCTGTTCGGACCGGGAGCCCTTGCCGAGGCCCCGATCGCCGCCGTGGTCGGGGAAGGGGTGGTGGTCTCCGGCTCGGTCGACCGGCTGCTCGTCCGGGCCGATCGGATACTCGTCGCCGACTTCAAGACCGGCCGCCGGGCCCCCGCCTCGCTCGACGCCATACCCGTCCCCCACCTCCGCCAGATGGCGGCCTATGTCGAGGCGTTGAAGGTCATCTTCCCCGGCCGTCCGATCGCCGCGATGCTGCTCTACACGGCGACCCCGATTCTCTTCGACCTTCCCGAGGCCCTGCTCGACACCTACCGGCCGGTGCTTGAGCCGGCGTCCCCGGCTTCCTAAATGGCATCCGACCGCATCAGGAGATCCCAATGACCAGTTCCGTCAGCGACGACACTTTCCAGCAGGAGGTTCTGGCCTCCGACAAGCCCGTCCTCGTCGACTTCTGGGCGGAATGGTGCGGTCCCTGCCGGATGATCGCTCCGGCGCTCGAGGAGATCAGCCAGGAGATGGCAGAGCGGGTCACCGTGGTGAAGCTCAATATCGACGAAAACCCTTCGGCCCCGGCCAAATACGGCGTCCGCGGGATCCCGACGATGATCCTGTTCGATGACGGCAAGATCGCCGCGACCAAGGTAGGCGCCGCTCCGAAGACCCAGCTGCAGAGCTGGCTGGAGCAGGTGCTGAACGGCCTCGATTACAAGAAGCAGCACGGCGGCGGCGGCGAAAGCGACGGCGGCGACGAGTTCAACTAAGCGGGGGGCTCGGTGCCCTTCAGGCCGCGCGTGTCCGGCCGGAACCTCGAATGTTTCGGCAGGTCGTCCTTCGGCTCGAACCAGGGCACCCGGCTGCTCCAGAAGATATGGTATCCGGGGCTGGCGCGCCCCGGATCGTCCAGGGTCGCGACGGTGAAGTCGACGGTTTCCGGCTGGTGGTCGACCTCCATCAGGAAGGGCGTCCCGCATTCCGCGCAATAGCTGCGGTGGCCGAAGCCGGACGACCTGAACCTTTTCACCTTGTGCGCCCCTCGGGTCCAGACAAGATGGCCGGCGGGCACGCTCGCGAACACCATCGCCGGGGCCCCGGAAACGCGCTGGCATGTGCGGCAGTGGCACCAGCCGCAGTCGAAGGGCGAGCTTGCAAGCTCGTACCGGACCGCGCGACAGACGCAGCCGCCCTGGAGTCGCTCGGCCATCCGCCGCCGCTAGGCTTTCGCCGGCCCCCTCGTCAATCCTCCCGCCGGACCCATGGACTGGGGCCGCCTCAATCACTATGTCGCTTGGCTGTAGCGGCGCTCGTCGGTGAGCGCCCGACCTGGAATCGACCCTTGGAACTGTTGCTTTTCCTCTCGGCGATGCTCGCTGGCCTTACCGGCCTGATCTCGGGCGACCGGGCCGTGGAGTTGCGTCAGGTCGAGCGGACGGCGGTCGCGGCGAGCGCGGCCGTCGAGTTCGGCGCTCAAACGACCGAAGCGGCCGCGCAGGTCGCCGGGCCTGCCACTCCCGTCATCCATAATCTCGCCGCAGCCTCGGCGCCCGCTTTTCAGGCGGTCGCGCCGGCTGTAAACCAAACCGCTCCCGTCGACGAGCGCCGGCTCGAGTAGGATTGCGCGGGCCCCCGCGCTTCCGCGGGCTGTTTCCTCCAGGCGCCCCAGGGCGTCGCGCGCCGCGGGCGCATTCACAATATTCAGACATGACAGGATTTCGATATGTGGGGCGGAGTCGCCAAAGCTATTTTCGGATCGTCGAACGACCGATACGTCCGCTCGCTCGGCAAGATCGTCGACAAGATCAACGGCTTCGAGCCGACCATCTCCGCATTGTCGGACGACGAGCTGTCCAACCAGACCCTGCTGTTCCGGCGGCGCCTCGCTGAAGGCGAGGAGCTCAACGCCCTCCTTCCCGAGGCCTTCGCCACGGTACGCGAGGCGGCCAAGCGGGCTCTCGGCCAGCGCCATTACGACGTGCAGATGATCGGCGGGCTCGTCCTCCACAAGGGCGAAATCGCTGAGATGCGCACCGGCGAGGGCAAGACCCTGGTCGCGACGCTCGCGGTGTATCTCAACGCGCTGGAAGGGAAGGGCGTCCACGTCGTCACCGTCAACGACTATCTCGCCCGCCGCGACGCCGACTGGATGGGCCAGATCTACCGCTTTCTCGGAATGACCGTCGGAGTCATCGTCCCCAACCTTTCCGACTATGATCGCCGGATGGCCTATGGCGCGGACATCACCTACGGGACGAACAACGAGTTCGGCTTCGACTACCTGCGCGACAACATGAAATATGAGCGCGAGGCCCTGGTCCAGCGCCCCTTCAACTTCGCCATCGTCGACGAGGTCGATTCGATCCTGATCGACGAGGCCAGGACCCCGCTCATCATCTCCGGCCCGACCGACGACAAGTCGGAGCTCTACATGAGCGTCGACGCCATCGTTAAGGGCCTCGATCCCGCCGATTACGAGATGGACGAGAAGCAGCGCTCGGTGGTCCTCACCGAGGACGGCACCGAGAAGATGGAGCGGCTGCTCGAGGATGCCGGGCTACTCCACGGCTCCAACCTCTACGATTTCGAGAATACGCTGGTCGTTCACCACCTTAACCAGTCGCTTCGCGCGAACGTCATGTTCAAGCGCGACATCGACTATATCGTGAAGGACGGGAAGGTCGTCATCATCGACGAGTTCACCGGCCGAATGATGGAGGGCCGGCGCTGGTCGGACGGGCTTCACCAGGCGGTCGAGGCCAAGGAGGGCGTCGACATCGAGCCCGAGAACCAGACCATGGCCTCGATCACCTTCCAGAATTATTTCCGCCTCTATCCCAAGATCGGCGGGATGACGGGGACCGCCGCCACCGAAGCCGCGGAATTCTGGGACATCTACAAGCTGAACGTCGTCACCATCCCGACCAACCTCGCGGTCAAGCGGGTCGACGACGACGATGAATTCTACAAGAACCAGCTCGACAAGTTCGCGGCCATCGCCAAGTCGATCAAGGAGAAGCAGCTGATCGGCCAGCCGGTCCTCGTCGGAACGGTGTCGATCGAGAAGTCCGAGCTGCTCGGCGAGTTCCTCCAGAAGGAGGGGGTCAAGCACGAGGTGCTGAACGCCCGCTTCCACGAGCAGGAGGCCCATATCGTCGCCCAGGCGGGGCGCATGGGCGTCGTCACCATCGCCACCAACATGGCCGGCCGCGGCACCGACATCCAGCTCGGCGGCAATTTCGAGTTCCGGGTCGGCGACGAGCTCGCCGGGATGGAGGAGGGTGCCGAGAAGGACGAGGCGATCCAGCGGATCAAGCAGGAGGTCGAGGAGGAGAAGCAGCGCGTGATCGCCGCCGGTGGCCTGTTCGTGCTCGGCACCGAGCGCCACGAGAGCCGACGGATCGACAACCAGCTCCGCGGCCGCTCCGGCCGGCAGGGCGATCCCGGCCTGTCGCGCTTCTATCTCAGCCTCGACGACGACCTGCTCCGGATCTTCGGCCCGCAGACCATGTTCGCCCGGCTGATGAACAAGAACCTGGAGGACGGCGAGGCGATCGTCAGCCCCTGGATCTCCAAGGCGATCGAGACCGCGCAGAAGAAGGTCGAGGCCCGCAACTACGACGTCCGCAAGCAGGTCGTCGAATATGACGACGTCATGAACGACCAGCGCAAGGTCATCTACGAGCAACGCTCCGACATCATGGACGCGGCGACGGTGGGCGACGTCGTGACCGACATGCGCGCCGAAACCGTCAACACCATCGTCGGCGAGGCCTGTCCGCCCAATACCTATCCCG
>DASQZF010000122.1:0-11056 GCA_035638835.1 Allosphingosinicella sp. | reverse complement strand
GGTCGGCCTGCGCTACACTTTCTGAGGGACGGCACGCATGTACACCGACCATTACGGACTCGCCGAACGCCCCTTCCAGCTGACGCCGGACGCGCGCTACTGGTATGAAAGCCGCACCCACAAGAAGGCGATGGCCTATCTCGGCTACGGCCTCGCCCAGGGCGAAGGCTTCATCGTCGTCACCGGCGAGATCGGCGCAGGCAAGTCGACCCTGGTCGCCCATCTGATGGCGACGATCGACCGCGAGCGACTGAATGCGATCAGCCTCGTCTCGACCCAGGTCGAAGGCGACGACATGCTCCGGCTGGCGGCCCAGGGCTTCGGCATCGAGACCGGCGGGGTCGCCAAGGCCCAGCTGCTCGACCGGATCGAGCAGCGACTTCGCGAGGAAGCCAGCCGCGGCAAGCGCACCCTGCTGATCGTGGACGAAGCCCAGAATCTTCCGGTCTCGGCCCTCGAAGAGCTTCGCATGCTTTCGAACTTCACGAGCCAAGGCAATGCGCTCATTCAGATTTTCCTGCTCGGCCAGCCCGAGTTCCGGGATCGGGTGGCGAGCGACGACGGGCTCGAGCAGCTCCGCCAGCGGGTCATCGCGACCCATCATCTCGACGCGATGGAGGCCAATGAGGTCGAGCCCTACATGGTCCACCGCCTCGCCGTCGCGGGCTGGCAGGGCCGGCCGGGCTTCGAGCCCGACTGCTTTGCGGCGCTCCATCGCCACAGCGGAGGCGTTCCGCGCAAGCTCAACCAGCTCGCCAACCGGATCCTCCTCTACGCCGCGGTCGAGCGGCTCGATTCGATCTCCGGCAACGACGTCGAAGCGGTCGCGGCCGACATGGCCGCCGATCGCCCCGCAAGCGCCTCGACCCGGGTCCTTCCCCTGCGCAGGCCGACCGCCTCGGCCGAGCCGTCGGGCGACGTCTCGCTGGAACGGCGGATCGCCGCGATCGAGGCGCGCCTCGACGAGCAGGAGGCGGCGGTGCGCCGGGTCTTGACCGTGCTCCTCGACTGGGTCGAGAACGAAAGCCAGCCGCGCCGAAGCAATGCCGCTTAGCAATCTTGATCCTCCCCATGCGCAGCATGGGGAGGGGGACCACCCGAAGGGTGGTGGAGGGGTAGCTGATCCAGCCCTGCGCCATCTACCCCTCCACCATGCTTCGCATGATCCCCCTCCCCAAGCGGAGCTTGGGGAGGATAAAGGAAGAAAAATGCTGAACGCCCTTTCCGTGGACGTCGAGGACTGGTTCCAGGTCGGGGCGTTCGAGGCCGTGATCCGCCGCGACCAGTGGGACGGGCTCGAGCAGCGGGTCGAGCGCAACGCACATGCGGTGCTCGACCTGTTCGCCGAGGCCAAGGTCAAGGCGACCTTCTTCACCTTGGGCTGGGTCGCCGAGCGCCATCCGGACCTGGTCCGTCGGGCCGCCGACGAGGGGCATGAGATCGCGAGCCACGGCTGGGACCATGAGCGGGTCTTCAACCTTGGCGAGGACGGCTTCAGGACCGATCTGCGCCGAGCCCATGAGGCCATCTCGAAAGCCGCCGGAGTCGAGCCCAGGGGCTATCGCGCTCCGAGCTTCTCGATCGACGCCCGGACGCCCTGGGCGCACCGGATCCTCGCCGACGAAGGCTATGCCTATTCCTCGAGCGTCGCTCCGATCGCCCATGACCATTATGGCTGGCGCGAGGCGCCGCGATTCGCGCACCGGCCGCTCGCCGGCTCAGATCTGATCGAGCTTCCGGTTACGACGGTGGAGCTCGCCGGACGGCGGATGGCGGCTGGGGGAGGGGGCTTCTTCCGGCTGCTGCCCTATCGATTCTCCCACTGGGCGATCGACCGGGTGAACCAGTCCGACCAGCGGCCCGCCGTCTTCTATTTCCATCCCTGGGAGATCGATCCGGGCCAGCCGAGGGTCGCCGGAGCGCCGCTCAGGTCGCGGCTCCGCCATTACAGCCGACTCTCGGCCATGCGGCCCAAGCTTCTGAAATTGTTCAACGCCCATAGCTGGGGCCGGACTGACAAGGTGGTCGAGCGCGAGCGGGAGAGACTGTCGTGAGCATGTATGCGCCGATCAGCGCCGTCGCGGTCCGGGCCTCCGACCTGAAGGATCCCGCCGAACGCGCCCGGATCGATTCCTATGTCGCTGGGCACCCGGATTCCGTTTTCTTCCATCGCCCGCACTGGAGCGTCGCGGTCGAGCGCGGCTGCGGCCAGCGCGGCCATTATCTGATCGCCGAGCGTCCCGGGGCGGGGCTGGTCGGCTGCCTTCCGCTGACCGACGTCCGTTCGGCCCTGTTCGGCCGGGCCCTGGTCTCGACCGGCTTCGGAACCGGCGGCGGAGTCATCGCCGACAACAAGGCCGCGGAGGCGGCGCTCCTTCGAGGCGCGGCGGAGCTGGCCGACCGGATCGGCTGCTCCGTCGTCGAGCTTCGCGGAGGCCCGTTCCCCGACGATTATGCAGTCCGCGACGACGTCTATGTCGGCTTCGCGATGGATCTGCCGCAAGGCGAGGAGGCGATCTTCAAGTCGATCAAGCGCCGCCACCGCGGAGTGAGGCGCGCCCGGGAGCGCGGGCTCGGAGTGCGGGTCGGAGCCTCGGCCGAGGACCGGTCCGATTTCTTCCGGGTCTATGGCGAATCGATGCGCAACCTCGGCTCGCCGGTCTTCCCGCGCCGGCTGTTCGACTCGATGCTCGACCTGTTCGGGGAGGATTGCGACATCGTCACCATCTCCGATCGCGACAGCCCGGTGGCGAGCGTCCTCAATTTCTACTTCAAGGGAATCGTCCATCCTTATTGGGGCGGAGGGACGACCGCAGCGCGCGACTGCTTCGCGAGCGAGCTCCTCTATTTTGAAGTGATGGCGAACGCCTCGAGGCGCGGCTGCACCCGGTTCGATTTCGGCCGGTCCAAGGTCGGCACCGGCAATTACAGCTTCAAGACGAACTGGGGCATGGATCCCGAACCGCTTCGCTACGGGGTACGGACCGCGGCCGGGGCGGCGCCTCGCGACATCAATCCGCTCAGCCCGAAGAACAAGCTCAAGGTCGAAGCCTGGAAGAAGCTTCCCTTGTGGGTCTCGAACCGCCTTGGACCGGCCCTGGCGAAGGGGCTCGGCTGATGGCCGAGATCCTGTTCCTCGCTCACCGGATCCCGTTCCCGCCCGATCGCGGCGACAAGATCCGGACCTATCACGAGCTCAGGCACCTCGCCGGCCTCGGGCGGGTGAATCTCGCCTGCCTGGCCGACGACGAGGCCGATGCGGCGAACCTCGCCGGGCTTCGCGAGGCGATCGGCCCGGCGCTGGGCGAGGCGCATGTCGAGGTGAGGCGCATTTCGCGGGTCGCGGCCGGGGCCCGGGCGCTGGTCGAGGGACGGCCGGTGTCGCTGACCCTGTTCGACAGCGCGGCGCTTCGAAGCTTCGTCGAGCGGATTCTGGCGAGCGGGCGGATCTCCATCATCTTCGCCTTTTCGGGGCAGATGGCGCAGTTCGTGCCCGAAGGCGCAAACGCGCGGTTCGTGATGGATTTCGGCGACGTCGATTCCGCCAAGTTCGAGGCTTATGGGGGCGAGGGCGGGATCATGGGCCCGGTCCATCGCCGCGAGGGCAGGGTGCTTGCCGCCTTCGAGCGGTCGGTCGCCGCGAGGGCCGACGTCAGCCTGTTCGTAAGCGAGGCGGAGGCGGAGCTGTTCAGGCGGCGCAGCGGGCTGGAGGAGGCGGATATCCGCGCGCTTCAGAACGGGGTGGACCTGGATTATTACGATCCGGAGGGGGATTTTCCGAGGCTCAAAGCCCCTCCCCTGAAGGGGAGGGGCTAAGAGCTCCCCTCATCGTCTTCACCGGGCAGATGGATTACGCGCCCAATATCGACGCGGTGACATGGTTCGCCGGGGAGGTGATGCCGATGCTTCCCAAGGCGCGGTTCGCGATCGTCGGCCGGAAGCCGCCGGAATCGGTACGCAGGCTCGCCGGGCCCAGGACGATCATCACCGGGGCGGTTCCGGACGTTCGTTCCTGGCTGGCCGCGGCCGACGTCGTCGCGGCACCGCTTAGGATCGCCCGGGGAATCCAGAACAAGGTGCTCGAGGCGATGGCGATGGCCCGGCCGGTGGTCGCATCGCCTGCCGCCTTCGAGGGAATCGAGGCCGAGCCGGGGCGGCATCTGCTGGTGGCGGCGGAGCCCGAGGCCCAGGCCGAGGCCATAACCGGGCTTCTCGACGATCCGGAGCGGGCCCGGCTGCTCGGCGCGGAAGCCCGCCGGCGGATGGAGCAGCATTATCGCTGGGAGGCGCGGCTCGCGCCGCTCGCCGGGATCGTCGCGGTTCCGGCGCGCAAGGCGGCGGCATGACGGCGATCCTCCCGATCGTAAGGGCCGATCCGCTGGCGCAGGCGTGGCGAAGCCATCTCGCAGCGCTGGCCGCCGCGAGCGCAGCGATCCTGCTCCTGTTCGCTCGAGACGGCGCCGACATGGCCCGCATCTGGTGGACCAGCACGACCTTCAACCATTGCGCGCTCGTCCTGCCCATCATCGCCTGGCTGGTCTGGCAGCGCCTTCCCGACCTGAAGGCGATCGCGCCCCGGGCCTGGGCTCCGGGGCTCGCGGTGGCGGGGGCGGGCGGGGCGGCCTGGCTTCTGGGCGAGGCGGGCAATGTCGCTCTGCTTCGCCATTTCGGGCTGGTCCTGATGCTCCAGGGCAGCGTCGTCGCCTGCCTCGGCAAGGCGGTGGCGAGAGCAATCGCCTTTCCGATCTTCTACGCCTTCTTCCTGGTGCCGTTCGGGGAGGAGCTGGTCGCGCCGCTCCAGACCCTGACCGCGAAGATGAGCATGGCGCTTCTCGCACTGACCGGGGTTCCGGCCCATATCGAGGGGATCTTCATCTCGACGCCGAGCGGGCTCTTCCGGGTCGCCGAGGCCTGTTCCGGGGTGCGGTTCCTGGTGGCGATGACGGCGCTTTCCGCGCTTGCCGCCAACCTCTGCTTCCGGTCCTGGCGCCGGCGGCTCCTGTTCGTCGCCTTCGCGCTCGCGGTTTCCGTGCTCGCCAACGGGGTGAGGGCGTTCGGCACCATCTACATCGCCTGGAAGACGAACAACGAGGTCGCCGTCGGGGTCGACCATCTGGTCTATGGCTGGGTATTCTTCGCGATCGTCATCGCTCTGATCGTCGCGGCGGCGTGGCGCTTCTTCGACCGGGCGCCCAATGCGCACTGGTTCGATCCGGCCGAGCTGCAGGCGCCCGGCGCCGAGCCGGGGCGGACGGCGGGCGCGGCGCAGGTCGCGGCGATCGCGGTCGCACTCGCCGCGGTGGCGCCCTTGTGGTCCGGCGCCGTTGCCGCGGCCGGAACCCGGGCGGTTCCGATGGACCCGCTTCCCGAGGTGGCCGGCTGGACCCGGCTTCCCGCCGGACCGGAATGGCGGCCTTATTATACCGGGGCCGACCGGGTGCGGATCGGCCGCTACCGAAGCGCCTCGGGGCAGCAGGTCGATCTCGCAATCGTCGTCTTCGCCCGGCAGAGCGAGGGGCGGGAGCTGGTCGGCTACGGCCAGGGCGCCGCGGACGAGGACGGGGCCTGGTCCTGGACCGGCGATTCGGCCGCGCCGGCGGACGGCAAGGCCGAGCTGATCGGATCGCACGGCAAGGTCCGCGAGGTGGTGAGCTTCTACCGGGTGGGCGACATCGTCACCGGGAGCAGGACCCGGGTGAAGCTCGAGACGGTCAGGGTCAGGCTCCTGGGCGGGCCTCAGCGGGCGGTTGCGGTCCTGGTTGCGGCCGAGGCTCCGGCGGACGGCGTGAGCCCGCGCCCGGCGATCGATTCCTTCCTGAAAAGCCTCGGGCCGGTCGCGCCCCTTGCCGACCGGGCCGCAGGGCTGGCAGGGGACTGAGCCATGTGCGGAATAGCAGGCCTCTTCTACCCGGGCAGCCCGAAGCCCGTCGACCCGAAGCGGGTGAGGGCGATGACGGACATGCTCGCCCATCGCGGGCCCGACGGGAGCGGGGTTTGGACCGCTCCGGGGGTGGGGCTTGGCCATCGGCGGCTGTCGATCATCGACCTCGCCACCGGCGACCAGCCGATGCGCTCGGCCGACGGCAGGCTTGCGCTCAGCTACAATGGCGAGATCTACAATTTCCGCGAGGTGAGGGGGGAGCTGGAGGGCTTCGGCCACGGCTTCCGGACGGAGAGCGACACCGAGGTGATCCTGGCGGCATGGCGGCAATGGGGGCCGGAATGCCTTTCCAGGTTCAACGGGATGTTCGCCTTCGCGCTCTTCGACCAGGACCAGGACTGCCTGTTCCTCGCCCGCGACCGGCTGGGGGTGAAGCCGCTCTATTATGCGAGCCTTCCCGACGAGGCGCTGGTCTTCGCCTCGGAGCTGAAGGGCCTGCTCGCCCATCCCTTGCTCCGCCGCTCGCCGAGCCACCGGGCGATCGAGGATTATCTCGCCTTGGGCTACGTCCCCGACGACAGCTGCATGGTCGAGGGCGTCAGGAAGCTCGCCGCCGGCCATTATCTCCTGGTCCGCCGGGGCCGGGCCGTACCCGAGCCGGTGCGCTGGTGGGACGTCGACTTCTCCAACCCCTCCCGGGCCTCGGCGAAGGCGCTGGAGGAGGAGCTGGTCGAGCGTCTGCAGGCGGCGGTTCGGTCGCGGATGGTCGCCGACGTGCCGCTCGGCGCCTTCCTCTCGGGCGGGGTCGACAGCTCGGCGGTGGTGGCGCTGATGGCGGAAGCGAGCCGCTCGGCGGTCCAGACCTGCTCGATCGGCTTCAGCGAGGCCGGGCATGACGAAAGCCAATGGGCCGCCCTGGTCGCGACACGCTTCGCCACGAGCCATCGGAGCCGGATCGTCGAGGCCGACGATTTCGGGCTGATCGACACGCTCGCCGACGCCTTCGACGAGCCCTTCGCCGACGCTTCGGCCCTGGCCACCTACCGGGTCTCGGAGCTCGCCCGCGAGACCGTGAAGGTCGCGCTCTCCGGCGACGGGGCGGACGAGGCCTTCGCCGGCTATCGCCGCTACCGGATGTTCGCCGCCGAGGAGCGGGTGAGGGGCCTCCTGCCGGGCCCGGCCCGAGGACTGCTCGGAGCGGTCGGCAACCTCTATCCCAAGCTCGACTGGGCGCCTCGATTTCTCCGGGCCAAGACGACCTTGCAGGCGATCGGCCAGGACGGTGGCGAGGCCTATGCGGCCGCCGTCGGAGTGACGCCGCCCGCAACGAGGTCCAGCATCTACAGCGCGAACTTCAAACGCTCTCTCGGCGGCTATCGGGCCGAGCGGCGCTATGTCGAAACGATGGCGGGGGCCCCCGCGACGGACTCGCTCTCCCGTGCCCAATATGCCGACCTCAAGATCTGGCTTCCGGGCGACATCCTCACCAAGGTCGACCGGACCAGCATGGCGGTCGGCCTCGAGGCCCGCGAGCCGCTGCTCGACCACCGCCTCGTGGAGTTCGCCGCCCGGGTCCCGGCCGGGATGCGAATCCGCGGCGGCTCGGGCAAATGGCTGATGAAGCGGGCGCTGGGCCGATATCTGCCGGACGAGGTGCTCCACCGGACCAAGATGGGCTTCGTCACACCGATCAGCGCCTGGTTCCGGGGCCCGCTCGCGGGCGAGGCCGCGGCGATCGCCCACAGCCCGGCCTTGGCCGAGCTCGGCGGGTTCGACGGCGCCGCGATCGCCCGGCTCGCCGCCGCCCATCGCTCGGGCCGGGCCGAGCATGGCCGGCTGCTGTGGCAGCTGCTGATGCTCGACAAGTCGCTCCAGCGGCTGTTCGGATATGGTGGGACCGAGATGAGGAAGGCGGGCTGATCTCCCCTCCCTGAAAGGGAGGGGTCGGGGGTGGGTAGGCGAGCGCAGCGAGACTTCTACGGAGTTGGAGTTTCGGCCGCCTTCGGCGGACCCACCCCCAGCCCCTCCCTTCCAGGGAGGGGAGGATCAGGATAGACCGCCTCGACGAAATACAGGCCCTGGGGCGGGGCGTTCAGCCCGAGCGCCGCCCGGTCCTTCGCCTCCAGCGCCGACTTCAAATCCCCGGCGCTCCATTTCCCCCGGCCGACCAGCTGGAGGCAACCGACCATCGAGCGCACCTGGTGGTGGAGGAACGAGCGGGCGGCCGCCTCGATCAGGATGACGTCGCCCTCGCGGCGAACGTCGAGCCGGTCGAGCGTCTTGACCGGGCTTTCGGACTGGCAATGGGCGGACCGGAAGGTGGTGAAATCGTGGAGGCCGACCAGCCACTGCGCCGCTTCGTGCATCGCCCCGCAATCGAGCGGGACCGCGACCTGCCATGCCCGCCCCGCCTCGAGCGCCAGAGGCGCCCGCCGGTTGACGATCCGGTAGAGATAGCGCCGCCCGACGCAGGTGAAGCGGGCGTGCCAGTCGTCCGCCACCACTTGCGCCTCCAGCACGGCCACCGGAAGCGGCTTCAGAAGCGCGTTCAGGCCTTCCGCGAGCCGGAAGGGGGCGATCGGCCGTTCGATGTCGACATGGGCGGCTATCGCCAGCGCATGGACCCCGGCGTCCGTCCGGCCCGCGGCATGGACGGTCGCGCCTTCGCCGGTGATCGCCTCGGCGGCTTCCTCGAGGGCCTGCTGGACCGACGGGCCGTGCGCCTGGCGCTGCCAGCCCATGAACGGCCCGCCATCATATTCCACGATCAGCCGGAAGCGGGCCACCTAAAGCTTCGTGCCGGGCGCGATCGGGAAGCCGCGAAGAAGCTCCGGTCCGGACATCGGCGCCCGCCCGGAGCGCTGGACGAGCAAAGCCGCGAGCGCATTCTCGGCGCAGGCGATGGTGAGCCCCTTGTCGGGAAGGATCTCGCCGGGCGCTCCTGTGGCCACCACCGGCTCGGCCGCGAGCAGCTTGATCCGCTCGCCGCCCGCTTCGAACCAGGCGCCGGGCGCCGGGTTGAAGGCCCGGACCTGCCGCTCCACCTCGATCGCCGGCCGGTCGAAATCGAGGCGGGTCTCCTCCTTGCGGATCTTGGGGGCGTAGGTCGCCTTGTCGTCCGGCTGGACGCGCGGTCCGATCCGGTGCCATTCGTTCAGGACCTCGACCATCCATTCGGCGCCGAGCCGGGCGAGCTCGTCGGTCAGCTCGCCCGCGGTCTTGCGGGCGACAGGGGTTCCCATCATCGCCATCATCGGCCCGGTGTCGAGCCCTTCCTCCATCTTCATGATCGTCACACCGGTCGTCCTGTCGCCGGCGAGGATGGCGCGCTGGATCGGCGCGGCGCCTCGCCAGCGCGGGAGGAGCGAAGCGTGGACGTTGAGGCAGCCCAAGCGGGGCGCTTCGAGGATCGGCCGGGGGAGGATCAGGCCGTAGGCGGCGACCACCGCGACTTCGAGGCCGAGCGCGGCGAAGCCGGCCTGCGCCTCGATATCCTTGAGCGAGAGCGGAGTGCGGACCTCGATCCCGAGCGCTTCGGCGCG
This sequence comes from Allosphingosinicella sp., assembly GCA_035638835.1. Classification (GTDB taxonomy): domain Bacteria; phylum Pseudomonadota; class Alphaproteobacteria; order Sphingomonadales; family Sphingomonadaceae; genus Allosphingosinicella. The sequence continues at coordinate 1,633 of DASQZF010000122.1, read as the reverse complement.
CTGCTGGACGGGGGAAGGGCGGAGCCCCTTGCCCCGGCCCGCGGGGCGGGGCGGTTGCGAGTAGACGGCGGCGACGTCGTGGCCGGCGGCGACGAGGGCGTCGAGCGTCGGAACGGCGAATTCGGGGGTACCCATGAAGGCGATGCGCATGGGGGGTGCCTTAGAACGAATTGCCGCGTGGTAGAAATCCCCTCCCTGGAAGGGAGGGGCCAGGGGTGGGTAGGCGAGCGAAGCGAGACTTTCTTCCGACTCGGCGCTTCGGCCGCCTTCGGCGGGACCCACCCCCGGCCCCTCCCTTGCAGGGAGGGGGGTTTGATCCTCCGCGCAGCGTCGCTACCTACCCCTTATGGCTTCTCCCGAGATCGACGCCCTTACCCAGGCGCTCGCGCGCCTTCCCGGGCTCGGGCCGCGTTCGGCGCGGCGCGCGGTTCTCCATCTGATGAAGAAGCGGGACACCGCCTTGACACCGCTGCTCAGGGCGCTGGAGCGGGTGAACGACAATCTCTCAGTCTGCTCCGCCTGCTTCAACGTCGACACGACCGACCCGTGCAGCGTCTGCACCGATTCCCGCCGCGACGACCGGCTTCTGTGCGTGGTCGAGGAAGTATCCGACCTTTGGGCGCTCGACCGCTCCCGGCTCTTCCCCGGGCGGTTCCACGTCCTCGGGGGCCGGCTCTCGGCGCTGGAAGGGGTCCGGCCCGAGGACCTCAACATCGACAAATTGCTCGGCCGGGTCGCCAAGGGGGGGATAGACGAGGTCGTGCTCGCGATGAACGCCACCCTAGAAGGCCAGACCACCGCCCATTATCTCGCCGAACGCCTCGAGGGCTTCCCGATCCGGCTCACCCAGCTCGCCCATGGCCTGCCGGTCGGCGGCGAGCTCGACTATCTCGACGAAGGGACGCTGGCCCAGGCGCTAAGGGCGCGTCGGCCGGTTTCGTAGCGACGGGAGCTTTCCATAACGGGCCGTAAACAAACTGCTTTTGCTCACTTTCTAAGCAACCAACATAGATCAAAGTCGTTAAGTCAGCTCGTCGGGTTGTTCACGGTCCCGCCGCCGGTCGAGTTTCAAGACAAGAGAGATTGATGCGCGCTCTGATCATCGAGCCACAGATTTTTACGTCCTTCATGATCGAGGATGCCCTGAGGGACGCCGGCTTCACGTCGATCACCCTTGCGACTTCGGAGGACGAGGCGGTGGCCTGCGCCGAGGCGAATCCGCCCGACCTCGTCACCGCCGCCGTCGAGCTGGACCGGGGCGGCAATGGAATCAGCGCGGTCGAACGGATCCGGACGAAGCTCAAGGTGCCGGTGCTGTTCATCACCCAGCATATCCGGCAGGTGAGGGCGCGCGATCCCAAGGCTCCGGTCGTGAAGAAACCCTTCGCCGCCGCCCATCTTCCCCCCGCAATCGCCGCAGCGCAGGCGATCGGCTGACGTCGCGAACGACGGCGTCATGCTGAACTCGTTTCAGCATCCAGGGCGGAGCCGCGCCGCGGTCTGACGCCATTGCATCGAGCGGGTCGCCCCGAAGGCCGGCAGGCCCTGGATTTTTTGAGAGAAGGCACGAAGGTACAAGAAGCTGGGCGGCATGCGCGGCATTTCTTCCTTGTGCCTTCGCGCCTTCTCTTTG
>DASQZF010000121.1:0-9290 GCA_035638835.1 Allosphingosinicella sp. | reverse complement strand
GCAATGGAGCTCGTCGTAGAGCGGCTTCACCTCGTTCCACAGGCGGTCGGTCATCGCCGCGAACTCGTCCGGGGCCATGTCGTAGCGCGAGCGCCACATCGCCCCCGTATCGCTGAAGCCGAGCTCCTTGGCGCCCTGGTTGGCGATCTCGGTGAGGCGGATGTAGTCGGGCCGCATCGGGGCCCCGACATTGCTGTGCCAGCTCGTCCACATCTCCTGGAGCTGGACGGGGTTGCGGACCGTGCCCATCTTCTCCTCGAGATCGTTGCCGGTCATCGGCTTCCCGTCGAGCGTTCCGCGGCCCTTGCCGTAGGTCGAGTTGAGGCGGGTCGAGATGGTGTTGAGCTCGGCCGCGGCGCCCGGAGTGGTCGGCGCCGGAAGGACCAGAGCGCTACGCAAAATGTCGAGCTTGCGCTTGGTGTCGTAGTCGACGCCGGGCACGTTCGCATATTTCGCGGCCTCGTTGGCGAAGCGGACGGACATCTCGGTCCCGATCGTTCCGAAATGCGCGGCGAGGGCGTCGGTGTCGTCGGTGATGTAAGTCGAGTTGACCCATTGGGCGCGGCTGTTGAGCACCGCGAATTCGGACAGTTCCTTCTCGGCGCGGGCGACGAAGGCGCGGGCCTCGTCGAGAGTCGGCGCGGGGGCCGCGGTATCGGCGGCTTGCTCGAGGTGCAGCACATCTCTGTGAACGGCGACTCCCTCGTCCGCGGGGGCGGTGGCGCAGGCCGCAAGGCAGATTGCAAGGGTGAGAGCGGATACGGTGGCTTTCATTCAGGCATCCTCGTTTCTGGTCTGTCGACGCGGCTATTGCTCCTCGCGAGGGGCTGAATCAAGCGAGAGGAAATCGGCGATGGCGCGGCCCAGATCGGGCTTGGTCACCGCGTTCATGTGATTGCCTGGAACCTCGACGAAACTCGCGTCGGGAAGCAGCCTGGCAAGGTCTTCGGCGGGGCCGTTGTCCTGGTCCTCGATCCCGGACACGACGAGCGTCGGAACGGCGATCCCGAGCAGCTCCGTATCGGTCGAGTCGACGAAGCTTCCGAGCAACGGCAGCAGCGCCTGCGGATCGCCGCCGGTGGTTTTGAGAAAGGCTTCGGCCATCCATTCATTCGAGCCGCGCTCGTGGGTGCCCATCCCGGTCAGCACCTTTCGGAAATGGTCCGAGCGGCGGCCCGTTTCGAGCATTCCGCGAAGGCCCATTCCCGCGATCACCAGCCGCCTGGGGCGAGCGCCCATTATCGCCATTCGGGCGGAGGTCCGGGCGCCGAGCGAATAGCCGCCCAGATCGAAATCGGCGAGGCCGAGATGGGCGATCAGCTCCAGCCCGTCCCGGGCGAGCACGTCGGGCGGATAGCAGGCCTGGCCATGGGGCGCGGCGCTTTCGCCGTGCGCGCGCAGGTCCGGCATGATCACCCGGAAACCGCGCGAGGCGATCTCGGCGGCGTGGCCGAACTTCAGCCAGTTCATGTCGGCGCTGGAGAAGAGGCCGTGAAGGAGCAGGACCGCCCTGCCCTCGCCAAGCTCGTGCCAAGCGAGTTCGATGCCGTCGGAGGCGGTGAAGCGATGAGTGGTGGGGTTTGGATCGGTCATCATCCACCGTCATTGCGAGGAGCGGAGCGACGAAGCAATCCAGCGAGTCTCGAATTCCGCACTGGATCGCTTCGCTTCGCTCGCAATGACGGGGGGCTAATCCGGCAGCTTGCCGGTGGCGGCAATCCAGCGATCGGCGACGGGTTTGTACTCATCGGTTCGATATTCCGGCAGGCCTTCGGTGTCGATCCAGGCGCGGTGAATGCTCTCCGCGCCGAAATGGTGCTTGGGACGGAAACGCGAGGGATCGTCGAAAGAGCCGATGGTGAGATCCATATTCTCGCTGTCGGGAAAGGCGAAGCCGAGCGACGTGCCGCATTCGCGGCAATAAGGGCGCCGGGCGATGGGGGAAGAGACGTACCAGTCGGGCTCATGCTCCCAGGCCACGTCGGCTTTCTTCACGCTCCTGAAGGCGATCGACACTCCTCCCGTGGAACGCTGGCACATCCGGCAGTGGCACAGATAGGCCTCGTCATCCTCGACCCGCGCCGAGTAGCGGATCCGCCCGCAGGCGCAGCCGCCCTTCATCTCATCACTCATCGGCGATCTCCTCACCCAAGAGGTATATGCGAGTGGACGCGCCGCTCGCCCGGACCTTGGCGGCGACTATGGCGTCCGCTGTCACGAAGGGCAGGCCAAGCGCATCGGCTCCCGCCAGGTACCAGCAATCATAGATCGAGTGGTGCAGCGCCAGCGACAGCTCGAAGGCTGCGCTCGCTAGCGCCGCCCCTCCGAACACTGACACGTTTCGGCGCACTTCTTCAAATGCGAGCCTGCTTTGCAGTGGACTAAGCTCGCGTAGGCGCACTTTCTTCGAAAACAGGTGCCCGGTTTCCGCCACGAACAAATCCGGGGCCACGAGGCGCCGTGAGAGTAAAGCCAGAGCCTCTTCGCTACCGGCTTCGGGAACGAACCATTTGATCGCGACGCTGGCGTCGATAACCAGGGTCAATGCCCGAAATCCCGATCCTCCCGAAGGAGCTTTTCGCTGGGCGTCTGCGGCACATCCGGCGTCATCGCGCGAATCTCGGCAAAGCGGGCCAGGGTCTTCTCAAGGGCACCTGGCGTCAGAGGCCGCGCCTTTTTCAGCGCCTCCCTCAGCTCGGCTTCGAGCGACCGGTTGTTTGCCGCGGCGGCTTCGCGATAGACGGCAAGGAGATCGTCGTCGATGTTTCGGATCAGTGCTTGTGCCATGGCACTGTGATAGCATTATGCTATCAACGGCTCAAGCCGCCTTCTGGAGGTGCTTGCGGCCGAGGAGTTCGGCGATCTGGACGGCGTTGAGTGCCGCGCCCTTTCGAAGGTTGTCGGAGACGCACCACAGGTTGAGGCCGTTCTCGACGGTCGAATCCTCCCGGACCCGGCTGATGTAGGTGGCATATTCGCCGACCGCCTCGACCGGGGTGACGTATCCCCCGTCCTCCCGCTTGTCGACGAGCATCACTCCGGGCGCTTCGCGAAGGATCTTCTGCGCCTCCTCGGCGGAGATCTCGCGCTCGAACTCGATGTTGATCGCTTCGGAATGGCCGACGAAGACGGGCACCCGGACGCAGGTCGCCGTCACCTTGATCTTCGGGTCGAGGATCTTCTTGGTCTCGACCACCATCTTCCATTCCTCCTTGGTCGAGCCGTCGTCGAGGAACTCGTCGATATGGGGAATGACGTTGAAGGCGATCTGCTTGGTGAAGACGGCGGACTCGTTGGAGTCGCCGACGAAGATGTTGCGGCTCTGCTCGAACAGCTCGTCCATCCCCTTCTTGCCCGCTCCGGAGACCGACTGGTAGGTCGAGACGACGACCCGCCTGATCCCGGCCGCGTCGTGGAGGGGCTTGAGCGCCACCACCATCTGGGCCGTCGAGCAATTGGGGTTGGCGATGATGTTCTTGCGGCGGTAGCCGTCTGTCGCCTGGGGGTTCACCTCCGGCACGATCAGGGGCACGTCGGGGTCCATCCGGTAGAGGGAGCTGTTGTCGATCACCGTGCAGCCCGCGCCCGCGGCCCTGGGCGCATATTCCCTCGAGACGGCCGAGCCGGCGGCGAACAGGGCCATGTCCCAGCCGGCGAAGTCGAAATGCTCGATGTTGCGGACCTTGAGCTCGGTCCCGCTGTCGCCGAAATCGATGACGTCGCCGGTCGATCGCGGCGAGGCGACCGCGGCGATCTCGTCGAGCGGGAATTCGCGCTCGGCGAGGATGTTCAGCATCTCGCGTCCGACATTGCCGGTCGCACCGACGACGACCACCCGATAACCCATTTTCTCACTCCTGAAGGCAGAGGCCTCAGTTAGGCATCCTGCCAAGCTTTACAACGTAGATGTCGGCCATTCCCTCCGGCTGGCTGACCCGTCGCCGTCGATCTCCCGCCCCGTTGCCACCCTCGGAGCGTCTGTTATCAGGAGCGCCGAGCGCGTGCCAAGGGAGAGCGATGAAGAGGACCGGTCCGATCGTCGCATTGCTTCTGCTGGCGCTGCTCGCGGTGATTGGAGCGAAGAGCGCGCTGGTTCCGATCCCCTCGCCCCCGATCGGAACGGTCGGCGCCGGGGATTTCAACACGGCGCGCGCCCTGGAACGGCTGCAGCGGATCCTGGGCGACCAGCGGCCCCACCCGGTCGACAGCGCCGCCAGCGACGGGGTGCGCAGCCGGCTGATCGCCGAGCTTCTGGCCCTGGGGCTGACCCCGCGGATCGCCGACAGCTTCACCTGCAACGGCTCCGGCGAGGCGCAGACCGTGTCCTGCGCCCGGATCCGCAACGTGGTCGCCACGATCGGCCCGGTGCAGGGGCGGCACGTGCTGCTCGTCTCGCATTACGATTCGACCCCGACCGGCCCGGGCGCGGCCGACGACGGGATCGGGGTCGCCTCGATGCTCGAGGTCGCGGCGCTCCTGAAGGACCGGCCGCTCGAGCGTCCGGTGAGCTTCCTGTTCAACGAGGGCGAGGAGACCGGCCTGATCGGAGCGCGCGCCTTCCTCGACACCGACCCGCTCGCCGCCCGGGTCGACAGCCTGGTCAACCTCGAATCCCGCGGCACCACGGGCGCGGCGATCATGTTCGAGACCAGCCGTCCGAACGGCCGGGCGATCCGCCATTACGCCCGTTCGGTGACCGGCCCGGCGGCCAATTCTCTCACCACCGACTTCTCCCGGCTGATCCCCAACCAGACCGACGTCGCCGTGTTCAAGGAGCGCGGCTGGACGACCCTCAACTTCGCGATCATCGGCAACGAGACACGCTACCACGCCCCGGACGACATCCTCGCCAATCTCGACCCTCGAAGCCTTCGCCACATGGGCGATTCCGCCCTTCAGGCGACGGCGGATCTGGCGGGCGGAGGAGCGGCTCCGGCGGACGGGGAGCTCATCTATGCGGACGTCCTCGGGCTCGGCCTCGTCACTCTTCCCCTCTGGCTCGGGCTGGCCCTGCTCGGGGCCCTGCTGCTCGGCTTCGCCTGGCTCGCCTGGTCGCGCCGAGGCGGAGTCGGCCGCGGCGCCCTCGCCCTGGCCCTGGCCGTTGCGGATGCGGCGCTGACCGCCTTCATCCTCCACTGGCTGATCGGCCGGCTCAGGCCGGGCGAATATTGGCGCGCTTTCCCCGAATGGACTTCGCTTGCGATCGACGCGACGGCGATGGCCTCGGCGGCGGTGGCCCTGCTCTGGATCGCCCGGCCCGTCGCCCCGGACCGGCTTCGACTGGCCTTCTGGCTGGTCTTCCTGGCCCTCGGCGCGGCCATCTGCCTGGTGGCGCCGGGCGCCTCGATCTACTTCCTGCTTCCGCCGCTTCTCGCCGGCGCCGGGCTGCTTTGGCCGCGCTTGGAGCGGTTCGCCACGGGCTTCGCACTTTTTGCCCTGGCCGTGCACTGGATTCCGCTCCTCCATCTCAGCCAGGTGCTTCTCGATTTCGACTTCGGCTGGGTGTTCGCTCCGGTGTCGGTGCTGATCCTCTTCCCCTTCCTGATCGAATTGAAATGCGTGCTCGCCCGGCTGGGCCGGGGCCGGGTCACCGCGGCCGCGGCTGCGCTGGCCGCTTTTGCCTGGCTCCCGGCCGCGCTCGCGCCCGCTTACTCGGTGGAGCGCAAGCAGCGGCTGAGCCTCGAATATGTCTGGGACGAAGCCGGCGGCAACGCGCGGTGGATGGCCTATCACGATCGCGGGCCGCTGCCGGGGGCGATGGGCCGGATGGAGCGCGACGTCGAGGTGCCCTGGTCGAGCTACAGAAGATGGGCGACGGACGCTCGGGGACCCGCGGTCGCTCCGCCGGCGCTGGAGGGGCTCGCCGAGCGCGTCGAGGGCGGCAATCGGCTGATCTCCTTCCGGCTTCGAATGCGCGGCTCGGACGTGGTCCGGCTCGCCGGCCCCAAGGAGGCTCGATTCCTGGCGGTGAGGGCCGGCGGCTCTTTCCGCCGCTTCGGCAAGGTCGAGCCGGACGAAGCGCCGGTCTTCCGCTGCCACGGCCGAAGCTGCGACGGGCTGGAGGTGACCTTGCTGATCGCGGGGACTGCGCCGCTCGAGGCGACGATCGTCGGCACCCGAAGCGGGCTTCCGCCCGAGGGGGCGGGGCTGGTGAAGGCGCGGCCCGATACGGCCCAGCCGCAATATGTGCCGGACACGACGGTCGCGGTGGGCAAGGTACGGCTTTAGGGCCCCGGCCTTCATCGACCGTCATTGCGAGGAGCGAAAGCGACGAAGCAATCCAGCGAGCCTCCCGGCCGCACTGGATTGCTTCGCTTCGCTCGCAATGACGGAGCGGATAAGGGCCTCAGCCCTCGGCGGTCTCGGGAGCCGGAGTCTTGGCGGCTGCGGCGGCCTTGTCCGGACGGGTGTCGCGGCGCTCGGCGATCCGAGCCGCCTTGCCGGTGCGGCCGCGCAGGTAATAAAGCTTGGCGCGGCGGACGGCGCCGCGGCGAACGACCTCGATCGACTCGATGTTCGGGGAATAGAGCGGGAAGACGCGCTCGACACCCTCGCCGAAGCTGATCTTGCGGACGGTGAAGGAGGAGCCGAGGCCCCTGTTGGCGCGGGCGATGCAGACGCCCTCGAAATTCTGGACCCGGGTACGCTCGCCTTCGACGACGCGTACGCCGATACGGACGGTGTCGCCGGGACGGAATTCGGGGATGGGACGGGTCTGGACGGCCTGCTCGATGGCCTCGGCCTCGAGCTGCTGGATGAGGTTCATGTCTATTCGCTCTCTTCTTCGCGCTGCGCGCCAGAGGGCGGTGGCCTTCGAGCATCCCTGTGACGCTCGACCAGGTCCGGCCGCCTTGACCGTGTATCGGACGTCGCCCGGGCTTGGCGCCAGGCGGCTATCCTCGCATGATCCCCCGATCGCAGCACTTCAGGGATCGTGCGCCCTTCCCATTCGACAGGTCGGGTATAATGCGGATATTCGAGAAGCCCGCTTTCGAAGCTCTCTTCCTCTCCGCTGGAGGCCGCGCCCATTACCCCGGGCAGCAGCCGAACGCAAGCGTCGAGGAGGACGAGAGCGCCGACCTCGCCGCCGGAGAGGACGTAGTCGCCGATCGAGACGGAGACGATCGGCCGGGCCTCGAACAGGCGCTCGTCGATCCCCTCGAAACGGCCGCACAGGACGGACACTCCGGGACCGGCGGCGAGCTCGCGGACGAAGGCCTGGGTGAGAGGGCGGCCTCGGGGGGTCATGGCGAGGAGGGGGGCTTGCGGATGCCGCGCTAGCACATGGTCCACGGCCGAGCCGAGGACGTCCGCACGCATCACCATCCCGGCTCCGCCGCCTGCCGGAGTGTCGTCGACTGAGCGGTGCTTGTCGGTCGCGAAATCGCGAATTTGCACGGCTTCCAGCGACCAGAGACCCTTTTGCAAGGCGCGACCGGCGAGGCTTGCGCCGAGCGGTCCCGGGAACATGTCCGGATAGAGAGTGAGGACAGTTGCAGTCCACGTCATCGGGACGTCCAATCCTCGACGCGCAGTTCGGGCACGTTTCGAAAATGCCGGACGTTACGAGTAACCATCGCGAGATCGAGCGAAAGCGCGTGGGCGGCGATGAGATGGTCGAAGCGATGACGCTCAAAGACCAGCATCCGGTACTTGTCCGCAGCCGCGGCGTCGAACGGTTGAACCGGGACGATCTCGAAAAAGGCAGCCGCGTCGGCAAGGGCTTTTTGACTGGCGTCTCTCAAGCCGTTCATGACCTCAGCGTAGGCGACGGCGCTCGTGACGACCTCGCCTGGACTGTGATCCTCAACCGTTCGACGCGCCGGCTCCGACAGGCCTTTGAGAATATAGATGCAAATGTTGGAATCGAGCAGAAAGCGAGCGTTATTCACGGTCGAGCAGCTTTCCGTCCCAATCGAGATCGGACTCGATCTCCCGCTCCTCATCCGTCAGCGGCCTCAAGCCGGCGCATGAACCGTAGATGCCGGTCAGGTCGATCTTCTTCGGCTCCTGCTCCACAGGCTCCACGATGTAGCGGCCACGCTCCTCGCGCACGGTCATCTCCACACCCGATTCGATCCCGAGTGATTTGGGCAATCTCACAGCAACCGAGTTGCCCGACTTGAAAGTTTTGGTTTTTTTCATGCGATTTTAGTATATACTTTGAGTATATACATTCTGCCGGCGATGATCAAGCGGAACCGCCCCCGCGCCCGCGCGCTTGCCCCGCCATGACCGAACCCAATTTCGACTGCCTGATCGTCGGCGGCGGCCCCGCCGGCCTGACCGCGGCCATCTACCTCACCCGGTTCCACCTCACCGCCAAGCTGGTCGATTCCGGCAAGAGCCGGGCGGGATGGATTCCCTGCACCCATAACCATGCCGGCTATCCCGACGGAATCTCCGGCAAGGAGCTCATCGCCCGGATGAAGGAGCAGGCGCAGAAATACGGCACCTCGATCGTCACCAGCCGGGTCACGCGGCTCGACGTCGTCGACGGCGGGTTCAAGGCCGACTGGGGAGAAGGAACGGTCATCGCGCGCAAGGTGCTTCTGGCCACCGGAGTGACCAACCGGCGCCCGCCGATGGACGAGGAGCTTCACGACGAGGCGCTCGCCCGAGGCCTCATCCGCTACTGCCCGATCTGCGACGGCTATGAAGTCACCGACAAGGTCGTCGGAGTGATCGGCGACGGCTCGCACGGTGTGGCCGAGGCGGTGTTCCTTCGCGGGTTCACCGAGGACATCACGCTCATCGCGCCGGATACCGCGCACAACCTCAGCCCGGAGGACCGGGCGCGGCTCGAAGAATATGGAATCCGGACCCTCGACGGGCCGTGCTCCGCGGTCGCAGCCCACGAGGATTGCATCGTCGTCGACACCGCCGACGGCCATTATACGTTCGACAGCGTCTATCCCGCGCTCGGCTCCGACATGCACAACGAGCTTGCCACCCAGGTCGGAGCCGAGCTCAAGGACGGCAACATCGTGGTCGACAGCCACCAGCGCGCCAGCGTCCCCGGTCTCTATGCCGCCGGCGACATCGTCCTCGGGCTCGACCAGATCAGCCACGCCATGGGCGAAGGCGGGGTCGCGGCGGTCACGATCCGCAACGACCTGGCCAAGGAGCGGCAGATCCGGCGCGAGAAGCTGAGCGGGTCGGTGCGGGCCAAGGCCGGGGGGACCTAGAGCGTGATGGGGTCAGGCCGATTCACCTCGTCATTGCGAGCGAAGCGAAGCAATCCAGTGCGGCCTCGAACGACACTGGATTGCTTCGTCGCTTCGCTCCTC
>DASQZF010000120.1:0-6620 GCA_035638835.1 Allosphingosinicella sp. | reverse complement strand
GAAATAGAGCAGCATGATCGGCCCGAAGAAGGTGCCGACGCGAGCGGTTCCGCGCGACTGGATCGCGAACAGGCAAACGAGGATTACCGCGGCGATCGGGACGACGTACGGCTGCGCCGCCGGCTGGATCGTCGTCAGCCCCTCCACCGCCGACAGGACCGAGATGGCCGGAGTGATCATGCTGTCGCCGTAAAACAATGCGCAGGCGAATACTCCCAGGAGCACGAGCCCACCCGTCCAGCGCCTCTCCCGGACCTTGCGGCTGATCAGCGCCAGCAAAGCCAGGCTGCCGCCCTCGCCCTTATTGTCTGCGCGCATGATCACGGAGACATATTTGATCGTGACCACGATCATCATGGACCAGAAGATCAGGCTCAGCACGCCGTATATGTGGAGTGGGTCCGGGGCGAGCGGATGATGCCCCGCGAAAGTCTCGCGAAACGCGTAGATCGGACTGGTGCCGATGTCGCCGAAAACGATCCCGATCGCTCCCACGGCCAGGCGGGCCAGCCCCTGGTCGTGGCTCGAATGAGGATCGCGCCCATTCGGCAAGGGCGCAACAATCGCAGAATCGCTCATCGGTCCTCCACTGGCAGCCTGCCCCGCATACACAGGTTCGCTAGTAACTCACGCCCCTTGGCACAGGTTCACGAGGCCCGCACCCGCGGGGCCTAGGAAAATGCGCTCTTCGCGCCTATCTAGCGCCCTTCCCATGGCAACCATCCTCCCCTCCCCGCCCAAGGTCGGCATGGTGTCGCTCGGCTGCCCGAAGAATCTCGTCGACTCCGAGCGGATCCTCTCCAAGCTCCGGTCGGACGGCTACCAGATGTCGCCGGACTATGCAGGAGCCGACGTCGTGCTGGTCAACACCTGCGGGTTCCTCGACAGCGCCAAGGAGGAGAGCCTTGCAGCCATCGGCGAAGCGATCGCCGAAAACGGCCGGGTCATCGTCACCGGGTGCATGGGGCGGGAGGCGGACGTCATCCGCGAGCGCTTCCCCCAGATCCTCGCCGTAACCGGGGCGCACCAATATGAGCAGGTGGTCGGAGCCGTGCATGTCGCGGCCCCGATGCCGCCTTCCGCCTATCTGAACCTGGTGCCGGACGGCGGGCTCAAGCTGACGCCCCGCCATTATTCCTATCTGAAGATCTCGGAGGGCTGCAACCATCGCTGCAGCTTCTGCATCATCCCCAGCATTCGCGGCGACCTGGTCAGCCGCCGCCCCGACGCGATCCTCCGCGAGGCTGAGAAGCTGATCGCGGCCGGCACCCGGGAGCTGCTCGTCATCAGCCAGGACACTTCGGCCTACGGGGTCGATGTCCGCCATGCCTCCTGGCCGTGGAAAGGCGGCGAGGTCCGGGCCCATATGACGGACCTGGCGCGCGAGCTCGGCAAGCTCGGCACGCCAAGGGACAAGGTTTGGGTCCGCCTCCACTACGTTTATCCCTATCCCCATGTGGACCAGGTCATCCCGCTCATGGCGCAGGGGCTGGTCCTCCCCTATCTCGACATCCCCTTCCAGCACGCCTCCCGAGCCGTCCTGAAGGCGATGCGCCGTCCCGCCAACGAAGCCAAGGTGCTCGAGCGCATCCGCGGCTGGCGGGAGATCTGCCCGGACATAGCGATCCGCTCGACCTTCGTCGTCGGCTTTCCAGGAGAGACCGAGGCCGATTTCGAATATCTGATGCAGTGGCTCGAGGAAGCGCAGCTCGACCGGGTCGGGGCCTTCCGCTTCGAGCCGGTCCAGGGCGCTGCCGCCAACAGCCTTCCGGACGCCGTCCCCGAGGCGCTCAAGGAAGAGCGCTACGCCCGGCTGATGGAGCTCACCGCCCGGATCTCCGCGGCGAAGCTCCAGGCGAAGATCGGCCGAACCCTGGACGTTCTGATCGACCTGGCCGACGGCGAAGGCGGGGCGACCGGCCGATCGCACGCCGACGCGCCGGAGATCGACGGCGAGGTCCACCTGCGCGACGCAGCTGGCGCAAAGCCGGGCGACATATTGCGCGTACTCGTCGAGGATTCCGACGAGCACGATCTTTTCGGAGTTCCAGTGCCGGCATGACCGACTTCGCGACCCTCCTCCAGCCCGACAAGGGCCAGGCCGCCACGGCGCTGCACCTCGTCGACAAGAAGGGCTTTGACGCCTGGCTCAAGGCCCAGCCGGCGCGGGTCCGGCAGTCGGTCTCGGCCCAGGGGTTCAGGGGCGAAGGTAATCAGCTCGCAATCCTGCCCGGAGAGCAGGTCGAATGGTCGGCCGTGATCGGGATCGCGAATGGCGATGCGCTCGGCCCCTGGTGCCTCGCCAAGGCGGCGGAGTCCCTCCCGGAGGGCAGATACCGCGTCGAGGGCCGGGCCCCGGGGTCGGCCGCGCTCGGCTGGCTGCTCGGCCAGTACAGGTTCGAGCGCTACAAGAAGGCGGATCGGAAGACCGGACCCCGGGTGCTTCTGACTGCTGAACCGGCCCGGATCGCGGAGATCCTCCTCGTCGCGGAGTCGGTTGCCCTCGTCCGCGACCTGGTCAACCTCCCCGCCGGCGACCTTGGCCCCGCCGAGCTCGAGGCTGCAGTGCGCGAGTGCGCGGCGGAATGCGGCGGCGAGGTGACGGTCACGTCCGGGCCGGCGCTGGACGAAGGCTATCCGATGATCGCCGCCGTCGGCCGCGCCGCGACGCCGGACAGGGCGCCGCGCCTGATCGAGCTGGAATGGGGCGACCGCAGGCATCCGCGCGTGGCCATTGTCGGCAAGGGCGTCTGCTTCGATTCCGGCGGGCTGGACATAAAGCCGGCGTCCGGAATGCGAATCATGAAGAAGGACATGGGCGGCGCCGCGCACGCTCTGGCGCTGGCGCGGCTGGCGATGAAGAGCCGCCTTCCGGTCCGGCTCCACCTTCTCATCCCGGCGGTCGAGAATTCGGTCTCGGGCGCGGCCTTCCGCCCGGGCGACGTCCTCCGAAGCCGCAAGGGCCTCACGGTCGAGGTCGACAATACGGACGCCGAAGGCAGGCTCATCCTCGGCGACGCCCTCGCCAAGGCGGTGGAGGGCGGGCCGGAGCTGATCCTCGACTTCGCCACCCTGACCGGAGCGGCGCGCACGGCGCTCGGCCCCGACCTCCCGGCTTTGTTCGCCAATGACGACGCTCTTGCCGGCTCTTTGCTCGCCGGCGGCGAGTCGGCTTCCGACCCGGTCTGGCGCCTGCCGCTCTGGGCGCCTTATGAAGAGATGCTGTCGTCCGACATCGCCGACGTCAGCAATTCGTCCGACACGCCCATGGCTGGCGCAGTGACCGCAGCCCTGTTCCTGAAGAAATTCGTGCCCGAAGGCCTGCCCTGGGCCCATTTCGACACTTATGCCTGGCGGGGCTCGGCCAAGCCCGGAAGGCCCAAGGGTGGGGATGCATTGGGGCTGCGCGCCGCATGGTTCGCCCTGTTGGATCGTTATAACCCTTGTTAGGACGCGCCGTTTTTGCGTCGAATTATCAATATTTAACGAAACGAAAAGCATCGTGACTGGTTTAAGACCCGGAACAAGTCGCTTCGAAATTTGGAGACAAGCCGGTGTCAGAGCGCGCTCTCAGGAGCTGGATGCAGACGCTGATCAGCTACGTGCGGTCAGGGCAGCCGGATCTCACCAATCGCCAGATGGCGCTCATGCTGCTGGTATACCTGACCCCGGGACCCCATACGGTGCGCGGCCTCGCCCACATTCTGGGCGTGTCCAAGCCGGTGATCACGCGCGCCTTGAATACGCTGGGCACGCTCGGCTATCTGCGCCGGGTGCGCGACGAGGCGGACCGCCGCAACGTGTTCGTCGCCCAGACCAGCATAGGGCAGGAGTTCCTTGAGCGCTTCGAACGCAATATCGAGCAGCAGGAAAGCTCGAGCCGCCGAGGCGCGGCCAAGGAACGGGGAATCCTCCTCCAGCACTGACCGGAGGATCTCGCTCGACGGGCCCTCGGTCCGGCTCGACCCGCGTCTCAGTGCCTGGCGAAACGATATTGCCGACATCGCCCTGGCCGGCCGGCTCTTCGCTCCCCATTACGCATCCCCGCTCCCGCGCGCCTGCGGGCTGATTCCCGCTCCCCTCCTGCTGGAGCCGCTGGACGGCGCCGAACCGGTTTCAGAGCTGTTGCCCGGCGAAGGCTTCGCGGTGCTCGACCTCACCGCGGGCTGGGCCTGGGGCTACTGCCTCGCGGACCACCGGGTCGGCTATGTCGAGGCGATCGGGCTCGCGGAGCCGTTCGAGCCGACCCATGTCGTTGTCGAGGCGCAGGCACCGATCCAGTCCGGCCCCGATCCCCTCGCCGCCGCCCTCTCCCACCTGCCGATGGGATCGCGCCTGCACGGGGAGGCGCGCGGCGCCTTGCTCGAGTTCGAGGGCGGTTTCGTTCCCCTCGCCTATCTGCGCGCCGTGGACGAGCATGAGGAGGATCCGGTGGCCGTGGCCCAGCGCCTGCTCGGAGCGCCCTATCGTCCGGGCGGCCGCACCTGCCACGGCGTCGACTGCTCGGGCCTCGTCCAGCTCGCGCTTCAGCTGTGCGGAGTGGATGCGCCTCGCGACACGCTCGAGCAGCGCCTGCTTGGCGAGCCGCTTTCGGACGACGCGCCGCTAAAGCGCGGGGACCTGCTCTTCTGCGAAGACCATGTCGGGATGATGGTCGACGACCGGATGGCGATCCAGGTCAGTTGGGAAGGGCAGAAAGTGGCGGTCGAGCCCTTCGCTTGCGCCCGGGCGCCGGGTAGCGAGGCGGAGATCGAGCGGCGCAGGCTGGCGCTCTGATTTTCCCCTCCCTGCAAGGGAGGGGTCCGGGGTGGGTCCGCCGAAGGCGGCCGAAACCCCGAGTCAGCAAAGAAGTCTCGCTTCGCTCGCCTACCCACCCCCAGCCCCTCCCTTCCAGGGAGGGGGGTATCACATCTCCCCGCGGGCCTTCCTGATCGCGAACCACTTCTTCACGTTGGCGTTGTGCTCGGCCAGCGTGTTGGCGAAGACATGGCCGCCGGTGCCGTCGGCGACGAAGTAGAGCGCCTGGGTCTCGGCCGGGTTGAGGACCGCGGCGATCGATTCCTTGCCCGGATTGGCGATCGGCCCGACCGGCAGGCCGGCCATCGCGTAGGTGTTGTAGCCGTTCTTCGCGTTCAGCTCGGACCTGAGGATTCGCCGTCCCAGCGGCTTGCCCTTGGTGATCGGGTAGATGACGGTCGGGTCGGCATCGAGCTTCATCCCAATCCGAACCCGATTCGAATAGACTCCCGCGATCATCCGCCGCTCGGAAGCCTTGCCGGTCTCCTTCTCGACGATGGAGGCGAGGGTCACCGCTTCGGCCGGAGTCTCGACCACCGTCGACGGGCTTCGCTTCGGCCAAAGCTCGGCCAGGGTCCGGTCCATCGCCGCCTGCATCCGCTTCACCACCGCCGAACGCGGCTCGCCGCGCTGGTAGCTGTAGCTGTTGGGGAGGATGCTCCCCTCCTCCGGAACCGGAGCCTCGCCGGTAAGCTGCGGTGCCTTCATCAGCCGCTCGTGGACCAGCACCGACGGGAGGCCTTCGGGGACCGTCACCATGCGCTGAAGGGTCTTGGCGCTCTGCAGCAGGGACAGGACCTGGGAATGGCTGGCCCGGGCCGGGATCTCATATTCGCCGGCCTTGATCGATCCGCCGCCGAACAACTTGGCCTGGAGCAGGAAGCGTTCGGCCGAGGCGATGACGCCCGCCTTCTCGAGTTGTCTGGCGGCCGCAACCATGCTTGTGCCGGGAGCGATCACCACCGACGTCGGCTGGCGGGAGGGACCGGCGCCGCTCCACCCCTGGATGAACCAGAGGCCGACTCCGAGCCCGGCGACCAGCAGCAGGACGAGCGCGACGAGCTTCTTCATGGCTGAGTACAGGCCCTTACGTCAGAGCGCCCGCATCACCAGGCTGGCATTGGTCCCGCCGAAGCCGAAGCTGTTGTTGAGCACGGCCTTCACCTTCCGCTCCTTGGCGATGTGGGGGACCAGATCGACTCCCGCCGTGCCCTCGCTCGGATTGTCCAGATTCAGGGTCGGAGGAACGATCTGATCGCGCATGGCGAGGATGCAGAAGATCGCCTCGACCGCTCCGGCGCCGCCGAGGAGGTGGCCGATCGCGGACTTGGTCGAGCTCATCGAAAGCGTATCGACATTGTTGCCGAACAGCCGGCGCACCGCGCCCAGCTCGAGCTCGTCGCCGAGCGGGGTCGAGGTGCCGTGGGCGTTGATGTAGTCGATGTCGGACAAATCGAGGCCGGAGCGCTTCATCGCCGCTTCCATCGCGCGGTAGCCGCCGGCGCCTTCCGGATGGGGCGCGGTGACGTGATAGGCGTCGCCCGACATCCCGTAGCCGACGACCTCGGCGTAGATCCTGGCGCCGCGCTTCTTCGCATGCTCATATTCCTCGAGGACGACCACTCCGGCGCCCTCGCCCATGACGAAGCCGTCACGGTCCTTGTCGTAGGGACGGGACGCCTTTTCCGGCTGGTCGTTATACCGGGTGGAAAGCGCCCGGGCCTGTGCGAAGCCGGCGATTCCGAGCGGGCAGAGCGCACTCTCCGCGCCGCCCGCGACCATCACGTCGGCGTCGTCGAGGGCGACCATCCGGGCGGCGTCGC
>DASQZF010000119.1:0-13663 GCA_035638835.1 Allosphingosinicella sp. | reverse complement strand
GTCGAAGCCCTCTCTTTCCCTTTGTAAAACAAGAAGGAAGGCCCCCTTCGGCTGCCGCCTGCGGCGGCCGGCTCAGGACAGGCTTCGACAGGCTCAGGGCGAACGGTTGAAGCGATTCAACCTATTCCCACAGCGCTCTAGGGCCCGGACCCGATTGGATCGGGGCGATCGTCTCATCTACAAGGACGCCGGGCCGCCGGTGAAGCCGGCATGGCCTGTCCTGGTTTCACCCTCGAAAAAGGGGACAGCCACGAATGACTGTCCCCCCGATCGCCTGATGCTGTTCGCGGCGGTTTTCAGCCGACGCGGAACAGGCCCCAAAGGCCCTCCGGCACCGCCCATTTGAGCACTCCATTCCGGTAGGCATAGTCCGCCGGCGCTCCCACCTTGAACTCGTAGGTCCTCGCCGTGCCGCTGGAGACCGCCGATTCCGAAGCCACTCTCGGCGACGCGGCGCCGAGATATTTGTGCTCCGGCCAGGCCACGCCATGCACGGTGAAGCTGTGCTGGCGGGGCTTGTCGCAGGCCCCGATCAGATGCAGGCGGACATTGGCGTCGGTCGGCACCCTGAAGATCGGAGTCGCCGGCCACGGGTTGTTGAGATGCCGCTCGATCGGCTCCGTGCGGTAGTTGAACCCTTTCTGCCCCTGGTCCTCATGATCGTCTTCCACGTCCGGTATTGGCGAGTAGATGTCGCCATACTTGAAATGGCGAAGGCCATCCTGGAGCAGAAGCACCGCTTCCTCGAACTTCATCCGGACCTTGCCGGCCGAGGCCAGCACCGTGGCGCGCGGACCGTCCCAGGCTTCGTCGAAGGGCAAGCCCTCCCAGTACACATCGGGGGTCCCCGCATAGCCGGTATCCTGTCCCTCGGGGACATAGATCGGCTTGGCATCCGCCGGTTCCACGATGAGAGCGCCGATGAGGCCGTGGTGCCGGTGGTTGCGGAAGTCCGCCATGTCCTGGAGAAGAACCGGGCCGAGCGGCTCGCCGGGGAACCTTATGAACGGCGCGGCCACATGCGGCATCCAGTCGTAGGTCACGGTTTCGCCCGGCGCCGCGGACTGACGCGGGTTCCGGCCGACGGTGGCTCCGTCCGACGTGAGCGGATCGTAACGCATCAGATCGGCGTGCATCGAGACGTGCCTCGAGACCGGACGCACCGGGCGGTTCTCCCAGTCGAATTCCTCTACCGGGACGCTCGGAGCGAAAGGCTCCGGCCTCATGTCGGCATAATCGGGAATTCCGTTGGTGAGGACGACCCTAACCGTTTCCCCCCGGCGGCAGCGCAGGATCAGCGGCTCTTCGTAGCCCGGCTTCTGTTGCTGACGAACGGGGATCTCGACGCCTTGCGGGTCGACGATCCGGTCCAGCCGGTAGATCAGCCCGAAGGGATCGACGAGATCCGGATCGCGGTAGACGAGCCGCCTCGGCTCGGCCGTGATGTGGAACGTCCGGATGGAGGGGTTCATCGCGTCGGTGCCGGCGAGCGGGGCCGTGGTAAGGGCCATCGGCCGCTCGACATCGTCGAGATTGAACGCCCGGACCACGCCCCAGCAGCCGAGCCAGAGGTCGTCGGCGCCCGACAGCTTGTACATATAGTCGCCGGCGCCGTACCTTTCCTCCTGCTTGAAGGTGAAGGCCTCCGAGATCCCGAAGCTCTGCTGGTTGCGCAGCGGCGAAGCCGAATTGTCCCGGGACTCGCGCCAGCGCATCCCGTGCACCTGGAAGCTGTGCTGCTCCTCGTGCGAGCCCTGCACGACCCGGAACCAGATCGGGTCGTTGACCAGAGTGTCGAACCGCATCGTATAGGGGTCGCGATTGTACGGTGGCCCGGAGGTGAACCAGAGCGCCGGGTCGATGAACCCTCCGCCGCCGTCCCTCAGCCGCTCGTGGATCGGGTCGTTGCGATAGTTGATCGCCATGATCCCCTGGTCGCCGTGACCGCCCGGGACCGGCGGCGGGTTGAGCGCCCTGCCGCCCGAGTCCCACATCGGGATGAAGTCCTGAAGCCCCATGCAGAATTCGCGGAACGACTTCGGAGTCGCGCCCGGAACATCGATCCGCGCCTGAGCGCCGCTGACGATCTCGCGATCTTCCCGGGGGTGGAGGAAGCGCGCTCCGGCGGGCTCGACGATGAGCGCACCGAACAGGCCGTGCTTCTGCCGGAAGTTGGCGAACAGATGGTCGTGGAAGAAGATCGTCCCGAACTCCTGGTCCAGCCACCAGCGGTAACGCATCACCTTCCCGGCCACGGGGCCGGAAATGTAGTTCCAGCCGACGCTCGCGCCGTCGGCGCAGATCGGGTCGAACTTCACCATGTGGACGTGCGGAGTGCACTCGCCCTGCCAGGGCCGCGCCGGGCACGGCGGGAAGGCATGGTCGAACTCCGTCGCCGGGATGTCGAGCGGAAGATTGTTGCGCAGGCTGAGGTTGAGAATCTGGCCGTGGCGGGCCCGGAAGAAGAGCGGTTCCCTCGGCTGGCGAGGCAGCCGGATTCCGCCAAGGACCTTGCCTTCGGCAAGAGCGTAATAATGGCCGTGTTTGTCGTGCCAGCCATGGCCGTTATAGTCGATCCTGGCCATGTTGACCGACAAATCGTGAGCGACCACCCGGGCATTGTTGAGGTGATAGGCCGGCCTTTCCGGGGGCATGTCCTGCCCTTCCGGCCACTCCTGGCTCTGCCCGACCGAGAACGGACGGCGCGTGAACATCTCGCCGGGTACCGGCTGCCGGTTGAACGCGAGATATTCGAGCTTCGTCGGCTCCGGGCGGTAATCGTGGTCGGCCGGCATCGGCTCGGCGCTCGGCCAGGGCGGGATCGGCGACTTCTGCTGCATCTCGCCGGGAATGTAGAGCGGGTAGCCGGGATGCGACGGAGTCGGAAGAGGCGGCGGAGTACGACCGGGAAGCGGAAGCAGCCGCTCGATCCTCGTGTCGTTCGGGTAACGGCCGATCCGGCGGCCGGTATAGGGGAAATCCTGATATTCGAGGTGCGGCCCGTCGCCGCCCTCCTGGAGGGTCTCGAAGGTCCGGAAGATTCCCCACATGCCTTCGTGGAAGTGCGGGTAGAGGTGGCAGTGCCAGATCACGTCGCCGGCGACCTGGTGGCGGTTGCCCGCGCCCCAGACGGGCTCGATCGTGTGGCCGGTCTGCGGGCTCACCGAGATCGCGTCGATCCTCGGCGACTTCCGGTCCTCGGGAACGGCATGCCATTCGTAGAGGTGGAGGTGGAAGACGTGGGTCTCCTTCACCGCCGCGTGGACGAAGCGGATCCGAACCGGGTCGCCGATATAGGCCTTGAAGATCGGGGTCGCGGGATCGCCGAACATCCAGGAGCTGTGATGCTGCTCCTCGTTGAGCACCGGGCGGCCCTTGAAGTCGTGGCCCTGCGCCATCAGCCGGAACAGGATCTGCTCCTTGTTGACCATCGGCTCGGCCCGATACGAGACCGGCATGATCGGCAGGTGGTCGCCATGTCCGCCGCCGCAGGGGTCGGGATAGTGGGTTCCGTGGGGCGGCATGAATTCGGGCTCGTCGTGGAAGAAGACGACGAACTCGCGATGCGCCTCTCGGGCATAGTCGGTATATTCCTGCGGAGGCGGGAACTCGTAATTCTCGATCGTGGGGGGCGCGGGGACGGGCCTCGCCATCTGGGCTTCCGGCGGGATGATGTCGAGGTAGAGGCCGTCGAGCTGGACTCCGTCGCCGCTCGAATCGACGCCGGAGACCGGGTCGCGCCAGATCGTCCCGACCGGCTCGACGATGAAGGCGCCGAACAGGCCGTGCACGTTGGTGCCGTCCTCGCCGCCCGAATAGTCGCCGCCGTCGTGGAACGGGAACACGCCTTCATTCTGGGCCGTCCACACGTAGCTGTACGTCCCGCCGGGGGGCGCGAGGCTCGGCGGATTGGCGCCCACCTGAGAGCCGTCATGCTTCAGAACGTCATAGCCGGGGCCGACGAGGTGCATTCCGATGGCGCGGCCGTTGATCTCGTTCTCCAGGTTCACCGTGACGACGTCGCCGAGATGGGCGCGAAGCACCAGCGGGCGGACGAACTCGTGGGGCCGCTTCGCCTCCGCGGAGGTCGTCGGAAACGGAACCTGGAATTCGCTCGCGATGGTCTTGGCGGCATCGCGATACCGGTCGATTTCCGCCGGGTCGGGGACCGGCTTGGCGAGCTCGCGCAGATATTTCACCAGCGGCAGGTTGCGCCGAAGGACGTAGATCAGGCCGTTATGGTCGTGATCTCCTTCCACGTTGAACCAGATGGACATTTGAATGGCGACGACGTCGTAGGTGCGGTTCATGCTCGTTCTCCGGGGCAGGGGGCCAGTGTGCGAACAGAAGCAGAACGAATCCTACATTAATCCTTCAATTTGAACGACCACTCGACCTCCACCTCGGCTGCTCGCGAGACGAGGCGCGCCGCGTTCAGCGGCCGCGCCTGCGCGCGAGCGCGATCCCCGCCAGGTTCTGGGTGCGCGGGATCCAGCGCACCCGCGTCGGCGGATTCGAGGACGCCGAGTCCCGGAATCGTTCACGATGCTCGGCCGCCGCCTCCGTTCGGCAGCGCGACGAGCCGTTCGCCTGAGCGATCACGTGGGCGCAATCGCCGATCAGTTCGAAGTCCCGCTCTCCAAGCGATTGCCCGAGCCGCAAGCCTAGCCCCAGGGCCAGCCATTCGGAATCGCTGCTCGTTCCGAAACCCAGATCGTCGAAATAGTAGGACACGCCGCGAGCCACCACGGCCACCTCGATCCTGCCCGGATTGGGCCGGCACCCGCCGTCGAAGAAGATCTTCAGCCGTCGCCGGTTCGGTGAGCCCATGATTCGGCTACCAGGCCAGGGCGCGACCGGTCGCGCCAGGCTCCAGGTCGAGGACCGTCCGGGCAGGCAGCTTGGACATAGGGCATTTGCCTGGCGGCCTGCCACTCGAACCGCAAGGCCGGGCTTGCCGGAATCGCCGATTCGGCCGCAGGGAGGCAGCGATGCGCACGAGGCTCGGCATTTGCATGAAGAAGGCCCGGTTCGTCTCCACGGAGGACGCGCTCGCGGCCGCGCGCCGCTTCGGTCTTCCACTCCTCCCCTATCGCTGCGATCACTGCCGCCAATTCCATCTCACCAGCCGGACGAAAGGCAAACGGGTGAGCCGGCCATCCGATCGAGCCTGATTCCCGGGGGCGAAAGAAGGGGGCAGCCTAGGGACTGCCCCCTTCCCCGTCCGGGCGGGCTCAGGGGACGGCCACGGGTCCGTCCCCAGGGGCTTCCTCTCCCGCCCGCCCGGAACGGGTCCCGCAGCCCGATGCGGGAAGCCTCCGGCGGTCTATCCCGTTCGGAGACGTAGTTCGGCGCGATCGGCGCTTTCGATTTCAGAGCGTTGCTCCAAGCCGTCAACGCTCCGGCGGCACTCCGTTCTGTTACGGTGTCGATCCGATTCGAGGGGCAAATACCGTATTATCCCGGCCTTCCGGCCCGGCGGGCGCCTCATTCCCGATGCCTGGAAGGGCAGTCGGGCGAACGCCTCCCTGCCCTCCTCCGCATGTTGGCCGACCCGAATCACCACGTTGCTCATGGCGCGAACATAAGCAGAACAATGCTGGATAATCCTATAAGTTCATCCGATTCGGACCCAGATGCGCGCACGCACCGCGTTCCGCGAGACGGGACGCCAAAAAAAAGCCGCCCGAAAGGCGGCTTGGGAGGCGATGGGGGGGGCCGTCCGCCTTAAGCGTAGCTGCCCGTGGCGCAGGGGCTGGTCGCTCCGCTGCCGTTGGCGCCCCAGCGGCGATAGCCCTTCGAGTCGAGGTGGAAGCGCATTCCCGAGTAGAAGCCGAGGCCGATCCCGAATTCGCGGCCGCTATTGCCGTGGATCCTGCAGACGTTGCGGATCAGGGCGGCACGGGTGACGTCCTCGTCGGCCGGGACCAGGTCGAGGGCGTAGAAGTGGCGGTGGGCGCTCGCCTTGGCACCGCCGGAACATTGGTTGAGCTCGGCGTTGCGGAAGCCGGAGACGGGCTGGACGTCGCCGATCACCGGCTCGACCTCGGCCTTGATGAACTCGAGCGTGGCGGAGATGTTCGCCCATTCGGCGATCGGGGCGACCTCGAAGCGGGGTCCGCCGCAATCGCGCCACTTGCTCGCGGTTCGGACCAGCTGCCAGGTCGGGACGACGTCCTCGACATCGCCGGCGTCGAGGAAGGCCTTGAAGGAAAGGACCTGCGCCCGGGCGCCCGCGTCGCGCGACAGCCAGGCGAGATAATCCGCTTTGCTCTGACCTTCGGCCCGCTCCTGGGCGACGGAGGGCGACGCCATGAGGACAACGAGAAGGGCGGTCAGCGCGAACGCTGCGAAGCGGATAATTTGTTGCATGACAATCAGATAGCCACATTTCGGCCATTTTTCAAGCCGGTTGGGACCCAAGGGTGGCCTGGGTCGATGAAGCGATGTTATAACGCGCCGGACGGTGGAACGATCGGAGGAAATGGCATGCGCAAGCTGGTTACGATGCTCGGTCTGGCCGCCGCCCTCGGGGCCTGCTCGAAGTCCGCGCCCGATCCTCGCGGCGTTGCGAGCGACGAGGTCCTGGTCCAGGTCTCCGCCTCGGGACGGGCCGATTCGAGGCCCGACGAGGCCCGCTTCACGGTCGGGGTGGATACGATCGCGGCGACCTCGCGCGAAGCGAGCGCCCGCAACGGCGCGACGATCAACAGGGTCGCGGCGGCGCTGCAGGGGCTTGGGGTGAAGGAGGACGATCTCCAGACCCGTTCGATCACCCTTTCCAGGATCGATTACGGCCCCAATCGCGGGCGGTTCCAGGCCAACAACCTCATCGACATCAAGGTGAGGGACATCAAGCGGGCCGGCGAAGCGCTTGCGGCGATCACCGAGGCCGGGGCCAATGTGCTCTCCGGTCCGAACCTTCGGGTGTCGGACCCCGAGAATGCGGGCCGCTCGGCCTATGCGGCGGCCTATCGTTCCGCTCGGGGACGCGCCGAGGCCTATGCCCAGGCCGCGGGGCTGAAGGTGACCCGGGTGCTGACGATAACGGATTCCGGGATCGCCTCGCCCTATCGCCACTACGATTCCGACGCTGCCATGACGGAGCAGGCCGCCCCGCCCCCCGTCGCCGCGACTGCGGCCCCGCCGGTCCAGCCCGGGATCAGCACCCGGGAAGTCCAGATCCGGGTCGATTTCGCCTTGTCGAAATAGGCTGACGCCTCACCAACGCCGTCGTTGACGACATTAGAAGCCCCTGAACCTCGCGAATGCCTCCACCCCCTCCCGCTCCGTCCGAAGCCTATTGATCGGCGCCTCGGGGTCCGCATAGCCGAGCGCCATTCCGCAATAGAGGATCCGCTCCGCCGGAAGCCCGACATGCCGGGCAGCGACGTCGTGAACCGCCGCCCAGGCCTCCTGAGGGCAGGTGGCCAGGCCGCGCTCCTGGGCGAGCAGCATGAGGTTCTGGATGAACATCCCCAGATGCGCCCATTGCGGCCGGTCGAAGATCCGGTCGAGCGAGAAGAGCAGCAGCACCGGCGCCCCGAACGCCTCGAAATTGCGGGCGAACCGGGCGAGCCGGGCCGGCCGGTCCTCGCGCCCGATCCCGATCGCTTCATAGAGCGCTTCGCCGCTTCGATACCGGCGGGTCCGATAGGGCTCGGGCAGCGGCGAGGGATAGACGTTCAGCTCCATCTCCCCCGGAGTCGAAGTCCGGGCCTCGGCGACGAACGCGGCAAGCGGAGCGCCGGTCAGGACGTCGACCCGCCAGGGCTGGAGGTTGCCGCCCGAAGGCGCACGGGCGGCAACCTCCAGCATCTCCTCGATCAGACTTAGCCGCACCGGCCGAGGCAGGAAGGCCCTCACCGATCTCCGGGACAGTATCGCTTCCGTAACTTTGTTGCGCTCGGCGGACATGCGGTTATTCTGCGCGGCCATGCGGCTACTGGACAAGATGCTTCCGGGCCTCGTCAAGCGGGGCGAGCTCACCATCATCGACCACAAGGGCAAGATCCACCGCTTCGGCGCCCCCGATCCGGAGCTGAGGCCGGTCACCGTCCGAATAATGGATTCGAGAGTCGCGCTCCAGATCGCTCGGGATCCGGCGCTGGGGACGGCGGAGACCTGGATGGACGACCGGCTTCGGATCGAGCAGGGCGAGATCCTCGATCTCGTCCGGATCATCCGCCGCAACCGGCGATGGGAGGAAAGGAGCCGGCCGAACGGCTTCATGAAGAAGACCGGCAGGCTCCGCCACCGCCTCGACATGCTCAACTGGAAGTCGCGGTCGCTGAAGAACGTCCAGCACCATTACGACATCGGCAACGACCTCTACCGGCTCTTCCTCGATCCCGACATGCAGTATAGCTGCGGCTACTTCACCGACCCCGCCAACGGGATCGAGCAGGCCCAGCTCGACAAGAAGGCGCATATCGCCTCGAAGCTGCTTCTCCAGCCCGGCCAGAAGGTCCTCGACATAGGCTGCGGCTGGGGCGGTCTCGCCCTCTATCTGAACCGGGTCGCCGACGTCGACGTGCTCGGCGTCACCCTCTCCAAGGAGCAGCTCGCCGTGGCCCGGCAGAGGGCCGAGGAAGCCGGGGTTTCCGACCGGGTGAAGTTCGAGCTGATCGATTATCGCGACGTCCAGGGCCAGTTCGACCGGATCGTCTCGATCGGGATGTTCGAGCATCTCGGCCCGCCCTTCTTCCGGGCCTTCTTCCGCAAGGTCCGCGAGCTCCTCAAGCCCGACGGGGTCTCGCTGATCCACACGATGGGGCGGATGGGCAAGCCCGGCACCACCGACCGGTTCATGCTCAAATATATCTTCCCCGGCGGCTATCTGCCGGCCCTCTCCGAGATCGTCGGAGCGAGCGAGCGCGAGAAGATGATCATGGCGGACTGCGAGGCGCTGCGGATCCACTACATCCACACCCTCGTCGCCTGGTACGAGCGCTTCAAGGCGAAGGAAGCCGAGATCACGGCGATGTACGATCGCCGCTTCTACAGGCTGTACGCTTTCTATCTGGCAGCGTCGTCGACCATGTTCTCCGACGGGGCGATGGTCGTCTACCAGCTTCAATATCTTCGAAGCCGCTACGCCGCTCCGATGACCCGGGACTACATGCTGAAGGACGAGGCGCGGTTCCGGGAGGGGCAGGGACCTGCGCCGACGGGATAGCGAGCATATCCGTTCGGGCTGAGCTTGTCGAAGCCCTCTCCTGTCCTGCTTCTCGAAGGGAGGGCTTCGACAGGCTCAGCCCGAACGGTGCATGCGAGGAGGCCCGCACCCGCTTGACCCGCCCGCCTCCGCCATGCTCATTGCCGAAAAACCTGGGGAACCATGACCGATGTGGCTGCTCGACAAACTGCTCAAGAAGATCGTCACCAAGGGCGAGCTCACCGTCATCGACCATGACGGCAAGGAATATCGTTACGGCGACGGACAGCCCGCCCCCCACGGACCGGTGCGGGTCCGCTTCACCGACAAGGGCGCCTCCAACCATATCGTCAAGGATCCGCGGGTCGGCGCCGGCGAGGTCTTCATGGACGGCCGGATGGTCCTCGAGCAGGGCAACGTCCGGGACCTGATCCTGCTGATCCGCTACAATGCGCCGGTCGAGCGCCAGGGCCCGCTCAAGCCGAAGGGGCCGGTCCGCCGGGGGATTGGCCGGATCGCCGGCCGGCTCGACCAGATCAACTGGAAGACCCGCTCGGCCAAGAATGCCGAGCACACCTACAACCTCACCCGCCGCCTCTACGAGCTGTTCCTCGACGAGGACCGGCAGTACACCATGGCTTATTATCGCGACCTGTCGAACAGCCTGGAGAAAGCCCAGCTCGACAAGAAGGCGCATATCGCCGCGAAAATGTACCTGAAGCCGGGAATGCGGGTGCTCGACGTCGGCTGCGGATGGGGCGGCTTCGCCCTCTATCTCAACCGCATGTACGGGGTCGAGGTGCTTGGCGTCGCCCTCGCGCGCGATCAGGTCGATTTCTCCAACGAGCGGGCGCGCGAGGCGGGGGTCTCGGACAAGGTCAAGTTCGAGCTTCTCGACTATCGCGACGTCGAGGGCCAGTTCGACCGGATCAGCAACGTCGGCCTGATCGAGCATCTGGGCACCCCGCATTATCCGGGCTTCTTCACCCATATGCGCCGGCTCCTGAAGGACGACGGGGTGATGGTCTCCCATTGCTGCGGCCGGATGGGCGAGCCGGGGGTCACCGACAAATGGACGCGGAAGTACATCTTCCCGGGCGGCTACATCCCGGCCTTGTCCGAGCTGGTGACCCAGGCCGAGAAGCACCGGCTGATCGTCACCGACGTCGAGGCGATGCGCTTCCACTACGCTCCGACCCTGGCGGAATGGTACAACCGGACCGTCGTCAACAAGGACGAGATCATCTCGCTCTACGACGAGCGCTTCTACCGGATGTGGCTCTTCTACCTGGCCGGCGCCGAGGCCGCCTTCCGCTACGGCGGAATGGTCAACTGGCAGGTCCAGTACGTCAAGCGCCGCGACTCCATCCCGATGACCCGCGACTATATGTACGAGGAATCGGCACGGCTCCGGGAGATGGAGGAAGCCCCGGAATGGCATCTCGCGGCGGAGTGAGGGTAACTCCGTCATTGCGAGGAGCCCTTCGACGCCGCCTGCGGCGTCGCTCAGGATAAACTGCCGCTTTGCGGCAGCGACGAAGCAATCCAGCGGGCCTCGGAGGCTGGACTGGATTGCTTCGCTACGCTCGCAATGACGAGTGGGCCGACTTAGTCGCCCCGCCTGTCCTCCCGACGCTCCATCCGCACCGCGCGCGCAGCCTGGCGCTCGCTCTGCGTGATCGTCCCGTCGCGGTTGGAATCGAGCCGGTCGAAGCGCTGGAGGGCGCTGCGCTGCATCTCGGCGAGTGCGACCCGGCCGTCGCGATCCATGTCCATCGCCGCGAAGGCGCGGGCCCCGAAACGGGCCATCATCATCCCGCCGCCGCGGCGCCCGCCGCGATCGGCGAAGCGCTCGCCGCGATCGCCGCCGCGCGCGCGGGGCGCCTCGAACTCGGCCCGGCTGATCATCCCGTCATTGTTGGAATCGAGCCGCTCGAAGCGCTGCCCCCGGCGCTCGCCGCGCTGTCCGCGCCGAGCCTCGGTCCGGGCCTGCACCTCGTCCCGGGTGACATAGCCGTCGCGATTGGAATCGGCGCTCGCGAAACGGGCCTGGACCCGGGCGGCGACATGGGCGCGGGTCTGCGGCTGGGCGGATCGGCCCTCGCCCGGCTGGGCGACGGCGGGCGCCGCGGCGAGAACGGCCAGGGCCGCGCCCGCGAAAAATATCTTCTTCATTATCAACTCCCTGCATCTCGGGGAGGTCGCTCCCCTGCAAGGAGGGGGTTAGACCGGGACGGCTGTACCGGGCTTTAACGCGGGCTCGGAGCGGGCCTGCCGAAGCATCAGGGCGAGGAGCGCGGCGAGGATCAGGGCGGGCGCCGGAAGGTGGAGCAGCCCGAAGGTCTGGACGATCAGCGGCAGCAGGAAGGCGAGGAGAAGGACGAAGGTGGGGCCGCTTTCGGGCTCGCGCCGAAGCCGAGCCAGCATCAGGAGCGCGGCCAGGCCCGGTACCGTCATGTCGTAGTTGAAGGCGTAGGGAAGGACGAGGAAGGTCGCCACGCCTCCGGCGAGCCCGGCCGTCCGGCTGTCGGCCGGCATTCGAAGGAGCAAGGCCGCCACCGCCGCGCCGGCGGCGAGGATCTGCAGGGTCCAGGCGACCGGGCCTGGGAAGCCCAAAGCGGAAACCGTCGGAACGATGGTGGGCATCATCGTCAGGAAATAGGTGCCGACATCGTCGACCATCGCCGTCTGGACCCCCACCGTGACCGAGAGCCAGATGCGCCAGAGCTCCGGACCGAAGGCCAGCGCGGAGACCGCGACCAATCCGGCCGCGGTGCCGCCGGCCGCGGCGAACGCCTTCCATTCGCCGCGGCGGGCGAGGATCAGCGGGGCGAGGATGGCGAGGTGGGGCTTGACCAGCATCAGGCCGATCAGGACTCCCGCGAGGATGGGGCGGCGGGGCAGGAGGTGGAAGGCCCCGAGCCACAAGGCGCCGATCAACAGCCCGTAATGGCCGGCCCAGACGTTGAGCAGGGTCGCCGGGGCGATCAGCGCGAGCCAGGCGGGCAGCCCGGCGTCTCGAAGATAGGGGCGCGCGGCGGCGGCGAAGGCGGCTCCGGTGAGGAGCAGCCAGGAGAGCAGGGCCACCGGATAGGGCAGAAGCGCGAAGGCCCAGGTGTAGAGCAGGGTCGGCGGCGGATAGGAATAATTGTGGGCGCGAAGGGCGCCGTCGAACAGCCCCTGCTGCCAGGCGCTGTAGCCCTTGAGATCGTAGAGGATGTCGAGCCGCCCCTCGAGCATGAGGTTGCCCGACGTATAGACGTTGGCGAAATCACGCCCCCAGATCGCGGCGCCGCGGATCGACGGCCAGGGCGTGAAGTGGGTGGAGAGGATATCCTGGACGAAGAGCAGCGAGACGAGCACCAGCACGAACGCCCAGGCGAGTGTCCACGGCCGCTGCGACGACGGCGCGGCCACGGGCGCCGCCTCGCTCCAGTCGCCTTGCCTCCACGGATAAGTCATTCGCCCCGTATCCTCCTCTGCTCAGAGCTAGGTGAACAGGGTTAACGACTGGTTATCCTCCCTGTCGCCGAAGGCGATGGGGAGGGGGACCATGCGAAGCATGGTGGAGGGGTAATTGTCTAAGTGGTGGAGGTTCTCGGGCGAACCGCCAAGACCGAGCCTGCTACCCCTCCACCACCCTTCGGGTGGTCCCCCTCCCCGCCGCTTCGCGACGGGGAGGATAGTGCCGACTCAAGATAAAAGTTGAATTTCCCCGCCGTACGAGGGAGGCACCGGTCCCGATGACCTCCACGCCGGCCGAAAGAGAGAGCGCCAGCGCCCGCCGGCCGCGCGCCTGGTGGGAGCATCCGGCCGTCGTGCTCGCGGCTGTGCTGGCCTGCGGTGTGCCGCTGCTCTGGCCGGGCATCCCGCCTTTGGTCGACCTGCCCGGCCATATGGGCCGCTACCACGTCCAGATGAACATCGATCGCTCGCCGCTGCTCCAGTCCTTCTACGATTTCGAATGGGCTCTGATCGGCAATCTCGGGGTAGACCTCCTGGTCGTCCCGCTCGCCGCTCTGATCGGGCTCGAGCCGGCGGTGAAGCTGATCACGATCCTGATTCCGGTGATGACCGGGGCGGGCTTCCTCTGGGTCGCCCGGGAGGTTCACGGGCGGGTGCCGCCGACCGCCTATTTCGCTCTTCCGCTCACCTACAGCTACCCGTTCATGTTCGGCTTCCTCAATTTCGCCCTGTCGATGGCGCTGGCCTTCCTCGCCTTCGCGTTGTGGCTGAGGCTCGCCCGGCTGGGCCGTCTGAAGCTTCGGGCCGGACTGTTCGTGCCGATCTCGGTCCTGCTCTGGGTCTGCCACGCCTTCGGCTGGGGGACTTTGGGCGTGATGGCTTTCTCAGCCGAGCTGGTCCGCCAGGTCGATCTGAAGCGGCCGCTCTGGAAGGCGGGATTCAACACGGGACTTCACTGCCTGGCGCTCGCCCCGCCCATGCTGCTGATGCTGCTCTGGCGGAGCGGCGCCGTGGGCGGCGAGACCTCGATCTGGTTCAACT
>DASQZF010000118.1:0-30271 GCA_035638835.1 Allosphingosinicella sp. | reverse complement strand
GGAATGTATGGGCAAGGAAGAGCGCAAGGCCCGAAAGCAGGACCGCGAGCCCGATTACGAGCGGTGCGAGCCTAAGCGCAATTAGCGGCTCGCCCGCCCCTGCCGTCATTGCGAGCGAAGCGAAGCAATCCAGCGGCTCGGCGCCCGAAGCTGGATTGCTTCGTCGCTTCGCTCCTCGCAATGACGGTCAGGCCAGGATCGACCTCGCCGCTTCGACCGTCTTGTCCGGATCCGCGCGCGGCGGGATCGTCACGCCCTTTTGGACCGCGGGCCGATCCGCCATAGCCGCCATCCAGCGCTGGAGATGGTCGAGCCCATCGACCGGGACCCCGGGCCATTCATGGGTCCGGACCCAGGCGAAATTGGCGATGTCGGCGATCGAATAATCGCCGGCCAGCCATTCATGGTCCGCCAGACGCCCGTCGAGCACTTCGAACAGCCGCCGGCTCTCGCGGCGGTAGCGGTCGATGACGCCTGGGAGCTGCTCGGGGAAATAGCGGGTGAAGACGTTGGCCTGGCCCATCATGGGGCCGACTCCGCCCATCTGGAACATCAGCCACTGCATAACGAGGCTGCGGCCCCTGGGATCGGACGGGATCAGCCGCCCCGTCTTCTCGGCAAGGTAGACCATGATCGCGCCGGATTCGAAGATCGCGAAGTCGCCCCCGTCGACTTTGGCGTCACGGTCGACGATGGCGGGGATACGGCCATTGGGGTTGATCGCCGTGAACCAGGGCTCCTTCTGGGCGCCCGAGCGAAGGTCGAGGACGTGGACCTGGTAAGGCAGGCCGAGCTCCTCGAGCAGGATGGAGACCTTCCAGCCGTTGGGCGTGGCGGCGGTGTAGAGGTCGATCATGATTCATCTCCCGATTGGGCCGACTCGCGCCAAGTGAATTACGCCTGCCGAACGGTTCATTTTATTGACGACCTAGAGGGTTCGCAAAGCCCGCGCCGGCCTTGCCGCAAGCGCCGGGAGCGAGCCGAGCAGGCCGAGCACCAGGGTCACCGTCGCCCCCAGCGCCAGGGTTGCCCCCACCGTTCCCCAGTCCGGCGCCCAGTCCAGCTCGAAGATCTTCACGACCACCCACCAGCCCGCCGCCGAGCCTAGCGCAAGCGCGACGAGGCTGACGACCAGCGCCAAAGCGGCGAACTCGGCGGCCTGGGCGGCGAGAATCCGGCCCCGGCCGGCCCCGAGCATCTTGAGGATGACGCTGTCATAGGTTCGGGCGCGGCGGCTCGCGGCGAGCGCTCCAACCAGGACCGCGATCCCCGCCAGGATCGCGACCGAAGCCGCCGCCCGGACCGCGACCGCGAGCTGCGAGAGCATCCCGCTGACCGTCTCGACCACCTCCTTGACCCGGATCGCCGATACGCTCGGGAAGGCGCCGGAGACGGCCCGGGCGAAGGGGCGCTCCTGGGCCTCGGGCATCGAGATCGTCGCCATGAAGCTGTGCGGAGCGCTCTCCAGCGCGCCCGGGGCGAAGACGATGACGAAGTTGAACCCCATCGTGTCCCAGTTGATCTCGCGAAGCGAAGCGATGCGCGCCTCGATCTCGCGACCGAGGATCGAGACGGTGAGGCTGTCGCCGACCTTCGCCCCGACCGCCTGGGCCGCGGCGACGTCGAGGCTGACGAGGGGCGGGCCCGAATAATCGGCCGGCCACCAGCGGCCGTCGACGATCCGGCTGCCTTCGGGGAGGGTCGCCGAATAGGTCAGCCCCCGGTCGCCGCGAAGGAACCAGGCCTCGGGCGGGATATCCTTCATGTCCGCGACCCGCCGGTCGCCCATGGCGACGACCGTTCCTCGAAGCGAGGGGATGGTGACGAGCTCGCCCTCCGGCGCGGCGTTCGACGCGAGCGTCCGGAAGCGGCTAATCTCCTCCACCGGAATGTCGAGCATGAAAAAGCTCGGCGCCTTGGCCGGGATGGTGGTCCGGATCTGGCCGGCGAGGTTGCTCTCGATCACCGCCAGGGTGGTGAACAAGGTGAGGCCGAGGCCGAGCGCGACGACGAGCCTTCCGGTCTGGGCGCCCGGACGGTGGAGGTTGGCGAGCGCGATCCGGAAGACGGGGTGCCTGGGCCGGGGAAGGCGCGAGGCCGTCCAGCGGATCAGCCCGCCGAGCAGGGTGAGGAGTAGGACGAGGCCGAGCGCGGAGCCGATGAATCCGGCGGCGAAGGCGGGTTCGCGAGCGGTGCCGATGGCGAGCCCGGCGATCGCCGCCGCGGCCGCCAGAACGATCAGGACCACCGCCCATCCCGGCCGCCTCGACGGCTCCAGGTCGCCCCGGAAGAGGGTCGCGGCGGGGACGGTGCGGGCCCGGGCGATCGGCACCAGTGCGAAGACCGCGGCGATGAGCAGGCCGTAGGCGGCGCTGGCGAGCAGGGGCTGCCAGTAGAGCGCCAGGCGCGGCGGCACCGGCAGAGCCTCGCCGGCCAGGGCGACGACGGCGGCCGGCACCAGCGCCCCCGCAGCGAGGCCGGCAAGGGTGGCGGCCGCTGCGACCAGCCCGACCTGGAACAGATAGGACAGGAACAGGGTGCGGCTGGTGGCTCCGAGCAGCTTCAGGGTGGCGATGGCCGAGCGCTTGGAGTCGAGATAGGAGGCGACCCCGTTCCCGACCCCGATCCCCGCGACGATGAGGGCGGTGAGCCCGACCAGGGTGAGGAACTGGCCGAGCCGCTCGATGAACCGCCGGGTCCCGGGCGCTCCGTTGGTCCGGTCCTGGACCTGGAACCCGGCCGCTCCGAATCTTTTCCTGAGCCTTTCGGCCACGGCCTTGGGATCGGCGCCGGCGGGAAGGGTCAGCCGATAGGCGCTGGTGTAGAGGCTTCCGGGCTGGACGAGGCCGGTGGAGGCGAGGCCGGCGCGGTCGACCAGGGCGGTCGAGCCCAGCGTGAAGCCCTGCCCCACCCGGTCCGGCTCCTGCGCGATCAGCCCGGCGACCTGGAGCTCGGCGCCGCCGATCCTGACCTTGTCGCCGACCCGGACCCCGAGCCGCTCCGCCAGCTCCGGCCCGATCGCCACCTGCCCGCCTCGAGGCCGCTCCGCCCGGGCGCCGGGCTGCATCCGGAACGTGCCGTACAGGGGCCAGGCCTCGTCCACGCCCTTCAGCTCCACCAGCACGCTCTCCGCGCCGTCGAGCCGGGCCGCCATGGCGCGCATCCGGGTGATGTGGCTGATCCGCCCTTCGCGCTCGAAGGCGGCGAGCTCCCGCGGGCCGGCTTCGCGCTGGGAGACGGAGAGCTGGACGTCGCCGCCCAATATCTCCTGCCCGCGCTCGGCCAGCGAGGCGACGATGGCGGAGGAGAGCGAGCCCACCCCGGCGAGCGCGAGCACTCCGAGAAACAGGCAGATTGCGAGCAGGCGTAGGCCCGAGAGCCCCCCGCGAAGGTCTCGAAGTGCGAGGCGGAGTGGGATCAAACTTGCCTCCCCGTCGCCAGATGGGGAGGGGGGTGTAGGCGGGTCGGCATGCCGGGGGCATGCCGAGAGCCGGAACCGGCTGCGCAGCAGCCGTCGGACGAAGTGTGGTGGAGGGGTAAAAGGCGAGGATTAAGCGGTTCGCGCGAGAACCTCCGATCCCTGCGCCAGTTACCCCTCCACCATGCTTCGCATGGTCCCCCTCCCCACCGCTTCGCGGCAGGGAGGCAAAGTAGCGGCAACCTCACTTCGAACTGTCCCGCGCGATGCGCCCGTCCTGCATCTCGAGCACCCGATCGCAGCGCGCCGCCAGAGCCGGATCGTGGGTGATGACCAGAAGGGTCGCCCCCGTCCCTTTCTGCCGTTCGAACAGGAGGTCGAGGATCGCCGTCCCGGTCGCCGCGTCCAGGTTTCCGGTCGGCTCGTCGGCGAAGAGCAAGGCCGGGCGCGGCGCGGTGGCGCGGGCGATGGCGACGCGCTGCTGCTCGCCGCCGGAGAGCTGCGCCGGATAATGGGTGAGCCGGTGGCCGAGGCCGACCGCCTCGAGCTCGGCCCGGGCCAGCTCGAACGCCCCTTCCCGGCCCGCAAGCTCGAGCGGAACCGCGACATTCTCCAGCGCGGTCATCGTGGGAAGCAGATGAAAGGCCTGGAGGACGATCCCGATCCGCCCCTGCCGGGCCCTCGCCAGATCGTCCTCGCCGAGCGCGGTGAAATCGGCGCCGGCGATATGGATCGAGCCGCCGGTCGCCCGCTCCAGGCCCGACAGGACCGCCATCAGCGAGGATTTTCCGCTTCCCGACGGCCCGAGCAAGGCAACGCTTTCGCCGCCCGCGACTTGTAGCGCGACACCGCGCAAAATCTCGACCCGGCCGGCGCCGGAGCCGAGCGCGAGCGTGACATTCGAAGCGTCGATAACGTAGGAGCCGGTCATGAAGGGGAATGAAATCCGATGTCGTTACGGTTCCCATATGGGGCGCTTCGGCAGCTTGTCCACGCGCTGCTTCTGATCGTGGCCGCTTCCGCAGCTTCGGCCGAGGCGAAGGACGTCCATGTCCTGGCCTTCGGCGACAGCCTCACCGCGGGCTACGGCCTTCCGCCGGGCCAGGGCTTCGCGCCCCAGCTGGAGGACATGCTCCGGCGCAACGGAGTCCGGGCCGTCGTCACCAATGCCGGAGTGTCGGGCAATACGGCGGCCCAGGGGCGGGCCCGGCTGAAATGGACCCTCGACGGGCTCAAATCGAAGCCGGACCTCGCCATCGTCGCGCTCGGCGCCAACGACATGCTTCGGGGGCTTGCGCCCAGGCAGACCCGGGCCGATCTCGACTCCATCGTCGCGGAGCTGAAGCGGCGCGGGATCCCGGTGCTGATCGCCGGGATGCTCGCCGCGCCCAATCTGGGAAGCCGCTACATGGCGGAATATAACCGGATCTTCCCCGACCTCGCTCGAGCGCACGGCGCCGAGCTCTATCCCTTCTTCCTCGCCGGAGTGGCGGGCGATCCGGCCCTGGCCCTGCCGGATCGGCTCCATCCCAATTTCCAGGGGATCAAGAAGATGGTGAGCGGGATAGGCCCGACGGTGCTCAGGGCCTTGGGGAAGTGACGGAAACCGTCATTGCGAGCGAAGCGAAGCAATCCAGCGGCGCGGAGGCCGGAAGCTGGATTGCTTCGTCGCTACGCTCCTCGCAATGACGGCTGGAGCGCGGCGACTCAGCCCAGCACCATCTCATGCCCGAAATTCAGCCCGATCCGGCCTTCGCGGGCCCAGCGGACGAAGGCGTGGATCCGGCTGCATTCCGGGAATTCGACCAGGATCGTCTCGCCCAGCCTGGGCGCGAGGGCGCTTTCGATCATCGTCCCGCGGGTCGAGATGTTGAGCACCGGCACCGAATGGCGCTCGCCGCGGAAATGGATGATCGCGCTGTCGATAAGGTCTTCGTGGCGCGGCTCGCGGCGGCGGTCTTCGAAGCTTTGCTCCTGGTGCTGGACGCGCATCGCACTCTCCCCGGATTTAGGGGATGATGAGCGAAAAGAGTTACCGAATTCCTAAGCACTCCGAATTCCGCCTAACCTGCTATGGAGACGGGCGGATTCTGCCTAACCTGCTTTAGACGCGATCCCGGCGCGGGGAACCCCGGCCGGAATGGAGGGGTTCGTTACCCGACCGCCACAACCGGACACCCGCTCGGAATGATCGAAAGCCCTCGAAAGGCGCCCCCGGAATTATGGGGCGGCGCCGAATGCACCATCGTCCGTCTGAACGAAGAGTATCGGGATCAGAGCGAGGAAACCGGCCATCGGGACCGGCGGGGCGATATCGACCTGATGGCGCAGCTCGGGCTGACGACCGTGCGGTTCCCGATCCTGTGGGAAGCGATCGCCCCGGAGCGCCCGGACCGGCTGGACTTCGCCTGGACGGACGACCGCCTGGCAATGCTCAAGGAGCGCGGGATCAAGGTGATCGGCGGCCTGCTCCACCACGGCTCGGGCCCGAAATATACCGACCTTCTGGATCCCGATTTCCCCGCGAAGCTTGCCGATTACGCGGCCCGGGTCGCGGCACGCTATCCGTGGATCGAGATGTGGACCCCGGTCAACGAGCCCCTGACCACGGCCCGCTTCTCCGGCCTTTACGGCCATTGGTATCCGCACGGGCGCGACTATCCGACCTTGTTTCGAGCCCTCGTCAACGAGTGCAAGGGAACGCTGGAGGCGATGCGGGCCATTCGAAGGGCCGTCCCGGAAGCGAAGCTCGTTCAGACCGAGGATCTCGGCAAGACGTTCGCGACCAAGCCCCTGGCGCACCAGGAGAGGCATGAGAACGAACGGCGCTGGCTCAGCCTCGACCTGCTCGACGGAAGGGTCGACGCGCGGCACGGCTGGCATTCGAGACTGGTCCGAGCGGGGATCGGGGTCGAGGAGATCGAGCTGTTCGAGCGCGGCGAAGCTCGGCCGGACATTATCGGAATCAATCATTATCTGACCAGCGAGCGCTTCCTCGACCACCGCACCCATTTGTATCCGTGGCTCCAGCCGGGCGGCAACGGCCGCGACACCTATGTCGACGCCGAAGCGGTCCGGGTGAAAAGGCTCGAGGACGATACCGGTTTCGCGCCCCGCCTGAGGGAGGCGTGGGAGCGCTACGGGATCCCGATCGCGATCACCGAGGTCCATCACGGCTGCCACCGCGACGAGCAGCTTCGTTGGCTCGCCGAGGTGTGGGAGACCGCGGGCCGGCTTCGGGACGAGGGCATCGACCTTCGGGCGGTGACGATCTGGTCGATGTTCGGAAATGTCGACTGGCGCTTCCTTCTGACCCAGCGCAACGGCTTCTACGATGACGGCGCCTTCGACGTGCGCAGCGGCACGCCCCGCCCGACGGTGATCGCCCAGGCCGCCAAGGCCTATGCCAAAGGGGAGACGTTCGACCATCCGGCGCTCGATTCCCCGGGCTGGTGGCGCCGGGCGCCGAGGCTCTATCCGTGGAGCGGCAAGTGCCGGAAACCCGCCGGCGGCGGGCGCAAGCTTCTGATCGCGGGCGCCACCGGGACCCTCGGCAACGCCTTCGCCCGCCTGTGCGAGGAGCGCGCGCTTCCCTTCCGCCTGACGTCGCGGGCCGACATGGACCTGTGCGACCCGGGCTCCATCGCCCGGGCCCTGGAGGCGCATCAGCCCTGGGCGGTGATCAACACCGCCGGCTTCGTCCGGGTGGCCGACGCCGAGCGCGAGGAGGCCGCCTGCATGGCGGCCAATGCCGGCGGAGCGGCGGCGATCGCGCAGGCTTGCGCGGCGGCCGGCATTCCGCTCGTCACCTTCTCCTCGGACCTCGTCTTCGACGGCCGGCTCGGCCGCCGCTATCGGGAGGAGGACGAGACCTGTCCCACCGGAGTCTATGGACGAAGCAAGGCCGAGGCCGAAGCCAGGGTGCTCGCCGCCGGCGGCAAGGCCCTAATCGTCCGGACCAGCGCTTTCTTCGGGCCCTGGGACCGCTACAATTTCGCCTGGCACGTGCTGAGCCGCCTCGCCCGCGGCGAGACGGTCCCGGCCTCCTCGACCGACCGGGTCTCGCCGACCTACGTGCCGGACCTTTGCAATGCCGCGCTCGACCTGCTCATCGACGGCGAGACGGGCCTGTGGCACCTCGTGAACGACGGCGAGCTGAGCTGGTTCGACTTCGCCCGGCGAGTCGCCGAGGGCGCCGGCTACGATCCCGACCTCGTAGTGGCGGAGGACGGGCCGGAGGAGACGAGCACGGCGCTGACGAGCACGCGCGGAATGATGCTGAGGAGCTTCGACTCCGCGCTTGAGGATTTCCTGCGCTCGGTGACGATCGAGGAAGAGACCGCGGTGGCGGCGGAGTAACTCCTCCCCATGCGAAGCATGGGGAGGGGGACCACCCGAAGGGTGGTGGAGGGGTAGAAGGCGCGGCGCTGTCGAGTTCGCGCTTGATCCTCGTAATCGACGGCAGCTACCCCTCCACCATGCTTCGCATGGTCCCCCTCCCCACGAGCTTCGCCCGCGGGGAGGATTAAGGGACTACTCCGCCGCTTCGGTCCACATCGAGCCGCGGCTTCCGCCGCTTTCGGCTTGGCGGGCGGCGTCGAGGCGGCGGAAGGCGGTGAGCGCCTGGCCGACGACCTGGTCCATATTGTAGTAGCGGTAGGTCGCCAGTCGGCCGACGAAGGTGACTTCCGGGGTCGAATCCGCGAGCGCCTCGTACTTCTTGAACAGGATCTGGTTCTCGGGCCGCGGGATCGGGTAATAAGGATCCCCTTCCGCCGACGGATATTCGTAGGTGATGCTCGTCTTGGCGTGGGTCTGGCCGGTCAGGTGCTTATACTCGGTGATCCGGGTGTAGGGCACCTGCGGGTGCGGATAGTTGACCGTCGCGACCGGCTGATACTGGCCCTGGTCGAGCACCTTATGCTCGAAGCGCAGGCTCCGATAGGGCAGCTTGCCGAAGCGGAAGCCGAAATATTCGTCGATCGGTCCGGTGAAGACCAGATGGCCGGCATCGACCTCGTCGACGATGTCCTTATAGTCGGTCGAAAGCAGCACATCGATGTTCGGATGCTCCAGCATCTTGTTGAACATGGCGGTGTAGCCGTGCTTCGGCATGATCTGGTGCTTGTCGCCGAAATAGCGGTCGTCGGTGTTGGTCCGTGTCGGGATCCGGGCGGTGACCGACTTGTCGAGGCCCGACGGGTCGATCCCCCACTGCTTGCGGGTATAGCCCTGGAAGAAGAGCTCGTAGAGCTCGCGGCCGACCGCGTTGATCACCACGTCCTCGGACGTCTTGATCTCCTCCACCGTCTCGGCGCGCGAGGCGAGATAGGCCGCGGCCTCCTCGTCGGTCTCGAGAGCGAGATCGAACAGCATGTTGAGGGTCGTCCGGTTGATCGGGATCGGAACCAGCTGGCCCCGGACGTCCGCGAGCACCCTGTGCTCATAGGGGCGCCACTCGGTGAACTGCGACAGATAGGTGACGATCTCGTCCGAATTGGTGTGGAAGATGTGCGGTCCGTATTGGTGGATAAGCACACCCGCTTCGTCGAGATGGTCGTACGCGTTCCCGCCGACATGCGGGCGCCGGTCGACGACGAGCACCCGGGCGTCGTGCTGGCTCGCAAGCCGCTCGGCGATCACCGAGCCGGCGAAGCCGGCGCCGACGACGAGATAGTCGTAGGACTTCCTGGCGGCCGACTTGACGATGTTCGGCCCCGCGCTCGGAACCGAGATCGCCTCGTGGACCAGGCCCGCCATGCGCGCGTAGGTGATGTCCCAGCTCAGGTTGGCGAGCTTGAGATCGACTTCGTTCAGCCACTCGTCGCCGCCGCGCACCAGCGCCAGCGCCTCCTCGCAGCCCTTGATGAAGGCCTGAGCGCCGTCGGCGATGAACACCGACTCGAGCTCGCCGTAATGGCGGATGACGTCGGTGATCGGGGTCGAGACGACCGGCCGGGCGCCGGCCAGATATTCGGGTGTCTTGGTCGGCGAGATGAACTTCGTCGAATCGTTGATCGCGAAGGGCATCAGAGCGACGTCCCAGCCGCCGAGATACACCGGCAGCTCCTCATATTGCTTGTTGCCGAGATAATGGATGTTGTGGCGATGCGGCAGGTCGGCCGGGTCGATCTTGACCACCGGTCCGACCATGATGATCGACCATTCCGGATGGGCGTCGGCGAGCGCGGCGATCATCTCGAGATCCATCCTCTCGTCGATGACCCCGTAGAAGCCGAAGCGCGGCCGGGGCAGCGAGCCCTGGTCGTCGGGAACCGCGTCCATCGCCCGGGCGCGGCCGAAATGGGCGCGGTCGACGC
Organism: Allosphingosinicella sp.; assembly: GCA_035638835.1. Lineage (GTDB taxonomy): Bacteria > Pseudomonadota > Alphaproteobacteria > Sphingomonadales > Sphingomonadaceae > Allosphingosinicella. The sequence continues at coordinate 20,533 of DASQZF010000118.1, read as the reverse complement.
TCGAGGGGAAGGGGTGGATGTTCGAGTGAAGGCCCTTCTTCGCCTCGTACAGGCTGTAGCCGCCCGTGAAGACCACGTCGGCGCTCGCCAGGAGCTCGTGCTCCAGGCCGAGAAGCTCCGGCGGAGCGAACTTGAAATTGGCGAGCTCGTCCATGCAGTCGTAGACGGTGCAGGAGGCCTGGATGTGCCTGGAGAAAGGCAGCATCATCGGCGTGTAGTACCAGCGGACGACCGGACCCTCCTCGCCGGCGAGGTAGGAATCGAGCAGCCCCTTCAAGGTCGACTCGCGCTCATCCGCGGAAAGAGTCTCGGGCAGCGACGGAGTCACCACGATCACCCCGGTTTCGGCGCAGGTGCGCACGCCCAGCGCCGGCTCCATCTCGGGAAGCGCGTTTTCCGGCTCCTCCCAGAAGATCACCCGACCCGCCTCGGCAAACCGGCTCATGAGATGCTGCGGCCGCTGGAACACGAAGTTCCACCGGAGGTGCGAGAAGCAGATGAGCGTGTGGATGCTGGAAGGCTGGGGCGCGAAGTGGCTCTGCCCCAGCGTGGAGGCGGTGGAAAGCGTGATCAACGCATTTATACCTTATGGTTTTGAAGGACTTCCGAAGAACGTCCGTTCAGGCCGTGAAGTTCCCGCAGTGCAGCACGATTCTTACTGATTTAGGTCAGGACTAAGCTGGATTATTTCGCTTCCGATACGTTTCGACGCCGATTCGATTTGTATGATTATTTATTTTTTCTCGTCATTGCGAGGAGCCCTTCGACGCCGCCTGCGGCGGCGCTCAGGATAAACTTCCGCTACGCGTAAGCAACGAAGCAATCCAGCGGGCCTCGGGGGGCGAACTGGATTGCTTCGCTTCGCTCGCAATGATGGATTCAGCCGTCGAACGCCGCCTTCAATTCCTCCAGCCACGGCTTCGCATTGCCGTCGCTCGGCGCCCGCCAGTCGCCCCGCGGCGACAGCGCCCCGCCCGCGGAGACCTTGGGCGAATTGGGGATGGCGCTGCGCTTGAACTGGCTGATCTGGAAGAAGCGGTAGAGGAAGACCTCGAGCCACTTGCGGATCGTCGGAAGATCGTAAGCGCGCTTCAGTGCGTCGGGATAGCCGATCGGCCAATGCCCCTCGCCGGCCTCGCGCCAGGCCTGCCAGGCGAGGAATGCGACCTTCGAGGGCGGCTGGCCCGAGCGGAGGATATGGAAGAGGAAGAAATCGTGAAGCTCGTAGGGGCCGATCGTGCCCTCGGTCGACTGCATCTCGCCCTTGTCGTCGGCCGGGATCAGCTCCGGCGAGATCCTGGTCGCGAGGATCGCCTCCAAAATGGCGTTCGTATCGGGGTCGAATTGTCCCGTCTTGACCGTCCAGCGCAGCAGATACTGGATGAGCGTCTTGGGCACCCCGGCATTGACCCCGTAATGGCTCATCTGGTCGCCCACGCCGTAGGTCGACCAGCCCAGTGCCACTTCGGAGAGGTTGCCGGTGCCGATGACGAAGCCGCTGCGCTGATTGGCGAGACGGAAGAGATAATCGGTCCGAAGCCCGGCCTGGACGTTCTCGAAGGCGATGTCGTAGACCGGCTTCCCCTCGGCATAAGGGTGGCCCATGTCCTTCAGCATCTGCATCGCGGCCGGCCGGATGTCGATCTCCTCGCCGACGATGCCCAAGGCCCTCATCAGCTTCCAGGCATTGCCCTTGGTGGTGTCGCCGGTCGCGAAGCCGGGCATGGTGAAGCCGAGGATCGTCGAGCGCGGAAGCTCGAGGAAGTCGCACATCTTGGCCGCGACGACGAGGGCGTGGGTCGAATCGAGCCCGCCCGACACTCCGATGACGAGCCGGCTTCCGCTCGTCGCCTGGAAGCGGCGGGCGAGGCCCTGGACCTGGATGTTGAACGCCTCGTAGCAATCGGAATCGAGCTGCTCGGCCCGGTTGGGCACATAGGGGAAGCGCCGGTAGCCGCGCTTGAAGCCGATGTCGGCCAGGCTCGGCTCGTGCTCGAAATGGATCCGCCTGGCGCTCTTCTCCGGATGCCCGGCGGCGACCGCATTGTCGTTGAAGGTCGGCATCCGCATCCGCTCGAGGCGGAGGCGCTGGGCGTCGACATCGGCCATGCAGAGCTCCGGCTCCGGGTCGAAGCGGCTCGAATCGCAGAGCAGCTCCCCCATTTCGTAGATCGAGCCCTGGCCGTCCCAGGCGAGGTCCGTGGTGCTCTCGCCGGGTCCGGAGGCGGCGTAGATGTAGGCGGCGCAGCAGCGGTTCGACTGCGAGGCGCAGAGCAGTTTTCGCTCGTCCGCCTTGCCGATGGTGATGTTCGACGCGCTGAGGTTGCACAGGATGAGGGCCCCGGCGAGCGCGCCTACGGTCGAGGGCGGCTGAGGCGCCCAATAATCCTCGCAGATCTCGACATGGAAGATGAAGTCGTCGAGGTCCTGCGCGGCGAAGATAAGGTCGGTCCCGAACGGCACCGTCTCGCCCGCCACCGCGATGTCGATCCCGTTGAGGCCGATCCCGGAGACGAACCAGCGCTTCTCGTAATATTCGCGGTAATTGGGGAGGAAGCTCTTCGGCACGACCCCGAGGATCCGCCCCTTCGCGACGACCAGGCCGCAATTGTAGAGCCGGCCGTTGCGCCTCAGCGGCGCTCCGACGACGAAGACCGGGCCGAGCCTGGCGGTCGAATCGCGGAACCGGGCGATCCCGTCCTCCACCGCGTCGAGGAAGGCCTCCTGGAGGAACAGGTCGTCGACCGCGTAGGAGGAGATGTTGAGCTCGGGATAGACGACGAGGTCGCAGCCCTTGCCGTCCGCCTCCCGCGCGAGCGCGATCGCCTGGTCGACGTTGAAGCCGACGTCTCCCGACGAGCCGGTGGGGCTCGCCGCGGAGACCCGGACGAAGCCGTGGCGGTGGATCGCCTCGAACGGCGCGCGCGCCTTCCCTTCGGCCTTCCCTTCGGCCTTCCCTATGGCCATCACAGCATCTCCGTCATCATCTCAACGGCGACCTTCATGCATTTGACCCGCGTAGCACCTCTTCCGCCGGGACCGAAATGCTCCTCGCGATGGGCCGTGGTCCGACCGGCGCGAGCGCAGCCGAAATGGACCAGGCCCGGCTCGTCGCCGAAATCCGCGAACCCGGTGACCGAGAGGGCGATATGCGCCCGCGAGCGCTCCAGGGCGCCCTCCGCCATGGCGATCGCCACCTCGCGCGACACCGCGTCCTTCTCCTCGATCAGGTCCATCGGAACGCCCAGCATCTCGTTCTTGGCCTCGTTCGTATAGGTGACGAAGCCGCGCTCGAAGGCATGGGCGACGCCCTGGACGTCGGTCAGGAGCGAGGCGAGCATGCCGCCGGTGCAGCTCTCCGCCGTGGCCAGGAGCAGGTTCCGCTCCGAGGCCTTCTGGAGCAGCCGGCGGGCCGATTCCTCGGTCTCGTCGGGGAGCAGCGGCGACAATGTTTCGGCGTCGTTCAATGGCTTATCCTCGGGCGGTTCGAGCCAAGGAACCGGTCCCTAGGGCCAGATGTTCCAGAGGCCAAACGAGGAGAGCGACAATGGTTACCGAACGCAGCATGGATGCGACCCACCTCCTGATGGAGGACCATCGCAAGGTCGAGGAGCTTTTCGAGCAGTTCGAGAAAGCGAGCGGCGACGGCCGCAAGGAGAAGATCGCCCGCCAGATCTGCCTGGAGCTCAAGGTCCACACGACGATCGAGGAGGAGATCTTCTATCCGGCGCTTCGAGGCAAGATCGAGGAGGACGATCTCGACGAGGCCTATGTCGAGCATGACGGCGCCAAGATGCTGATCAACGAGATCGAGGCCGGCGGCCCGGACGACGATTTCTACGAAGCCAAGGTCCACGTGCTGATGGAGCAGATCGAGCACCATGTGGAGGAAGAGGAGAAGAGCCGGGACAACATCTTCCAGCAGGCCCGCGCCTCCGACGTCGATCTGGTCGCGGTCGGCCGCCAGATGGCGGCGCGCAAGGAGGAGCTGATGAAGTTCGCCGACGCCGAGGGCCTTCCCCCGGCTCAGCCGGCGACCATGGAATCGGAGGCTTAAGATGCAGCGCAAGGGGGCCATCATCACCGGGATCGCCGCGGCCTGCGCGGCGGGCCTCGGCTACGCAATGTCGTCCTTGTTGCGACGCCGCAACGCCGCCGCCGGCCCGGGGACCCGGCCCGCGATCAGCGGCCCGGGCGGCTATGGCGCGGTCGGCGAATCCGGAGCGGCGCGGTCGGCCGGGCCGGATGCGATGCGCGACCCGCCGAAGGACTGGGACGAGGCCGATCAGGCCTCGGACGAAAGCTTCCCCGCAAGCGACCCGCCGGCGGTAAAGCACGTCGATTGAATCTTGCCTCCCCATCGCGAGATGGGGAGGGGGACCACCCGAAGGGTGGTGGAGGGGTAAATGGCGCCGGCCTGTGAGGATTGCGCGCGAACCATCTGATTCCGAGCCAGTTACCCCTCCACCATGCTTCGCATGGTCCCCCTCCCCATGCTGCGCATGGGGAGGCAATTATCTCGGCGCATCCCTGTCCGGCCCGTCCCGGAAGATCGTCTCGCGAGCCGCCCTCAGCTCGCGCATCGCTCCTGCGGTCGCCGAGCCCCAGACGAGATGCACCCCGATCATCAGCAGGTTGCGCCGTACGGGGTGCTTCGTCGCCGGCTCCAGGGTCCCGACCACCGGGATCCAGCCCATATAGCTCGCCACCCATATGGCGACCCCCGCCGCCGCTCCGGTCCGTTTCCCCGGATCGGGGTTCATCGCCGCGATCATCGCCCCCATCGCAGCGCCGTAGGCGAAATGGGCTGCAACGGTGACGTCCTTGGCGGCCTCCCCGGCAAGCGGAACGTCGAGCTGCTTCGATCCGGAATCGACGATCTCGCGCGGAGTGAGCGGGTAGCGCTCCTCCGCCGGAAGCCGCCGGTGGAGCCGCCGCATCGCCGCCGTCATCGCCATCGTGCCCACGAATCCGGCGATCCCGCCGATCAGCAGCCGGCTGGTTAGGTTGAGATTTTGGTCTTTCTTCATGGGCAGGTCCTTCATCACCCCGGTGACGATATAGTCGCTGCTCTTGCCCTGGACGATCAGGGTGAGCGTCTTGCCGAGCGCGTCCTGGCCCGCAAACCGCTTGCCCGCCTCGGTCTCGGTCAGGACTGCGCCACTTGGCTCGGATCCTATTCGTAACGGAGGGCGTGGATGGGGTTGAGGCGCGCGACCCGCAAAGCGTGGCCGCCGACCGTCCCGACGGCGATGGCGAGAGCGAGCAGCCCGGCGAGGAGGAAGGGCCCCGGGGTCAGTGCGATCCTGGCGTCGAACGTGTTCAGCCAGTCGCGCATCGCCCACCAGGCGACGGGCCAGGCGACGAGGTTGGCAAGGATCACCGGCTTCGAGAATTGCCAGGCGAGCAGCCGAATGATGTCGCGCACCCGGGCTCCAAGCACCTTCCGGATCCCGATCTCCCGGGTCCGGCGCTCGGTCGCGAAGGTGGCGAGGCTGTAGAGGCCCAGGCAGGCGATCAGCACCGCGAGACCGGAGAAGGCCGCGAACAGGGCGCCGCGGGCGCGCTCGGCCGCATATTGCTCCGCGATTATGTCCTCGGCGAAGCGGCCCTGGAAGGGGATTTCCGGCTCGAACTTGCGCCAGACCTTAGCCAGGCCCTCCATCACGTCGCGCTGCCGGGCTTCGGCGTAGCGCACCACCACCTGGTTCGTACGCCGGGGGTCGTAGCGGTAGATGAGCGGCTCGATCGCGTCGCGTGCGGTCCGGATCCGGGTGTCGCCGACCACTCCGACGACGGTCGAGGACGTGAGATCGTCGCTTCCGTCCAGGCCGACCCTGACCGTCTTTCCCACCGCCGCTTCCGGCTCGGAGAAGCCCATCAGCTTCGCGGCCTCCCGGTTGACGACGATGTTGAGCCCTCGCCCGGCCTGCCGGGGCGGCGATCCGCCGTCCGCCCGGATCACCTTATCCTCGGCGAAGGCGTCGCCCAGGAAGCGGCCGGCGAGCAGCCGAAGGTCCATCGTGCCGAAGAAATCCGGATCGACCGGGTAGAATCCGATCGAGAGGCCCGGCGACGAGCCCGGCGCCCGGACCGACTGGATGCTCTTGTTGGTCGCCGCGATTCCGAGATTGGTTCGCCCCGCGGCGACCACTCCCGGAATGGCCAGGATATCGCGGCGCGCGGCCTGGTATCGCGCATCGTCGCCGGCGAAGCGCCAGGCGGAGTCGATCTGGATCAGCCCGTCGCGGCGATAGCCCGGATCCACCTCCTGAACGTAGCGGGTCTGCCAGTAGATGACGCTGGTGCAGACGATCAGCCCGATGGCGATGGCGAACTGGAGGACCACGAGGGCGGCCCTGAGACGGCCGCTTCCGGGCGCCTCGGCCGAGGCTTTGTTGGCTCGAAGCACTTCGGAGGGCTGGAAACGGCTGAGGTAGACGGCGGGATAGAGACCGCCGAGCAGCCCGGCCAGTGCGAACAGGCCGAGGGCCGGGAGCAGCAGGCCCCCTTCGCCGAGATAGTGGACCCTGAGGTCGGCGCCGATCCAGGCGCCGCTCCAGCCGCTCGCGACCTCCACCATGGCCAGGGCCAGGACGGTCGCTATCCCCGCCGTCAGGAGCGACTCTCCGAGCAGCTGCGCGACGAGCTGGCCCCGCCGCGCTCCGAGCACCTTTCGAAGCGCGATCTCGCGGGCGCGCTGGGTGGCCCGGGCCGTCGAAAGGTTGATGAAGTTCATCACCGCCATTCCGAGGATGAGCAGTGCCACGATACCGAAGGTGCCGAGCGTGCGCGGGTCGCCCGTCGGGGTGAGCGCCCCCTGCACGGCGTCGCCGAGATGGACTCCGGCGATCGGCACCAGCTTGAGATCGAGGATGTCGGCCTGGCTCGACGACTTGCCGTCGATCAGCTGCGGAGCGATGACCCGCTTCTCCCAGGCCGGGAGTCCGGCGTTGATCGCCGCCGCATCGGCGCCCGGCCGGAGCTTGAGGTAATGCTGCTGGTCCATGTTTCCCCAGCCCTTGTCGCCGGCCGGGACCGAATCGAAATCGGCGGGATTGTGGCGTTGGATGAGAGACAGTTTGAGGCTCGAATTGCTCGGCAGGTCCCGGATCACGCCCGAGACCGGATAATCCTGCCGACCGGCGCCGGCGCCGAGGGTGATCGTCCGGCCCGCGGCCCTGGCCGTCCCGAGCAGCCTGACCGCCTCGCTCTCGGTCAGCACCACCGAGCGCATGTCCGACAGGGCCCGGGCCGCCGAACCGTCGACGAACTTGAGCCCGAAGATGTCGAAGAAGCTCGGGTCGACCGCGGCGTGGTCCAGGAACATTGGCTGGCCGTCGCGCATCAGGACCGTCCGCCCCGCCCGAAGGACCGTGACCGCCTCTATCTGGGAGAAGCCGGCCGCCAGGGTCTCGCGAAGCGGGAACGGGCTGTGCTGCGACTTCGAGACCGGCTGCCCGGGCTCGTGCCAGGTCGCCTGGACCTGGTGGATCCGCTCATGGTCGGGAAGCCAGCTGTCGTAGCGCGTCTCGTAGCGGACGTAGAGGAGGATCGTCAGGCAGGCGGCGAGGCCGAGCGCCAGGCCGCAGATGTTGATCAGCGCATAGGCGCGGTTCCTGGTCAGGGTCCTGAAGGCCACCGTCAGATAGTTGCGCCACATGGCATTGCTCCTATTCGTAGCGGAGAGCGTGGATCGGGTTGGAGCGGGCGACCTTGAAGGCATGGCCGGCGATCGTGCCCACCGCGATGACCAGCGCCAGAAGCCCGGCGACGACGAACGGGGCCGGCCCGAGGCTGATCCGGGCGTCGAATCCGTTCAGCCAGTCGCGCATCACCCACCAGGCGGCGGGCCAGGCGATCAGATTGGCGACGATCACCGGCTTGGAAAATTGCCAGGCGAGAAGGCGGACGATGTCGCGGCTCCTCGCACCGAGCACCTTTCGGATCCCGATCTCCTTGGTCCGCCGCTCGGCGGTGAAGGCGGCGAGGCCGAACAGGCCGAGACAGGCGACGATCACCGCGAGAAGCGCGAAGCCGGCGAAGGTCTTCGCCCGCGATTGCTCCGCTTCGTAGAGCTCCGCGACGATGTCGTCGCTGAACCTCGCCTCGAACGGCGCATCCCTCGCGATCCGCTTCCAGATCCGCTCGATGTCGGAGCGGACCCGGTCGGGCGCTTCGCTGTCGTAGCGCACCATCATCTGGCCCAGGCCGCCCTTGTCGAAGCGGAACATGATCGGATCGATCGGCTCGCGGATCGACCGGAACCGTGAATCCCGGACGAGGCCGATGACGTTGATCGGGACCAGGCCATATTCGTCGTCCGCGAGCGCGGCCTTGAACTGCTTTCCAACCGCCTGCTTCGGGTCCTGGAAGCCCAGCCGCTTCGCCGCCAGCTCGTTGACGACGACATTGACCCCGCCGCGCGCGATCTGGGCACGGATCGCTTCGGGCTGCTCGGGGAAGGGCAAGGTGGCGTCGTCCATCGGCCGGCCCTCGTCGAAGCCGCGCCCGGCGAGCAGCTCGATCCCCATCGTCTCGAAGAAATCATGGTCGATCGCATAGGAGCCGATGTTCACCGGCTCCTGTCGGCCGGGCACCTGGACTCCGTTGACGAAGTTGTTGCCCGTGGCGATGCCGATTCCGGTCCGGCCGACCGCCGTCACTCCGTCGACCCGGGCGACCTGGCTCTTCAACGTTTCGCCGAGCGGGACGAGCTGGCGCCGGCCGATCCCTTCGACCTGGAGCAGCCCCTGGCGCCGGAAGCCCGGGTCCGCGGTCTGGGCGTAGACCGTCTGGGCGTAGACGATCGCGGTGCAGATGATGAGGCCGATCGAAACCGCGAACTGGGCGACGACCAGGATGTTGCGGAGCCGCCCGGATCCCGCCGCCTCGGCCGAGCTCTTGTTCGCCTTGAGCACCTGGGCCGGCTGGAATCGCGACAGGTAGAAAGCCGGGTAGACCCCGCCCGCCGCCCCGACCAGCAGGACGAGGAGAAGGATCGGAAGGAGCAGCCCGTCCGAGCCGAGATAGGCGATCGAGAGATCGGCGTCGAGGAAGCCGGAGAAGGCGGGCAGGAGCAGCTCGACCATCGCCAGCGCGAGGATCATCGCGAGCGCCGCGACCAGGATGGATTCGCCCAGGAACTGGACGACGAGCTGCTTGCGATTGGCTCCGAGCACCTTGCGCAGGGCCACCTCCCGGGCGCGCTGGCTGGCTCGGGCGGTTGCGAGGTTGGTGAAGTTGACGCAGGCCATTCCGAGGATCAGCGCCGCCACGATCCCGAACGTGACGATCGTCCGCCGGTCGTTGCCGGGGGTCGCGGCGCCCGTCTGAGCCTCGCCGAGATGCACGTCGCGGATGTTGACCAGCCTGTAATCCTGATCATCGCCGGCATTGTACTTGCGGCCCCCGAAATCCTCGTCCGGGATGTTGCGCTTCTCCCAGGCGGCCATCTGGGCGTGGATCGCCGCCGGGTCGGTCCCCGGCTTGAGGGCCACGTAATGCCAGCCCGACTGCCAGCCCCATTGGCTGAGGAAATCCGGCTGCTCCGAATACCAGGTGGCCGGATCGTAGCGCGCGATGATGTTCCAGCGCATGTGCGAGTTCTTCGGCAGGTCCTCGAACACGGCCGTGACGCGATGATCGACCGGCTTTCCCTTGAGCATCAGGGTCACGGTCCGGCCGATCGGATCCCGGGCTCCGTAAAGCTTGGCCGCCTGGGTCCGGGACAGCGCAAGCGAGCCGGCCTGCCCGAGCGCCGTCGCCGGATCGCCCCGGACCAGCGGAAGCCGGACGACGTCGAAGAAGGGGCCGTCGACGAACGATCCGTTCTCGACCGCTATCGCCTCGCCCTCATGAATAACGGTGAAGCCGCCGCCGCCGGCATAGACCCTCTTCCCAACCTGCGGGAAATCCTTCTGGAGCGAAATTCCGGACACATAAGACGCCATCTGGAGGTTGAGTTCCTCCCCGGTCTGCCGGTCCTGGATATAGGTCTGCAGCTGATAGACGTTATCGCCGTTCGGCAGCCATTTGTCGTAATTGACCTCGTAGCGCACGTAGAGCAGGATCAGCAGGCAGGCGGCGAGCCCGAGCGCTAGGCCGAAGATGTTGATGAAAGCGTAGGTCTTGTTCTTCGCGAGCGCTCGAAGACCGACAGTGAGATAGTTCTTCCACATCTTTTCAATCCTGTTCGCAGCGCGGAAGCATCGATCGCTCCCCGTCCCTTTGACTATTTGCCTCGTCTCGCCCCGGCCGGCCGCCTGGCCACCACCTTGATCTCGGCGATCCCGCCCTCCGGGATCAGCCGGTCGACGTCGATCGCGGTCCAGGCCGGATAGGGCGCCCTGACGAAGCGTTTGTGGACGGCGACGAGGGCGGGCATCTGGGCGGCGACGTCGGTGTGGAAGCTGGTGAGGTCCACGACGTCGTCCCAGCCCGCCCCGGCGCGCGCCAGGATCGCCGCGATCTGCCCGTAGGCGCGCTCGAAGGCCGCCTCGAGCGTCTCGGCCTCGCGCCGGCCGACGACGATCCCGCTGAGATAGATCGAGTCCCCGGCGACGACGGCGTCGCTATAGCCCCATTCTTCCTGGAATTTCCGGCCCTGCGCATTCTCGCTCATCAGCACCGTGGAGCGCTGGCGCTCGCCGGCGGCGGCGGGGGTGGCCGACGCGGACGCGAGGAGGAGCGTGCCGACAAACCTGACGACCACCGTTCGGGCTGAGCTTGTCGAAGCCCTTCCCTTCCCCATGGGCAAAGAAGGAAGGCCCTTCGACAAGCTCAGGGCGAACGGGGCAGGGCGCAAGTTCACGCCGCCCTGCGCCGCTCGATCAGGATCCGCCCGTCGAGCATGTTCACCACCCGCCCCGCATAATCGGCATGGGCCGGCGAGTGGGTGACCATGACGATGGTCGAGCCTTCGCGGTTCAGGGCCTGGAGCATCTTCATCACTTCCTCGCCATGCTGGGTGTCGAGGTTTCCGGTCGGCTCGTCGGCCAGGATCAGCTTGGGATTGCCGACCAGCGCCCGGGCCACCGCGACCCGCTGCTGCTGGCCGCCCGAAAGCTGGCTCGGCCGGTGCCTGGCGCGGTGGGCGACCCCGACCTTGTCCATCACCGCCTCGACCCGCGAGCGCCGCTCGGAAGCGGCGACGTCGTGATAGAGCAAGGCGAGCTCGATATTCTCGCGAACGCTGAGCTCGTCGACCAGGTTGAAGCTCTGGAAGATGAATCCGATATTCTTCTTGCGGACGTTGGCGAGCTTCGCCTCGGGAAGCCCGGCCACCTCCTGGCCGTCGAAGACGTAGGAGCCGCTGCTCGGCGAATCGAGCATCCCGATGACGTTGAGCAGGGTCGATTTGCCGCAGCCCGACGGGCCCATGATCGCGACGAACTCGCCGTCGGCGATGTCCAGGTCGATCCGGTCGAGCGCCGTCGTCTCGACCGTATCGGCGCGGTAGACCCGCGACAGTTCACGCATGGTCAGCATAAATGATGCTCCTTCGTCAGGTCTCGAGGTCGAGCCGATCCTTGTCGGCGAAACCGGTATAGGGTGAGGTGATCACTCGCTCGCCGGGCTCCAGGCCCTCGAGCACTTCGATATAATCGGCGTTGCGGCGGCCGAGGCGGACCTGGCGCTTCACGGCGCCGCCGCCGTCGGGCTCGACCACGAACACCCAGGCGCCGCCGGTCTCGTTGTAGAAGGCGCCGTTGGGGATGAGCAGAGCGGGAGCGGGATCGCCGAGAGTCAGCTTGGTCTGAAGGGTCTGGCCGCGGTTGAGCCCCGGCGGCTCGGCGCCGACGAAATTTAGGTCCGCCTCGAAGACGCCGTTCTTGACCTGCGGGTAGATCTTGGCGACCTTCGCCCGATAGGTCTTGCCCCCGGACTCGACGGTCGCCGTCTGCCCGGGCTGGACCCTTCCGAGATAATATTCGTCCACGCTCGCGACCAGCTTGTTGCGGCCGGCGCTGTCGACCTGGCCGAGCCGCTCGCCGCGGGTCAGGGACTGGCCGACCTGGATCGAGAAGGCGGTGAGCTGCCCCGTGACCGGAGCGCGCAGGTTGAGCGCGTCCAGGGTCGAGCGGGCGATGTCGAGGCTTCCGCTCAGCGAGGCGTTGGAGGCTCGAAGCTGCGCGAGCTGGCTCGTCTGGAGCCTCTGGTTGACCGCCCGGGCGCGCCTGAGGACCTCGGCGCGGCGCTGGCTGGAGAGATAGTCGTCGCGGCTGTCGTTATAGACTTTCGCGGGCACGTAGCCCTTCTCCATAAGCGGCTTCTGCATCTCGTACTGGCGCCTGGCCTTGTCGGCGGCGAGCTGGGCGTCGATGACGGCGCGCTCGTCGCCGATGCTCGTCTGGGCGAGCGCGAGCTCCTGGCTTCGCATCGAATTGACCTCGCGCGACACGTCCGACTGGCGCGCGAGCAGGTTGAGGGCGAGGTCGGAATTGGACAGGACCGCGAGCAGCTGCCCCTGCTGGACGACCGTGCCGTCCTCGACCAGCACCTTCTCGACCCGGCCGCCCTCCACCGCGTCGAGATAGACGGTGACGAGAGGCTCCACCCGAGCCCTCAGCGGAAGGAAATCGTCGAACGTCCCCTTGCCGACGGCGGACACGGTCAGCCGGCCCGCCGCAACCGTCTGGCTGCCCGCGCTCGGAGCGAACCACCAGAAGAGAAGGCCGAACAGCAGCAGCGCCGCGACTCCGAGCGCGATCTTGTTGCGCTGCGACAGGCCGCTCGCGACCACCACCTTGTCCATGCCCGTGCCGCTTTCCGCGCGCGGCTCGCCGTCGGTCGATTTGATCTTGATCACGCTCATCCCAGCCTCATTCCGAACCGCCGGCAACCCTCATGCCGCGGGGCCCGGCCGCGGCCCGGGCATCCGTTCAACCCGCCGGCGGATGTCCGATTCCGGACACGCCTTTGTACGGGGGCGGACAGGGTCACAGCAGGATGCTCGCGCAGCCCATGGCGAGATGGACGCTTCCGTCGTCGCAGGCCGGCGCGGCCAGGCCGCCGGTGGCCGCCTTGAGGCTCGCGACGCTCACCGGCTGGAAGGCCGCCATCGGAAGCAGAAACGCCGCCGCGACCCAGAGCAGGCCCACCGGCCAGGCTTCGACCTTGCGCATCTTCATTCTCCCCGGACCAATGCGGTCCCCTTGTCCCCTTCCGTGCAGCATGAGCTGTGCCAAGCCGCGAAAAGCCCAGATTTCAGCCATTGCGGGAGCGGCGGCCGCCGGCTTCCCCGTCCGCTTCCGTACGCCTCCCGTCCGGCCGCGGACTCGGCGGTGTCCGCTCGCGGACGGGCGCTGGCACGATTATTGTTTGTCCGTAACCAGACGCAGATGTAGGAGGATCGACGTGGCTGGGGAGGGTAAGCCGTTCTGGCGGTGCATCGTCATTGACGACGATCAGGACATATTGCTGTCCGCCCGCCTTCTCCTTCGCGATCTGTTCGACGAGGTCTCCACCTTCCAGGCCCCCGAGGACGCGATGGCGGCGATCGGGGGCGATGGCGCCGACGTAGTCCTGCTCGACGCCAATTTCGGCCGGGGCGCGACCAACGCCGCCGAAGGCTTCCACTGGCTCGGCGAGATACTGGCGAAGGATCCGCAGGCGGTGGTGGTGATGATCACCGCCCATGGCGGGGTCAACATCGCCGTCGAGGCGATGAAGCGCGGGGCTACCGACTTCGTTTCCAAGCCCTGGTCGAACGAGCGCCTGCTCGCCACGGTCCGGACCGCCGCCTCGCTCCGGACCTCGCGCGAGGCGGCGGTGACCGAGCGTAAGCGCGCGGTCGCCATCTCCGCCCCCGCGGCGGGCGGCGAGACCCCGCTGCTGGGCCAGTCCGCGCCGATGCGCCGGATCTATTCGCTGATCGAACGCGCCGCGCCGACCGAGGCCAACGTCCTGATCCTCGGCGAGAACGGCACCGGCAAGGAGCTGGTCGCCCGGGAGCTTCACGGCAAATCCCGCCGCGCCGGCAACGTCTTCGTATCCGTCGACCTGGGGGCCGTTGCCGAGAATCTCTTCGAATCGGAGCTTTTCGGACACGTCAAAGGCGCCTTCACCGACGCCCGGGGCGACCGGATCGGACGGCTCCAGGCGGCCGACGGCGGAACCCTGTTCCTCGACGAGGTCGGCAATCTTCCGCTCCACCTCCAGCCCAAGCTGCTCACCGCGCTCGAGCAGCGCCAGGTCACCCCCGTCGGCGCCAACAAGCCGGTGTCGATCGACGTCCGGGTCGTTGCCGCCACCAACCTTCCGCCGGATCGGCTGGCCGACGAGAGCCTGTTCAGGCCCGATCTGCTGTTCCGGCTGAACACCGTCGAGATCGAGCTTCCGCCGCTTCGCGAGCGGCGCGAGGACATCCCGGTCCTCGTCGACCATTATGTCGCCCTCTACTCGAAGAAATATGCCAGGCCGGCCCGCCAGCTTCCCTCGGACGTGATGGCCGCCCTCGTCGCCTACGACTGGCCCGGCAACGTGCGCGCGCTCCGCCACGCCGCCGAGCGCGCCGTCATCCTCGCCGGCGACGGCGCCTTCAACTTCGAGGATTTCTCGCTCTCCCGCTCGACCGCGCCGCGCGCACCGGCGACCAGCACCCCGCCCGCGCTTGGGGCGGACCTCAATCTCGAGCGCGCCGAGAAGCAGATGGTCGAGCAGGCCCTCAAGCGCCACGCCTACAACATCTCGCTCGCCGCCCAGGAGCTCGGCCTGACCCGGGCCTCGCTCTACCGGCGGATGGACAAGCATGGGCTTTGAGGCCGCTCTAAATCCTCCCCGGCATTTGCCGGGGAGGGGTTCTTCGCAGTCAGCAAGGCCCCGCCCCTGCAAATGCGGAGGTTTGCACAACCCTTGCGAAGCGCGCGGAGGCAAGCCCCTCCCCTTCAGGGGAGGGGTTGGGGTGGGGAATGTGGGGGAGAATTTTCTCGAGCGCCGGTGCGGCGAGCGGACAGCCCCCACCCTCAGCGACCCGCAGGCGGGTCGCTCACCCCTGAAGGGGAGGGGCTCAACACCTCGGCGACTTATGCAAAGGTCCTGCAAAGGCAGGGGAGGAAATCAACCATGCGTTTTAAGAGCCGCTTCGTCGCCGGGCTCGCCTGGCGGGCGGCGATGCTGCTGGGCACGATCTATCTGTTCGTCGCCGCTCTCGGGATCGAGGGGCTCGGGGTCGCTCGCCTGCTCGCCGCCGGACTGTGCCTGTGGGCGCTGTTCGAATTGTGGCGCTACATACAGCGGACCAACATGGAGCTGGCGCGCTTCCTGGAGGCGGTCCGGCTCGGCGATCTTTCGCAGAGTTTCGCGCATCGCGCGGACGGAAGCGGCTTCACCGATATCGGCCGGGCGCTCGACCAGGGAATCCGCAACCTTCGCGACGAGCGGCTTCGGCTCACCGAATCCAACCGCTTCTGCGAGGCCGTGCTCGACGACGCCCCGGCGCCGCTCCTGACCGTCGACACCGAAGGCCGGGTCGAGCTCGCCAACAAGGCGGCGAGGCGCCTGTTCGTCCGGCATCACGGGGTCCGGATCGAGGATTACCGGATCTACGGCGAGACCTTCGCCGACGCGCTCGGCGACGATTCGATCGGGAAGCCGAGGCTCGTCCCGCTGATGCTCGACGAGCTTCCCCAGACCGCGATGGTCAGCGCCGCCTCGGTCCATCGCCTGGGAGGGATGGTCCGGGTCGTCGCCGTCCAGCCGATCCAGGGCGAGCTGAACGCGATCGAGATCGCCGCCCAGAGCGACCTTATCCGGGTCCTCACCCACGAGATCATGAACTCGATGACTCCGGTCACCTCGCTCGCCCAGAGCGCCGCCGGCCTCATGGCGCAGGTCGACCGGGGCGACGATCCGCTCGTCGCCGACGCCCGGGCCGCGGTCGAGACCCTCGCCCGCCGTGCCGACGGGGTCATGCATTTCGTCGAAAGCTACCGCCAGATCAGCCGGACTCCGGTCGTCCGCCGCCGCCATTTCGAGGTCCTGCCCTGGGCCAGGGAGCTCGAATCCCTGTTCCGTGCCGGCGAAGGCTCAAAGGGCGTCGCTTTCTCGCTCCAGGTCGCTCCGGACCGGCTCACGCTCGACGCCGATCCCGATCTGATGTGCCAGGTGCTGATCAACCTCCTGCGCAACGCCGCCGAGGCGGCGCGCGACCATGACGAGGCGCCGGCCGTTTCCCTGTCCTTCGCCGCGGTGGCGGGCGCCAGGGTCCAGATCGAAGTCTCGGACAACGGCGCCGGAGTGCCGGAGGACCTGCGCCAGGACATCTTCCTCCCCTTCTTCACGACCAGGGCTAAGGGCACCGGAGTCGGCCTCAGCCTCGCCCGCCAGGTCGTCCTCGCCCATCGCGGCTCGATCGGCCTCGGGACGAGCGACAGCGGCGGGGCGCTGTTCAGGATATTGCTTTAGACTGGATTCTGAACGGGATTCAGCACTGCCTCCACCAGGTCGCCAAGGATGACCGAACAGTGCCTGGCAGCTCTTGCTGGGGAGGGCTCAACGCCGGAAGCAAGCCACTCGGGGTGCGCCGCGGCCCTTGCTGCGCGATCAGGCAGTCGGGGGGGTGCGCAATTGCCTCGCAACGCAATCGACTACACTTTGCGGCGCCTTCTCCGGTACGCGGACCCGCAGTTCCGACCTTGCCCGATCGATCCGCTGGACCGTGGCCTCCGCCCCGCAGCCGAGCATCGATGCACGCCAGCGCTCCATCCGGACGGCATCTCCCCTCAGGCCGATGCTTTCTCCGCATTGCGGAGCACGCTGGGGGCCGGCCCATGCACTGCTCGAGGCGAGCACCGCTGCAAGGATCATCGCCACGGCAATGCCGCGCCTGGAGTATGACGTGCTTCGGCTCATATCGTCATCGGCTCCGCTTCGCAATTCAAAGCAATTGGGGTGCTCTCGGCAACCAAGTCAAGCTTTATGGTCACATACAGTATGGCTTACGCGCGCCAGCCTTGCTTGGCAACAATGTGTATCGGTCTGTCCGTTGACTCCCGTGTTCGCGTGTGGTTTCAATCATCATTGCTCAGGGTGTTGATGAGCATAGGAACGTGGGGATATATTTATGACGAACGGAGTCCGTGTTCATGCCCGTCGCACTGCTGTCAGGCAGTTGAGCGAGGATGAGATTGGCCAGGTTGCGGGTGGAGGACCCTATACGCCCAACACGGTCACCGACACTTGGTGTATGTTCGGGGTCGGAGTCGAGACGACCGACGATTGCGGCGGCGACTGAACCGCGCGGGTCGCCTTCACGATATCGTCGCGGCGGCACCTGACCGGATGGGGAAGCGAACGCCGGAATTCTCGGTTCGTCGACACCGCGGTAATCAGCGGCGCTTGCCGAACGTTCGCGACTCGGCCGGGACATGCCAATGATTAAGAATCTTTTTGCCGTCGTTGCCGCCTTTTCGCTCTCGAGCTGCGCCACCGTGACACGTGATCCTGCCCTCGATCCGATCGTCGCACAGCTCGGCAGCGCCGCAAGGCTCATCCTGATTGGCGAAATTCACGGTACCGTCGAGGCTCCCGCCGCATTCGGCAGGATCGCGGAAAGTGCTTCCCAGGCGTGGGGACGAGTGAATGTCGGCATCGAGCTGCCCCAAATCGCCATCGACGAAGCGGATTGCGGCCGGCCCGAGCCACGGGCCGAATCCTACTGGCGTCGCCCGTCTCAGGACGGTCGGACGAGCAAGGCCATGCGAAGCCTGGTCTGCTCGCTGAAGAAGCTCGAGAAAAATCGAAGGATCAAGCTATTGGCAATCGTGCCGGCCGACTTCAACGGACGGTCAGCTCATCCCTATTACGAGACGGTCATCACCGCCGCACGGACCGGCCCTTCCCGTACGTTGCTGCTTCTGGGGAATTTTCATGCGAGACGTGCGCCGGGCGCACTTGCCCAGCTTCTCGCCCAGGAAGGGGTTGCGCTGACCGCTGTCACGGTCAGCAGTCCCGCGGCCACTGCGTGGAATTGCCGAGCGCGGGACCAGTGCGGGGCTGGCCGGATCGGAGCGGAGTTTTGCGACGCGTCTCCAACTGACGTTCAACTCGTTCTCGACAAGTCGAAGATTCGTACGCCATTTTGGGACGGCTGCCTCGCCTTTCCCTCCTTATCTCCGTCACCACCGGCCTGAAGCGAACCGGCGGCGGCCATGCCTGAAGTTTTGATCTACGCCATTCCCGCCGACTATCACGTCCATGCGGTGACCTGGGGCCTGGGCCATTTCGGAGTCGCCTGTCAGGTTTGGGTGCCCGGGGACCTTCCGGATCGAGCGACATTGTCCGTAGAGTTCGGCGGCGAAGGCAGATCGATAAGATTGCGGCAGGGCGAGCATCTCCACGCGCTGGACGACGTCCAGCTGATCTGGAATCGCCGCGTCGCAATGCCGAGAGCGCCGGATTGGGCCGCCGAAACCGACCGGGAGTTCATCGAGGACGAGTGCAAGGAGCTGGTGAACGGTTTGAGGCACCTGCTGGGGCGCACCGTGACTACGATCAACCCGCTTCCCGATCAGGCTTCAGCCGCGCGCAAGCTGGTGCAGATCGGCGAAGCGCGCAACGCCGGCTTCCTCACGGTGCCGACTCTTGTCTCCAATGACTATGACGAGATCCGCAACTTCGCGGCCAAATACGGCCCGGTCGTTGCAAAACCATTTCGGGTGGCGGCCTGGAAGCAGGGAGACGACATCTACACCGCCCACACGGTCACGCTGTTGGAACCTCGCGAGGAATGGCGGCGGGAGATTGAGCTGTGCCCTCAAATCTATCAACAGCGCGTCGCCAAGCAGAAAGAAGTTCGAGTGATCGCGTTTGGCCGCCAACGTTTCGCCGCCGACATCGTCAACGTCGGTCCGGCCTCCGACGACCTGCGCTACGACATGCGCAGGCAGTCGGTCGAGTATCGACGGGTCGAGATTCCGCAAGACGTCGAGCGCGGGATCGGCGACTACATGAGCGCTTTGGGGATTTTGTATGGCGCCTTCGATTTCATCGTTGACGAAGCTGGCCGCTGGATTTTTTTGGAGTGCAACGAGAGTGGACAATTCCTCTTCCTAGAAGTGGCTATTCCCGACTTGGGCCTGCTCGATGCTTTCTGCCGCTGGATGTGCGAGTTGATGGCGATCCCCGGGATCGACTCGGTGGCGGCGATCAGGCTGGATGACTTCAGCCGAAGCGGCCTGCAGGAGCGGCAGGTCGAAAGGGACTGGGAAGTGCACAAACGCGGCGTTGTTCGAACGGGCCTGATGTTAGAGGAAATACCTCGATCGGCCGAACGCTGATCGTCCCGGTCCCCTGCACCGCCAGGCTAGCCGATCGATTCCACCGCCTGCCTTTCTGCGGGCTATAAGGGATCCTCCCAGAGCTGCTCCTCCGGAATCGAATCCGCGAGGCTGAGGCCGTCCAGGATTCGCGCCGTCTCGTCGCGCACCATCAGCATCACCCGGTGGAGCCGGCACTTGTCCTCGGTGATGCAATTCTTGCAGGTCTCGTGGCGGTACCGGCTGGCGCAGGGGAGAAGGCCCAGCGAGCCTCGGGTGAGGCGGACGATCGAGCCGTAGCTTATCTCGGCGGGCGGCTTTGCAAGCCAGTAGCCGCCGTCCCGGCCGCGCCGGCTCGCGACCAGCTTCTCGCGGATCATCTGCGACAGCATGACGGTCAGGAACTTGGGCGGGATGTTCTGCCGGGCGGCGATCTCGCTCAGCTGGACCGGCCCCTCGCCGAAGCGATCGGCGAGGTGGAGGAGCGCGCGGATTGTATAGCGCGTTCGTTGAGAAAGCATAAGCGCGTCATGAACGGTCCGATGCCGCTTGGCAACCGGGGCGGGGGCGGGGGGCCTCGTCATCCCGGCGAAAGCCGGGACCTCAGGACAAGAAGTCGCCGCGGGTCTCACCGAGGTCCCGGCTTTCGCCGGGATGACTGCTAATTCATTGGTTCGACCCCGCCGCCTTGCGGATGAAATGGCCGGCCGAGACTCCTCGAAGCAGGGCCCCGCGATAGCGCTGGGTGGTCGCCGGCTTGTGCCAGCCGCCTTCGGGCATGTTCTCGGCGAGCCTGCGCATCGCTTCGTGGTCGATCGCGCCGGCCTCGCCGCAGGCCTCGATCCGTCCCAGCTCTCCGCCGAGCTCGTCTCGGCCGGCGACCAGGCCTTCGTGCCAGTCGGCCGCCTGATAGCCCTTGCGCCGTTCGTCGACGATCCTGGCCGGAAGCCGGTCCGCGAAGGCGGTCCGGGCCAGCGCCCGGCGGATCCCGCGGCGAAGATACTGGTCCGCGGGGACGGTCAGGCAGAATTCGATGAGCCGCCGGTCCGCCGTCGGATCGCGGACGTCTATTCCCCAGCCGGCGAGGAACCCCTTGTTGTAATTGCCGGTGTCGACCCGCCGGAGCGCCCACAGCCGGGTCTCGATCGGGTCGCGCCGGGGCCGGTAGCTCGGGTCGAGCCCCCGCTCGGCCGCGCGCTCGGCGATCCGAAGGGCGGCCTCCGGGCTGATCGCCGTATAGTCCGTCAGCTTCCGGCCCTTGCCTCGAAGCCGGC
>DASQZF010000117.1:0-4400 GCA_035638835.1 Allosphingosinicella sp. | reverse complement strand
CGAGCCGGGGACCAACCGTCACGATTACGTGCTTACGACCCACGACGCGAATTTCTCCGGAGGCATCCAGGTTCGGGTCAACGGTTCGGCTTTGCTGGCCGGGGAGGATTTCACTTTCGACGGCTCGGCGGAGCTGGACTCTCGGTTCGTGGTCTATGGCGGCCGGGGGGTCGATACTCTCACCGGAAGCCGGAGCAACGACATCTTCTTCCTTGCGGAGGACAGGTTCGCCACGGGGGACACGGTGAACGGCGGGGCCGGCTATGACGGCATGTTCCTTCGCGGGAACTATACGATCGACTTCAATGCGCCGGGCTATACGGGGCTGTTCACCAACATCGAGAACCTGACCCTGACCTCGGCCACGGACGAGCGCTATGCGCGCGGCGGGGGTAGCGAGTTCGACTACAACCTGACCCTGTCGGACGCGATCGTGAACCCGGGCGCGACTCTCACCGTCTCGGGCACGCTCCTTCTGGCCAGCGAGACGATGATCGTCGATGCGAGCGCCGAGGCGGACGGCATGCTGAGCCTGTTCGGCGGCAAGGCGAGCGACACGCTCAAGGGCGGCGGCCTGGCCGATGTCCTTTTCGGCAATCTCGGGGCGGACCAGCTCGCCGGCAACGGCGGGGCGGATGTATTCCGGTACAATGACAGCGCGGAGTCGACCGCCGGGTCGATGGATCAAATCCTCGACTTCGCCGCGGGTGTCGACAAGGTCGACCTCAGCCGGATCGATGCGGACTCGAACGTCGCGGGCAACCAGGCTTTCAGCTGGATCGGGTCGAATGCGTTCAGCGGGACGGCGGGGGAGCTTCGGGCCTATCAGGACGGAGCCAATTGGTTCGCCGAGGGCGATACCAACGGCGACGCCGTGGCGGACCTCGTCATCCAGCTCAACGTCGTCGGCGGGCCGCTCAGCCAGGGCGACTTCCTGCCGTAACCCATCATTCCGGCCCTGAGCGCCGCCGCAGGCGGCGTCAAAGGGCCAGGGTGACTCGAGTGGGCGGGCCGGGCCCGGCGCGGTTCAGCGCGCCGGGAACCAGCTCTTGGCGGCGGCGCCTTCCTCGATCTCGGCCTGGTCGGTGAGCCGGGCGACGACCTGAGCGAAGCTGCCCTCGACCGCGACCCGGTGCTCGCCGAAATAGATGTCGGTGAAGGGACCGGAGGCGGCCCGGACGTGAGTCACCTTGTCGGGGTTGACCGCGACGTTCCCCGGCTCGCCGCCCTTCTTCATCACGATCAGCTTCACGATGGATCCACGCTCCGTCAATTTCCCGGCACCGGCTTAGCGGCATCGGGTTAACTACGGGTTTGTACGAGCTTGTACGGCGGCCCGGCCCCGGCGAACATTTCGGCGAGGGATTGTCCCGGTGCGGTCGCGCCGGGGAGGGCAATGAGGGGCCAGCGTCAATGACGATGTACGTCTACAGCACCGCCGGGGAGCCGCGCGGCTTCCTGTTCGAAACCACCATCTTCGGCCTCGACGGAACGCCGCTCGGGCGGGTCCTCGGCTCGAGGGTCCACCGCTTCGACGGTGGCTATGCGGGCGAATGGTTCCACCAGATGGTGGTCGACCGGCCGACGGCGCGTCCGCGCTCGATCCCGCCGGTCGCGGTGCCGGGGCCCCGGCCGCCGGCTCCCGCCTCCTGGGGACGACGGCCCGTGGCGGAATATGGCGCCTATGCCGACGCTTTCGACCGGCTTGCCGAGGCCGCCGATCATTACCAGATGGCGGCGGAATAGCCCTGTTCCGTCATCCCGGCGAAAGCAGGGACCTCGGGGAGACCCCCTGAGACTTCTTGTCCCGAGGTCCCGGCTTTCGCCGGGATGACGGGGAGGGGATGACGGGGAGGGGGTGACGGGGAGGGGGTGACGGGACCCCGCCCTACCTGCCATGCAGGGCCGCATGAGCCCGGTGCGCATCCTTCACGCCCATTCCACCTTCGGCCATGGCGGCAAGGAGGCCCGGGCGGTCCAGCTGATGAACGCCTTCGGCGCGGCGGCCGAGCATGTCGTGCTCTCCGCCACTCCTGGGGAGCTTGGCGCGGCCAAGGCGATCGACCCGGCGGTGAAGGTCGGCTTTCCGGGCGACGCGCCGTCGCTCACCGGCCTTCCGGGCCTCCCAAGGCTCTTCCGGCTGTCGCGCTTCATTCGGCGCTTCGACCTCGTCCTCACCTACAATTGGGGGGCTTTCGACGCGGTGATGGCCCGGCACTTGTTCGGGGGCCCGCCGCTAATCCACCATGAGGACGGCTTCAACCAGGACGAAGCGGCCGAGCTGAAGACCAAGCGCAACCTGTATCGCCGCTTGGGGCTGGCCTCGGCTTACCGCCTGGTGGTGCCTTCGGAGCGGCTCGAGGCGATCGCCCGCAAGGCCTGGGCCCAGCCCGCCGCGCGGGTCGTTCGAATCGCCAACGGGATCGACGTCCCGCGCTACTCGGCGCCGCCCGCGCAGGAGATTCCCGGCCTGGACAAGCGCCCCGGCGAGATCGTGATCGGCACCGTCGCCGGGCTTCGAGCCGTCAAGAACCTGCCGCGCCTGGTCCGGGCCTTCGCCGCAATGACGTCGCCGGGCGCCCGACTCGTCATCGTCGGCGCCGGCCCGGAAAGCGAACGGATCGCCGCCGAGGCCCGGGCGAGGGGCGTCGGCGACCGGCTGGTCATGCCCGGATTCCTCGCCGATCCGGCCCGCTGGATCGGCCGCTTCGACATCTTCGCCTTGTCGTCGGACAGCGAGCAATTCCCGATCTCGCTGGTCGAGGCGATGGCCGCCGGCCTGCCGGCGGTGGCAACCGCGGTGGGCGACGTCCCCCATATGGTCGCCGACGACAACCGGCCGCTGATCGTCGAGGCGGAGGACGAGGCGGCCTTCGCCGCGGCGCTCGACAGCCTTGCGGAGCGGCCGGACCTTCGAGCTTCGATCGGCCGAGCCAATCGCGAGAAGGCCGCCGCCAAATATGACGAGGCGGGGATGGTGGCCCGTTATGCGAGGCTTTACGGCGAGGCCATCGGTCGGCCTGGAGCGTTCAGCCTCGGGTCGAGATGATTTTTGACGCTTCTGCCGGGAGTGGGGTATAGGCCCGCTCGATTTTTCGGAGGTTCATGTGTTCAAGGGTTTGAAGCCGATCCTGTACGGCGGCCGTGAGGTGTGGCCGCTGGTCGAGGGCGGCAAGGGCGTTTCCGCGAGCAACCACGCCAGCTCCGGCGCCTGGGCCGCCGCCGGAGGAATCGGCACCGTCTCCGCGGTCAATGCCGACAGCTACGACCCGGAGGGGCGGATAATCCCCCAGGTCTACCATGCCCTGACCCGCCGCGAGCGGCACGAAGAGCTGGTCCAGTACGCGATCGAGGGCGCCGTCGCCCAGATCCAGCGGGCCTATGAAATCGCCGGCAGCCAGGGCGCCATCAACGTCAACGTCCTGTGGGAGATGGGCGGAGCCCAGCGGATCCTTCACGGCGTGCTCGAGCGGACCAGGGGCATGGTCGCCGGCGTCACCTGCGGGGCCGGAATGCCCTACAAATTATCGGAGATCGCCGCTTCCTACGGGGTCAGCTATCTGCCGATCATCAGCTCCGGCCGAGCCTTCCGGGCGCTTTGGAAGCGCGCTTATTCCAAGGCCGCGGAATGGCTCGCCGCCGTCGTCTACGAGGATCCCTGGCTGGCGGGCGGGCATAACGGCCTCTCCAACGCCGAGGATCCCCTGAAGCCGCAAGACCCTTATCCGCGGGTCAAGGAGCTCAGGGAGACGATGCGCGAAGGCGGCATTCCCGACAGCGTTCCGATCGTCATGGCCGGCGGAGTCTGGAACCTCAAGGAATGGGAGAATTGGATCGACAATCCCGAGCTCGGCCAGATCGTCTTCCAGTTCGGGACGAGGCCGCTGCTCACCCGGGAGAGCCCGATCCCGGAGGGCTGGAAGCAGCGGCTGATGACGCTCGAGGAGGGCGACATCCTCCTCCACCGATTCTCGCCGACGGGCTTCTACAGCTCGGCCGTGCACAATCCCTTCCTGAGGAGCCTGGAGGCGCGCTCGCACCGCCAGATCGCGTTCACCAAGGAGGAATTGGGCGACCATTGCTTCCAGCTCGACGTCGGGATCGGCACCAGGAAGAATTTCTGGGTGACCCGCGGCGACCTGCTCCACGCCCGCGAATGGTTCGCCCAAGGCTTCACCGAGACCCTGAAGACGCCCGACGAGACCCTGATCTTCGTCACGCCGGAAGAGACGGTGCAGATCCGCCGCGACCAGGCCGACTGCATGGGCTGCCTCAGCCACTGCGCCTTCTCCTCCTGGGCGGACAATGAGAAGAACACGACCGGCCGGCTCGCCGATCCGCGCAGCTTCTGCATCCAGAAGACCCTCCAGGACATCGCCCATGGCGGCCCGGTCGACCAG
>DASQZF010000116.1:0-9501 GCA_035638835.1 Allosphingosinicella sp. | reverse complement strand
CTCGGCATGTGGCCCGACAAGAGCCGCGACGAATTGCCGCGAATGCCCAAGGGCCGCTACGAGATCATGCTCCGGCACATGCCCCGGGTCGGGAGCCTCGGCCTCGACATGATGCTGAGGACCTGCACCATCCAGGTCAATTTGGACTATTGCTCGGAAGCCGACATGGCCCGGAAGTTCCGGGTCGGCCTCGCGCTCCAGCCGCTCGCCACCGCCCTGTTCGCCAATTCGCCCTTCACCGAGGGCAAGCCGAATGGCCTCCTCTCCTTCCGAAGCCATATCTGGTCGGACACCGATCCGCACCGCACCGGGATGCTTCCCTTCGTGTTCGAGGACGGCTTCGGCTACGAGCGCTATCTCGATTATGCGCTCGACGTTCCGATGTACTTCGTCTTCCGCGAAGGCCGCTACATCGACGCCGCCGGGCTCAGCTTCCGCGACTTCCTGAAGGGCGAGCTTTCCGTCCTTCCCGGCGAGAAGCCTCGCCTCTCCGACTGGACGGACCATCTTTCGACCGCCTTCCCCGAGGTCCGGCTGAAGAGCTTCCTGGAGATGCGCGGCGCCGACGGCGGACGATGGAGCAAGATCTGCGCGCTTCCCGCTTTGTGGGTCGGCCTGCTTTACGACCAGTCGGCGCTCGACGCCGCCTGGGACGAGGTCAGGCATTGGTCGCTGGATGAGCGCCAGCGCCTTCGCGACGAGGTTCCAAGGCTCGGCCTCGCCGCCCGCACCCCTGCCGGCGAGCCGCTTCGAGACCTCGCCGCCCGGATCCTCGCAATCGCCGAAACCGGCCTGAACAACCGCGCCAGGTTCAACGGCGCCGGAGACAGCGAGAGCGGCTTTCTCGACCCTTTGCGGGAGATCGTCGCCCGGGGCACGACCCCGGCGGAGATGCTGCTCGAGCGCTTCCACGGGGAGTGGGGTGGAGACGTCTCGCGCATTTACGAGGAGATGAGCTTCTGACTCCGTCATTGCGAGCCCTTCGACGCCGCCTGCGGCGGCGCTCAGGATAAACTGCCGCTGCGCGGTAGCGAAGCAATCCAGCGCTGCGTATTGACGTCGGGCGGAGTCGCTGGATTGCTTCGTCGCTGCGCTCCTCGCAATGACAGCCGAGGTTCGCCACTTCAGGAGTAATCCGCCATGACCGAGCTGCGCACCCTCTACCCCCCCATCGAGCCCTACGATTCCGGCCGCCTCGACGTCGGCGACGGGCACAGCCTCTACTGGGAGCGTTGCGGGACCCCCGGCGCGAAGCCGGTCGTCTTCCTTCACGGCGGCCCCGGCGCCGGGTGCAGCCCCGCCCACCGCCGCCAGTTCGATCCGGCGCGCTACGATATCCTCCTCTTCGACCAGCGCGGCTGCGGGCGGTCCACTCCGCACGCCAGCCTCGAGGCCAACACCACCTGGCACCTGGTCGACGATATCGAGCGGCTTCGCGAGCAGGCAGGCATTGAGCGCTGGATGGTGTTCGGCGGCTCCTGGGGATCGACCCTGGCGCTGGCCTATGCCGAGACCCATCCCGAGCGGGTCACCGAGCTGGTTCTCCGGGGGATCTTCACCTTCCGCCAGATCGAGCTCGACTGGCTCTACCTCTACGGGGCGTCCGAGGTGTTTCCGGACAAGTGGCGCGATTTCCTTGCGCCGATCCCGGAGGCGGAACGGGACGACTTGGTCGCGGCCTACCAGCGGCGACTGACCGGTGCCGATACGGAGGCCCGGCTCGCCGCGGCCAAGGCCTGGAGCCAGTGGGAGGCGGAGACCGTCACCCTCCTGCCCAGCCCGGCGACGATCGCAGCGCACACCAGCGACGATTTCGCCGTCGCCATCGCCCGGATCGAGAACCATTATATGGCCAATCGCGGCTGGTTGGAGGAAGGCCAGCTGATCGCCAATGCCGGCCGCCTGAAGTCCATTCCTGCGGTGATCGTCCAGGGCCGCTACGACATGTGCACCCCGCCCGCCGCCGCCTGGGACCTTCACGAAGCCTGGCCCGAGGCGAAGCTGGAGATCGTCCATGGCGGGCATCTGTTCAGCGAGCCGGCGGTGCTCGACGGCCTGATCCGCGCAAGCGACGGGTTTGCCGACTGATTGCCTCCCCATGCGCAGCATGGGGAGGGGGACCATGCGAAGCATGGTGGAGGGGTAACTGCCTCGGAAGTGGAGGGTTCGCGCTGGACCCGCAAAAGCCTGCGCCTTCTACCCCTCCATCACCCTTCGGGTGGTCCCCCTCCCCATCTGACGATGGGGAGGCAGCTACCGCCCCGGCCGATACACCCGCTCGACATGCCCCTCGAGCTGCTCAGGGTAGAAATAGACCTCGCGCAAATTCCCCGCCGCATACCGCCCGGCCTGGTCGTTGAAATGCGGCGACTGGGGATTCCCGCTCTCGCCGCCCGCCGTCACCGCCTTCGCCCGCACCTTCGGCCCGAACTCGACCACGGCAACGAAGCTGTTCCCGCTCGTCCCGTACCAGCGCTTCGAGCCATTCCTCGGCGCCGCGCCGAAGGAAGCGAGCGAGCCCCAGCGGCCCGAGGTGAAGGCGACCGGCAGGCTCGGCGCCGAGTCGGAGAAGGGTTGGGCGATGTCGCCGGTCAGGCGCTGGAAGCGGTTTACCTCGGTCCAGGGCGTGTGCCATCGGCCGAAATCGCGCTTGAGCTGATCCGACACCGAAGCGAGCGCCTCCAGCTTGCGGCGCTCCGGCAAAGCGTCGATCAGGTCGATCGGGACCATCGGCGCCTGCCCGTCCCTGCGCACCTCGGCCCACAGACGTTCGCCCCAGAACATCGCCAGCGCCGTTTCCACCGAATAGGCGGCCCAGCGATAATCCCAGTTTCTCAGCATTGCGACCTGCGCCCGCAGGCGGCCTTTGAGAGGGTCCGATTCGGGGGCTTTATCCCAGGCCGCGACCAAGCCGGGTATCAATCGGGCGAAGGCGCTCTGATAGGGATCGTAAGCGGCGTCGCGAAGCCCCTCGAGGGTGAGCCGCCTCTTCTCCTGAAGCACCCGCACCGCCTGGATCCCACGCGGAGTCTCTCCGAACGTATCCATGTAGCGCGGGAAGTCCTTCTGCTTCGGGCTGTAGGGGCCGGCCGCCGAATAGGGCCAGTTGTTGGTGTTCTGGATCCAGCCGTTCGGCGGATTGATCACCCGCGGCGCCTCCGAAAGGGCGTGAAGGCCGCGCCAGTCGGTGCTCGGGTCGCTTCCGTCCACCGGCTTCGTATAGTCGAAGCGATCGTCGCGCACCGGGATGAAGTGCGGATGGTGATAGGCGATATTGCCCTCGGAATCGGCGAAGATGGTGTTGTTGGACGAATTGGCCTTGAGCTCCGCCACCTTCAGGAAGCCGTCGTGGTCGCGCACCTTGGTCCGAAGGAAGCTCTGCTGAAGCGCCTCGACCGGCTTGTGCATCATCGCGAAGGCGACCCATTTGCCGCCCTCCTCCCGAACGATCGGGCCGTGATGGGTGCGATGGGTCTCGAAGCTTCGGCTGGCCATGCTTCCGTCGGGCCGGCGATAGGCGACCGTCACCGTCTTCGTCTCGACCGGCCTTTGCCCGTTGCCGTAGCGATAGAACAGGCCGCCCGCCTTCTGCTCCACCGTTTCGAGGAACTCGTCGACGACGTCGACCCCGCTCGACGTGTGCATCCAGCCGGCGCGCTCGTTGAAGCCCTGGTAGATGAAGAACTGTCCCCAGGTCGCGGCGCCATAGGCGTTCAGTCCTTCGTCGCTCGCCACCTGGAGCTCGGAGCGGAAGAAGAAGCTCGTGTGCGGGTTGATCAGGAGGAGCGCATGTCCTTCGGCAGAGTTCGAAGGGGCGATGGCGAAGCCGTTGGAGCCGCGGGGCTCGGGATCGGAAGGCACCGCGCGCCATGCCCCACCGTCACCCTGAACTTGTTTCAGGGTCCAGCTGGTTGTCCGTCCGGGAGGCGGAGGACTGGATCCTGAAACAAGTTCAGGATGACGTTTACTGTAAAAGGACTCCAGCGCCTCCAGATCGATCCGCTCGATGTCCCCGCCGATGCTGCCTTCGGTGAAGCTCAGCGCCATCCACGGCTCGAAGCGCATGATCGCGCTCGGACGCACTTCGGGATGGGTCGCCAGATAATAGTTCAGCCCGTCCGCCCAGCTATCCATCAGCCGCTTCAGCCAAGCCGGGCTGGCCGAGTAGCGCGCCCTGAGATCGTCCGGATCCATGTAGAGCCTTGCCCGCAAATCCCTCCAGATCGCCTTCTCCCCTTCCGCCTCGGCGGTCCGTCCGAGAGCGGTCAGGTAGTTGGACTCGACCCGGTTGAAGTCGTCCTCGGCCTGCGCGTAGATCATCCCGAACACTGCGTCCGCGTCGCTCCTCCCGCGGACATGGGCGATCCCCCAGTCGTCGCGGGTGATCGTCACCCTTTCCGCCTGCGCCCGCCAGCGCGCCGGCTCGACATTTCCGGAAGGGGTGAAGGCGCAGGCGCCGGCGAAGAGCAGTGCGAGTGGGAGGAGGAAGCGCATGTCCCGGGGCTACGCCCGGCTTTCCCGCCCGGCAAGGGCTGGCTAAGAACGCCTGGCGAGGAGGCGATATGGCGGGATTGCAGAAGAGCGACGAATGGCAGCCGGCGAGGCTTCGGCGGGTCGTCGCTGCGAGCATGATCGGCACCACGATCGAATGGTACGACTTCTTCCTCTACGGCTCCGCCGCCGCGCTGATCTTCAACAAGCTCTTCTTCCCCTCCTACGATCCCTTCGTCGGGACCCTGCTCGCCTTCGCCACCTATGCGGTGGGCTTCGTCGCACGCCCGCTCGGCGGCATAGTGTTCGGCCATTACGGGGACCGGATCGGGCGCAAGCGCCTGCTCATGCTTAGCCTGATCCTGATGGGCGTCGCCACCGTCCTGATCGGCCTTCTGCCCACCTACGACCAGATCGGGGTCTGGGCCCCCGTCGGCCTCATCGTCCTCCGGCTGGTGCAGGGCTTCGCAGTCGGCGGCGAGTGGGGCGGAGCGGTACTGATGGCGGCCGAGCATGGCGACAGCGCGCGCCGCGGCTTCTGGGCGAGCTGGCCGCAAGCCGGAGTGGCGGCCGGAAGCCTGCTCTCGGCCGGAGTGCTGGCCCTCATCGCCGGAGTGCAGAGCGAGGCGGACTTCCTGGCCTGGGGCTGGCGGATCCCCTTCCTGCTCTCGGCGGTGCTGGTCGTGGTCGGCTGGTACATCCGCAACCGGGTCGAGGAGAGCCCGATGTTCGAAAAGGCCCTCGAGGAGGCCGAGGCTCCGCCGAAGCTCCCCGCGATGGACGTGCTTCGCGAACGGCCCCAAGCGGTCGTCCTCGGCGCCGGTCTCAGGGTCGGCGAGAACATCTCCTACTACATCCTCACCGTCTTCTCGCTGACCTTCCTCGTCGACGTCGCCGCCGAGACCCGGAGCCTCGCCCTCCAGGCCCTCCTGATCGGGGCAGCCGTCCAGTTCTTCGCAATCCCCCTGTTCGGCCGGCTCTCGGACAGGATCGGCCGCCGGCCCGTCTACGCCTTCGGCGGCCTCGGCCTCGCCGCCTTCAGCTTCGCCTTCTTCCCGATGCTGGCGAGCGGCGAGCCGGCGCAGATCGTCCTGGCGATCGTCCTCGGCCTCGTCCTGCACAGCGCCATGTACGGCCCCCAGGCCGCCTTCATCACCGAGCTCTTCCCCACCCGGATCCGCTATTCGGGAGTGTCCATCGCCTACCAGCTCACCTCGATCCTGGCAGGCTCGCTGGCCCCGATCGTCGCTCTGTGGCTGTACAGGGAATATGATTCCGCGGTTCCGGTGGCGATTTATGTCGGAGTGGCCTGCTTGGTCAGCGGCATCACCGCCTTGCTGGCCAGGGAAACGAAGGGCGTCGAGCTGAGCGAGATCCGCTAGGGCGCGCCCCGCCAACCCTTTCCGTTCGGGCTGAGCCTGTCGAAGCCCTTTCCTTCCCTTCCGGGCAAAAAAAGAAAGTAGGCCCTTCGACAAGCTCAGGGCGAACGGTGGGTTCGGCGCATCGGCTCAGCCGCCAGCCCCGACGACATAGCGGTCGATCACCGTCTCCAGCAGGGTCAGCGGCACATTCCCCCCAAGCACCAGCGCGTCGTCGAAGGTCCGAAGGTCGAAGCGACCGCCCAAGGCCCCCCTCGCCTTCTCGCGCAGGCGATTGATCTCGCTGTGCCCGACCTTGTAGCCGCAGGCCTGGCCCGGCCAGGCGCAATAGCGGTCGACCTCGCCCTGGACTTCCTCGACCGTGGAGCCGTTGGTCTCGGCGAACCACTGGATCGCCTTGGAGCGGGTCCAGCGCTGGGCGTGGAGTCCGGAGTCGACG
Source organism: Allosphingosinicella sp. (assembly GCA_035638835.1). Taxonomy (GTDB): domain Bacteria; phylum Pseudomonadota; class Alphaproteobacteria; order Sphingomonadales; family Sphingomonadaceae; genus Allosphingosinicella. Next base: position 3,192 of record DASQZF010000116.1, on the reverse strand, counting down.
ACCAGGCGGCAGGCCCGGAAGGACAAGGACTGGAGGTAGCCGAGCTGGCCCAGCGGATCGCCCTCATAGGCGCCGAGCTCGTCGGCGAGCTGCTCGGCATAGAGCGCCCAGCCTTCCGAATAGGCGTTGAAGGCGAGGAGCGAGCGGAGCAGCGGCAGCTTGTAGGTATATTCGCCCTGCCAGATATGGCCCGGAATGCCCTCGTGATAGGTGAGGGTCGCGAGGCTGAAGCGCGGCCACAGCGATGTGTCGCGAAGGTTGATGTAATAATTTCCGGGCACCGAGCCGTCGATCGTCCCGGCGGCGGCATAGCCTCCGGGCGCCCCGGCCTCGATCTCCACCGGCACCCGCTTGATGACCAGATTGCCCTTCACCAGCGTCGCGAAGGCGCGCGGCAGTCGGGTCCGGATGTCGGCGGTGCGCTCGTTCACATATTCGAGGATCCGAGCCCGCCCGGCGTCGGTGTTCGGAAAGAGCTGCCTGGGGTCCTTGCCCAGGGCGGTCATCCGCTCGCCGACGGTGCCGCGAGTCAGGCCCTGGGCCCGAAGCAGCGGCTCCATCCGCCCCTGAAGCTCGGCAAGCTGCTCGAGGCCCATCCGGTGGACTTCCGCCGGAGTCAGGCTGCTCGTCGTCGCAGCCCGAAGCGCCCAGGCGTAATAATCCTCGCCGTCGGGAAGCTTCCACACGCCGGCCCGGCTGTCGGCTTTGGCCCGGTGGCGGGTGAGCTCGGCGATCTGCCTATCCATCGCCGGAGCCACCTTGTCGCGAGCGAGCCCGAGCGCCCGGCTCCGCCAGTCGCCCGGGATCGCCGTGGTCCGTCTCGCCAGCGAGGTCACCAACCCCCATTCGCCGACCGGCTGCGCCCGTGCGCTTTTCATCTGCTTCAGGGTCTTGTCGAGCAGGAAGTCGGGCGCGATCACTCCGATGCCGCGGTCGTGAGCGAGCCGCTCCGTCTCCCCGTCGAGCGCTCCGGCATAGGCTTCGAGGCGGGCGAGATAGGCTTCGGCGTCGGCGGCGCCGGCGATGCTGTGGTTGCTGTCCAGGAAGTCGGGCACCTCCACGAAGGCCCCGGTATTCTGGGCCACGACGTAAGGCGCGTTCCTGTAGGAATAATTCTGGTTGAGAGTGACGACGTCCCCATAAGGAAAGCGGAAGCCCTCGACGGCGAGGCGGTGAGCGGTCTCGGCGACTCCCAGGTGGATCCGGTCGGCCGGAGCGAGCGGCGTCCGGTCGACCGCCTCGAGCCGCCGGAGCCGGTCCGCGGCTGCGCCGGCGAGCCGCGCCCGCCCGTGGAGCGAGCGGTCGGTCAGGCGCGACTTGAGCCCAGCCCGGGCGTCCTTGTCGAGGCCGAGCGAGGTGGCGTTCTCGGGATATTCGGCGAGGATCTCCTCGGCCATTTGCGCGAGCAGCGGATCGACGGAGCCGCCGCTTGCCGCGGGACGCTTGGTGGCGCAGCCGGGAAGCAGCTGAAGCGCCGCGACCGCTCCGGCGGTGCCGAGGAAATGGCGGCGGGTCAGAGGCTGCATCGGCGTTCCTTCCAAAGAATAGCGATTATGGATCGAGCCGGTCCTTCCGTTCGCCCTGAGCTTGTCGAAGGGCTTTCCTCCCTGTCCGCCACAGAAGAGGGCTTCGACAAGCTCAGCCCGAACGGATGGGCAGGCAACTGCGCTTTCTACTCCTCCAGCCGGACCCAGGTCGGGGCGTGGTCCGAAGCCTTTTCGCGGCCGCGATGGCTCTTGTCCACGCCGGCATCGAGCATCCGGTCGGCGGCCTGCGGGCTGAGCAGCAGATGGTCGATCCGGAAGCCTGCGTCGCGCTGCCAGGCTCCAGCGGTATAGTCCCAGAAGGTGTAGACCGCCCCGTCGGGATGGCGGGCCCTTATCGCGTCGGTCCAGCCGGCATTGAGGATCCGGCGGAAGGCGGCCCGGCTCTCGGGCTGCATCAGGGCGTCGTGGGCCATCGCCCGGACCGAAAAGACGTCGTCGTGGCTGTCGGTCGGGATGACGTTCCAGTCGCCGGCCAGGACCACCGGCTTCTCCTCGGCGAGCAGGGCCTGTGAATGCTCCCGAAGCCGCTCCATCCAGGCGAGCTTGTAGGCGAATTTCTCGGTTCCGACCGGATTGCCGTTGGGCAGGTAGATCGACCCGATCACCACTCCCCCCACCTCCGCTTCGATATAGCGGCTGTGGGTGTCGTCGGGATCGCCGGGCAGGCCCGTCCGCCGGAGCTCGGGCGGGCCCGATTCCACTGGGGTCAGGATGGCGACCCCGTTGAAGCCTTTCTGACCGTGCCAGACTCCGTCATAGCCCGCCGCCCGGACGTCCTCGATCGGAAAGGCCTCGTCGGCGCATTTGATCTCCTGGAGGCAGAGCGCGTCGGGCTTCTCCTCCTGCAGATATTCGACGAGCCGCGGAAGCCGGGCACGGACGCCGTTGAGGTTGTAGGTGACGATCTTCATGGCTTCGTCATTGCGAGGAGCGGAGCGACGAAGCAATCCAGTTTCGGCGCGGGCGACCAGCTCAGATACTTGATTGCTTCGCTGCGCTCGCAATGACGGCGGTTGCTAGACCGAGAAGCTCGACCCGCAGCCGCAGCCGGAAGCCGCGTTCGGGTTCCTGACCTGAAAGGCCGCGCCGCCGAGCGATTCGACGTAATCCACCGCGCCGCCCTTCACGAGGTCGTGAGTCATCGGATCGACAACCAAGGTGACCCCGCCCTCCCCCGCCACGAGATCGTCCGATTCCACCTCGTCGGCGAGGCCGAAGCGGTAGCTGAAGCCGGCGCAGCCGCCGCCCTCGACGCTGAGCCTCAGGATCGCGGGCTTGCCCTGGCGCCGGGCGATCGCGGCGACCCGCGCCGCCGCGGAGGGAGTGAGTGCGATTTCGGAGGGCTCGGCCATGCGAAGGAGATAGGGCTTGGGCGGGGATGTCACAAGCGCGGACCCCTCGTCATTGCGAGGAGCGAAGCGACGAAGCAATCCAGCTTCCGGCGTCCGAGCCACTGGATTGCTTCGCTCCACTCGCAATGACGGACCCGTGAACGCTTGTGCCCGCAGCCGCTTTGGCGGCATAGGGCGGCCAGATCCTGATCCACGGAAAGCCGCCATGAAAACCCGAGTCTACGTCACCTTGAAGAACGGAGTGCTCGACCCGCAGGGCAAGGCCATCCACCATGCGCTCGAAGGGCTCGGCT
>DASQZF010000115.1:0-4860 GCA_035638835.1 Allosphingosinicella sp. | reverse complement strand
CGATGCCCAGCTCGCTGCGCGCCGCGAACCGATCCCGCTCGTCATGGGGATGAAAGACGGACTCGTCGCGCCCATTGGACACGACATGGAAGCGTTGCAGGCCGATATCGGCGCGTTCGCTCAGGATTTGGGCCGCCGCGGAGGACCGTACGATCACGGAGGCGGCGGAGCGCACGGCCCGGGCCTCGATCTGTCGAAGGATCCGGTAGGTCGGTCCGCCGGCCGACATGAAGCCGAGCTCCACGCTCTCATCCGCCGGAAACCCGTCCGCATCGAACAAGACCGGCCTGAACCGATTTCCTCCGGCGGCGCCCACGGCAATCGCCGGCATGTGGCTCCGGGGCATCATCACGTCGCTGTCGAAGGTCCGAACCGATCGGCGGACCTCGATGCCCCCCGCGCAGGCGGACATGAACGGACCGAGCCCGCCCAGTCCGCGCCGGATGGTCGCGGACCGGTAGCCGCAGCCGGCGCGTGCGCAAAGCGCGCCGGTCGCCTCGGAATCCGCGGCGGATCCCCAGCCGAACTGCAGGACGTCGACCTGGACGCCATGATCCCCCAAACGGGCAAAAATCGGCAGGAACAGGGTTTGCAGATAGTTGACCTGCGGACCGTCCCAAGTGACGAATAATATTTTCAAGCGCTTTCAATCCGGCTCGATCGGGCTTCGGCTCGGATGCGAAGCAGGGCATTGCACAGGCATGTCATCGGGAAGCTTCACCGCTATGATGGTTGAAGACGATATGTTGGGAATTCGCTTTCCGCTGAAATGCGAAACCCAAACGCCGTAGTTTACGTGCAACGTCACGTCGTCATTAACTCAGATTAGGGCGTATTGCGTGGGGCAGGGCGCTCTCGATCTTCATACCGGGTTGCTGTCGGTCCTTTGAGACGAACCAGGTTTTGCAGCGCCGCGCGATAGTCGCGTATGCTTCTTTCGATCGAATAATGTTCGAGGCCGATTGCCCGGGCTCGCCGGCGATAATCCTCCCGGCCGGGAAGGATCTGGTCGACGACCCATCGGGCCGCTTCTGCGGAGCCGCGGCGGTCGTCCAGGAAGACGCCTGCGTCCAGCGCCGCATGATTGTCGCCGATTGCCGCGGTTCCGACCACCGGCACTCCGCACAGGAGATACTCGCCCGTCTTGACCGGAACGACGGTGCGGGTGGAAAAGGTCTCGGTGATGAACACCGTCCCGAGATCCGCCGCCGCGAGATAGCGCGGGACATCCTGGAACGGCGCCCGAAGGACGGTGGTGGACCCGGCCAGGCCGGGGAAGTGGTCGAGCAGCTCCGATTGCACCTGCTCCGGCGAAAGCGAAAGGACGAGAAGGCGGGTGTCGGGGCGAAGCGCGCGCAGCTCCATAGCCAGCTCGCCGACCGCGCGGGTCCGGTATTTGGGTCCGAAGGAGCCGACATAGACGACGAGCGGGGCGTCCGGCGCGATCCCGAGCTCGGACCGGACGGCCTGCCGGCTCCCCTCTTCGAAGGGATGGAAGGCGCGCCCGTCCCGCCCGTTGGCGACGACCGTGAATCTGGCGGGCTCCGCCGGAGGCCCGCTCCTCGCCATCAATATTTCCCGAGCCGCGGCGGTCCGGACGAGGACCGTCGTCGCCTTGCGCACCATCTGCGCCTCGATGTCGCGAAGGAACCGATAGGCGAGCCCCGTCGGCTTCAGTCCGTCGAATTCGACCCGCTCGTCCAGATCGAGCCCGTCTGCGTCGAACACGACGGGCCTGAGGCGCGGACCGCCTCCGGACAGGACGGCGAGCGACGGAAGCACGCTTCTCGGCATGATCGCGTCGGCGCCGAAGCGGCGAACGGCCCTGCGCACCTCGAGCCCGCCGAGCATGGCGGTGGCGAAGGCGCCCAGAGCGCCCCAGCGCCGGACCCGGACCGATGAATAGCCGCACCCCGCCTCGGCGCAGACCGAACGCACGGCCTCCTCCTCCTCGGCGCTGCCCCAGCGGAACTGCAATATGTCGAACTCATAGCCCTCGCGCCGTAGGCCGGCGAAGATCGGCAGGAATAGGGATTCCAGATAGTGGACCTGGGGTCCGTCCCAGGTGACGAACAGGATCCTCACCGCAGCAGGTCCTTCAGGGCGCTCTTCCAGCCCGAAAAGGGCGCGTATCCGCCCGACCGCCACAATTTCCAGACGCCCGCGGCCCGGCGCGGGAACGCCGCCGCCGCGAATCCCCTGCGCGCCGTCAGGGTCTCGCCCTGGCGGCGAAGCAGCTTCAGCGCCGAGTCCGCCCGCGCGCCCAGGCCCAGCCGGTCGAGAACTTCCCGGCGCTCGCCGATCCGGCGCGCCTCCGCCTCGTTCGAATCTACGAAGCTCTGCCAGTCGGCGTCGTCGCCATCCGGCGAACGATTCAAGATTCCGCCGATCTCGGTGGCCAGCCGCCGGACGGGGCCGACGGGGCGCTGCTCGCTATAGGCGTTCTGCGAGACGTTGGACTCGTGCCGCCGGTAATATTGAAGCGGCTTCTCCCTGATCGAGGCGACCTGGAGCCGGTGGGCGAGGCCGACCAGCCAGGTGTCGTGAGCGATCGCGCCTTCCGGGATCGGAAGGGCGATCTGGAGCCATTCGCGACGGAAGGCCGAGCAGCAGCCTGCGACGAAATTGCCGTCCGGGGAGCCGAAGCCGCGGACGTTGCCGAGCATGGTCGCTCCGGTCGGAACGAGGTTTTCGTCGGCAATCAGCTTGTCGTTGATGACGGCGAGTGCGTCCGGGATCTTGTCGAAGACCCCGACGACGTCGCCGATCTTCTCGGGCAGCCACACATCGTCCTGGTCGGACATGAAGACGATGTCGCCCTCGCAGAGCGACAGCGCCTTCTCGAAGTTGCGGAGCACCCCGAGATTGCGCTCGTTGCGGCGGATACGGACTCGGAACGGGGCGGTTCCGGCGAATTGCTCCAGCAGCTCGACCGTTCCGTCCGAGGAGCCGTCGTCGCAGACGACGAGCTCGTCGGGAAGCCTCTGCTGCCGGGCAAGGCTCTCGAGCTGTTCGCGCAGATGCCTGGCGCCGTTGTAGGTCGCCATCGCGACGGAGATTCGAGGGCGGGGGGCGGTATCGGCCGGGGCGGGGTTCATTCGGTCGGCTTTCGGGCTCGCAGGGTGACGAACTCCGTCCGGCGCCGCGGCACACGCGCCAGCAAGGGCAGCGCCGCCAGCAGCCGGAGCGACGGGCGGCGGGGCGCCTCCGGCCTGTGACCCGACCGGATACGATCGCTGGCGAGCCACAGGGTGAGGGACAGGCCGGGCTGCGGCAGCGGCTCGAGCGCTTCGAACCCGGTGCGGATCATGAGCTGCTCGAGGCCGCTCCAGTTGAACAGGATCAGGTGCCGCGGCGGCTCCAGGCCGCGCCAGCTTCGGCCGAACAGCCTGAGGCCGCGCGCCTCGGCATTGGGCGTATCGACGAAGATCGCTCCGCCGGGCTTCAGCAGGTCGCGGCACAGCGCGAGGAGGCCCGCCGGATCGTGGACATGCTCGACGACATGACCGAGCGTCACCGCATCGAAGCTTCCCGGCGAGTCGATAAAGGCTTCGGCGCCGCCTTCGCGCACCTCGGCGCCGGTCTCGCGGGCGGCCTTCACCGCCGCGGGATCGAAATCGCAGCCGAACACCTCCCAGCCCGCCTTCCGGGCCCGGACGAGATATTCGCCGTTGCCGCAGCCGATGTCGAGCAGCCTGGGCCGAATCGCGCCCTCGGGGAAGGCCACTCGCTCCACATAAGCGGGCTCGGATCGCGAAAGGCGACCGACCAGGGCTGCCCGAAGCCCGCTCCTTTTCGGCGCTTCGCCCGCGTCCGGACTCGCCGCGTGCGTATAATAGCTGTCGTAGGCGAGGCCCACGGTCTCGGGCGTCGGCTGCGGATCCAGATAAAGGGATCGGCAACGAGCGCACCGCCACAGCGTCCACTCCCCCGGGGCGGAGTAGAAGGTCGTGTCGCGCAGCCGGTCGAGGAAGAGCGACCGTCCGGTCTCCCCGCACGCGGGGCAGCGGCCCAGAACGGCGAGGCCGTCCGCCGGCCAGGCGTCGCCCGGCCCCGCCGGGGCGCCCCTGGAGATCGTCGTCATGTCATCCTCCCGGCCGACCGGGCCCGCGGCAGCCACTGCGCCTTTGCTCCAAGGCGGCTGCGAATAACGTCGGGCATGTTGAAAATGGCCCACAGAAGCGAGACGCCGGCAAGGCCGGCGACCGCCGCATAGACCAACGGACGCTCGATCAGGGCGGCGGCGAGCACAGCCGCGACGACCAGCGCGCCCGGAACGGCAAGCGATCTCAACGGCCGCCACCCGACCCGGGCGAGCAAGTAGAGCAGGGAGGTGTCGACCAGAGCCCTGAGCGCCCAGGCCGCCGCCGCTCCGGCCAGGCCGAAAGCATGAATGCCCATGAGCAGCGCCGTCCAATAGGGAATCACCTCGGCCAGGAGCAGCTTGGAGACGAGGTCCGGGCGTCCGGATGCCTGGATCATCGAAAAGGGCACCTGGCCGAAAGCGTTCACCCAGGCTCCGACGACGAGGATCAGGGCCACCGGAGTCGCCTGGGCGGCGAGCGCATCGCCGATCCACAGCTCGAAGAAGGGCGGGACGAGCCCGGCGCCGACGATCGCCAGCGGGGTGATGATGACGGCCACGGCGGCGCTGCTGTCGGCGATCAGGCGCTTGCGCTCGGCCGCGTCGGCATAGGAGAATCGCGGGAAGAGCGCTGAGGCGAGGCTGCTCGGAACGATGCTCAGGCGGGTGACGAGATTGTAGGGAATGACATAGGCGGCCACCGCGCCGGGGCTGAGCATCGCGCCGATGACGACCCGGTCCGAGGTGATCAGGAGCGGAGCGGCCATGGTCGTCAC
>DASQZF010000114.1:0-17296 GCA_035638835.1 Allosphingosinicella sp. | reverse complement strand
GTCGATCGGCTTCGGGCCGCGATCTTCGCCGGCGACTCCGTCGCGGTGCGCGAGAAGCTTCAGGAGCTGATCGCCCCCGACCAGGGCGAGCTCGGGAAACCCGATCCGGCGGAACGGCCGGAAGGGATCCCGAGGGACACGCGGGTGGTTCACTGAATTTTGGGTATTGCGAAACACCTTCTCCCCTCCCTGCAAGGGAGGGGCTGGGGGTGGGTCCGCCGAAGGCGGCCGAAACTCCGGCGCTGCAAAAGTCTCGCTGCGCTCGCCTACCCACCCCCGACCCCTCCCTTCCAGGGAGGGGAGACGTTACCGGCCGTCGGTAGGATCACGCCGCCAGCCCTTCCGCCTCTTCCGGCGCGGCCTGGCCCTCGAGCCAGGACTGGAACATCAATATCGCCCAGATCTGATATTGCATATTGGCCCGTCCGCTCTGGTGGGCGTCCCAGGCGGCGCGGATCGGAGCCGGCTCGAAATAGCCTTCGGACTTCAGCCGCCGCTCGGAGATAAGCGCCTCGGCCCATCCCTTGAGCGGGCCTCGAAGCCAGTCGTCGATCGGGATCCCGAAGCCCATCTTGGGCCGCTCGATCAGAGCGCGCGGAACGTGGCGGTAGAGCAATTGCCGAAGCACCCATTTCGATTCGCCGCCGCGCAGCTTGAGGTCGAGCGGCAGCCGCCAGGCGAGCTCGACCACCCGGTGGTCGAGCAGCGGCACCCGGGTCTCCAGCGATACGCTCATCGCAGCCCGGTCGACCTTCGCCAAGATGTCGTCCGGAAGATAGGTCAGCATGTCGAGCGCCATCATCCGCTCGCACGTCCCGAGGCCGCTTAGCCGGGCCAGAGTGTCGGGCCCGAGGGTGGCGGGCTCCAAGCCGCCGATGACGATCTCTCCCGGGTCACGCCAGCTCGACACCAGCCCTTGGTAGAGCTCGTCAACCGAGCCGCTTGCGAGGCCGCGCGCCGCCTTGTGGACCTTCTCGCCCGGAAGCGCGAGCCGAAGCGAGGTGGGGAGGATCGGGGCCAGAGCGCCCGCCACCTTGTTCCACTGCTCGGGCGAGAGCGCCGCCATCCCCTTCGCGGCTGCGAGTCGGAGCGGCCGCGGAACCTTCGAGATCCGGCCCCAGTTTCGAGCCGCCAGCCGGTAGCGGTTATAGCCGGCGAACAATTCGTCGCCGCCGTCGCCCGACAGCGCGACCGTCACCTGCTTGCGGGCCAGGCGCGACACGAGGAGGGTCGGCACCTGCGAAGCGTCGGCGAAGGGCTCGTCGTAGATCGAGGGAAGCGACGGGATCACTCCGAGCGCGTCCTCCGCCCGGACGTAGAGCTCGGTATGGTCGGTACCGAGATGGCGGGCGACCGCCCCGGCATGCTCGGCCTCGTTATAGGCCGGGTCCTCGAAGCCGATCGAGAAGCTCTTCACCGGCCGCGACGACTGAGTCTGCATCAGTGCGACCACGGTCGAGCTGTCGACCCCGCCCGACAGGAAGGCGCCGAGCGGCACGTCGGAGATCATCTGCTGAGAGACGGCTTTGGAGAGCACTCGCTCCAGTTCGTCCGTCGCCTCCTCCGGACCGATGTCGAGCGGGGCGGCGGCGCCCGTGGCCGCGACTTCGGCGGCAGACCAGTAAGCGGTGACGACGGGCGTCTTCTCGCCCGCGCGAAGGGTCAGGAAGCTCCCCGGCGGGAGCTTGGCGATCCCGGCATAGATGCTGTGCGGGGCCGGCACGTAGTTGAAGCGGGTGAAGAGGGCGAGCGCCTTGCGGTCGATCTCGCGCGTGAAGGCCGGGTGGCGGGCGATCGCCTTCAGCTCCGATCCGAACAGGAAGGCGGCTTGTGCGCCTTCGCCCTGCCAGCCATAGTAAAGCGGCTTCTCGCCCAATCGGTCGCGGGCGAGGATCAGCTTCCTCTCCTCGCGGTCCCAGAGCGCAAGAGCGAACATCCCGGCGCATTGCTTCAGCGCCTCCTCGACCCCCCAGGCCTCGATCGCCGCGAGCAGGGTCTCGGTGTCGCTATGGCCGCGCCACGGCCCGGAAAGCCGCTCGCGAAGCTCGAGATGGTTGTAGATCTCGCCATTGTAGACGGTGACGTAGCGGCCGCTCGGCGAAGCCATGGGCTGCTCGCCGGCCGGCGAAAGGTCGAGGATGGCGAGCCGGCGGTGGCCGAGCGCCACCTTATGCTCCGCCTCCAGCCAGGCTCCGCCGCTGTCGGGCCCGCGATAGGCGATCGCGCCCGTCATCCGAGCGAGCACGGCGCGCGCACCCTGTCCGCCATGATCGAAGCGCCCGCCGATGAAGCCGGCTATGCCGCACATGATCCGTTCCTAGCTTGCAGTCCCGGCTCCTTAGCTCCGCGCCGAAGCCGTTGCAATTGAAGGGCAGGGAGGCGATTGGCGGCGGATGGCGCGTTTCGACCCCAAAAGGCTGACCGACATCGTCCTCTCGGCGGGCGGCCTGGTCGTGCTTTCGCCGGTTCTGGTCCTCGTCGCCGCGGCGGTCGCGGCAGGGCTCGGCCGGCCGGTCTTCTTCCGACAGGTCCGCCCCGGCTTCCAGGGCAGGCCCTTTCGCCTGATCAAGTTCCGGACCATGCTCGACGCCGTCGATTCGGACGGCAATCCGCTGGACGATTCCGAGCGCCTGACCCGTTTCGGCCGCCTCCTGAGGGCGAGCAGCCTCGACGAGCTGCCGGAGCTTTGGAACGTCCTCACCGGAGACATGAGCCTGGTCGGCCCGCGACCGCTCCTCATGCGATACCTGCCGCTCTACTCGCCCGAGCAGTCGCGGCGCCACGACGTCCGTCCCGGCCTCACCGGCTGGAGCCAGGTCAACGGACGCAACGCCTTGTCCTGGCCCGACAAGCTCGCTCTCGACGTCTGGTATGTCGACAATCGGAGCTTCCGGCTGGACCTCAGGATCCTCCTGATGACGGTCGCCAAGGTCCTCTCCCGCTCCGGAATCGCCGCGGAGGGATCGGAGACCATGCCGGAGTTCCGGGGCAACGGGCCCGACGCCAGTTCCGCCCCGTTCCCCCACATCGACAGGATACGATGATGCTGTTAGGCACCCCCGGATGCGCCTGGTGATCTTCGGGCCCGGCGGAATGGGCCGGGAACTTATTGGAATCGCACGACTTTCCGCGCTTCGGGGCTTCGATTTCCGGGAAAGCCCGGAAGTCGTGTTCGCGGCGGATTCTGCGGCCGGGGACGTGCTCGGAGTGCGGGTGATCGGCGCGGACGAGCTCGGCCCGGACGACCGGATGGTCATCGCGCTCGGCTCCTCCCAGGCGCGGCGGGCCGTCGCCGAGAGGCTCGGCCATGTCCCCGCCACCCAGCTGATCGCTCCCACCTCGATCATCGGTCCCGCCGTGGCGCTGGGCGAAGGCGCAGTGATCTGCGATCATTGCACCCTGACCGCCTCGGTCGCGATCGGCCGGCACTTTCAGTGCAACATCTATTCCTACGTGGCGCATGACTGCGTGATCGGGGATTTCGTCACCTTCGCTCCGCGGGTCTCGTGCAACGGCAACGTCCATATCGGGGACGGCGCCTATATCGGCGCCGGAGCGGTGATCCGGCAAGGTACGCCGGACAAGCCGCTGAGGATCGGTGCCGGCGCCTTCGTCGGAATGGGCGCGATCGTCACCAAGGACGTTCCGCCGGGCGCAACCGTCGTCGGGAATCCGGCGCGCCCGATGGAAGCCCGGCCCCGCTAGGCCTTGGTCGACACGGTGAATTCGGAGGCGATCAAGGCCGCAATCGAGGCGTGGACGGAGCTCGATCGCGACGCGCTTCACATCTACGCCGCGGTCCTCATCCAGCTCGGCTCGGCGGCCTTGTTCAGGCGGACCCTGGCAAGCCCCTGGCCCTGGCTGGTCGTCCTCGCCTTCGCACTCGGAAACGAATGGCTGGACGTGAACCGCGACGCTCTGATCGAGGAATGGGAGAAAGCGGCGGCGCTCCACGATCTGTGGAACACGATGCTTCTGCCCACCCTGCTCCTGCTGGTGGTGAGGTTCGTGCCCAGCCTGACGGCAAGGGTCCGGCCGCCTCCGCCGCCGCCGTCAGAGTGAGGGCAGGAGCTTCCCGGGGTTCATGATCCCGGCGGGGTCGAGCGCGTTCTTGATCGCCCGGAGCGCCGCGAGCCTCGCCGGATCGGAGGTTCGGGCAAGCTCGGCGAGCTTCGACTGGCCGATGCCGTGCTCCGCGGAGATCGACCCGCCCGCCTCGCCGACCCGGTCGTGAACCAGCCGGGTCACCGCTTCGGCTTGCGCGGCCAGCCACGCCGCCGCTTCCGCGGCCGCCGGCGGCTGGACGTTGAAATGGACGTTGCCGTCGCCGAGATGGCCGAACGCCACCACCCGGGCGCCCTCGAACCGGGCCTCGACCGCCGCCCGGGCCTCCTCGATGAAGGCGGGCATGGCGGACACCGGAACCGAGACGTCGTGCTTCACCGACGGTCCCTCCACCCGCTCGGCTTCCGCGATGGACTCCCGAAGCCGCCACAGGGAAGCCGCCTGGGCCTCGCTCGCCGCCACCACGGCATCCTCGGCAAGCGCCTCGTCCAGCGCCGAGGCGAGGGCCTCCTGAAGCGACTCCGAAGCATCGCGCGCGCCTTCCGGAGCGACCGATTCGACCAGCACGTTCCAGCGATGGGCTCCGGCCAGCGGCGGCCGGGTGCCGGGGATCGCGGCTAGGACGAGCGCGAGCGCGTCCCGCGGCACCAGCTCGAAGCTCTCGACCGCCTCGCCGAGCCGCGCCTCCAGCCGGCGAAGCAGGGTGAGCGCCGCCGCGGGGGAGCCGAGCCCGACCCAGGCCACCGAGCGCGAGCCGGGCGCCGCGACTAGCTTCAGGCTTGCCGCGGTGACGATCCCGAGCGTGCCTTCGGCTCCGATCAGGAGATGCTTGAGATCGTAGCCGCGATTGTCCTTGCGGAGCGCCGAGAGCCCGTCGAACAGCGAGCCGTCCGGCAGCACGGCCTCGATCCCGACGACGAGCGAACGCATCGGCCCGAATCGAAGCACCTGGGTTCCCCCGGCGTTGGTCGAGATCAGCCCGCCCAAAGTCGCCGAGCCCTTGGCTCCGAGCGAAAGCGGGAAGCGGCGTCCGGCCGCCGCCGCCGAATCGTGGAGGTCGGAAAGGATCACCCCCGCCTCGGCCACCGCGACATTGTCGTCGCGGGAGACGCTTCGGACAGAGTTCATCCGGCGCAGCGACAATAGCAAAGCACTGCCATCCGGGTTCGGCGTCGCACCGCCGACCATCGAGCTATTGCCGCCCTGGGGGACCAAGGCGACGCGCTCCGCCGCGCAGCGCAGGACGATCGCCTGCACCTCGGCCGCCGACGAGGGGGAAAGCAGAGCCGCCGCGCGACCCCGATAACGCCCACGCCAGTCGACGAGCCAGGGCTCCATCGCCTCCGGATCGCGCGTGAAGCCGCGCGGTCCCAGCAGGGATTCGAGGGCGCTGAGCAGGGCGGGCGAAGCCGGCTGGAGCATGGCGCATCCCTGACCGACATGGCGTCCGCAATCAACTCGCGAGCGGTGACTCGCCGGGAGCGTCATGCTGAACTCGTTTCAGCATCCAGGGTGGAGCCGCCTCGCGGGTGGAGGGCTGGACCTCGAAACGAGTTCAGGGTGACGCTTTTGCGCGGATCATGCTCAATCCAAGACGTGGCCACCAAGCCACATAAGCCATCCCTTACGCCTCCGGAACAAATGCAAGCTTTTCCAGTTGAACGTTTTTCAGCGTAAGGACGGAGTTCGAACCTCCGGAGCGGCGGGCATTTGAAGAAGGCCGGTATTTTAATGGGAGCGGTCGCTGCCGGCGCCTTGGCGCTGGGTGCGGCCTCGCCGGCATTCGCCCAGACGGCCTCGAACGCGTCCGATCCGCCCCGGACCCCGGCCGCCGACGAGCCGATCGTCACCGACAGCCAGTTCGAGGAGGAGCTTCCGGCGCTCGATCCGGAGCTCGGCAGGCCGCTCGAGCCGCTCGAGGATTTCGCCGGACCGCCGCCCGCGACGACGCCGGAGGGCGAGCTGATCCCCGATGCGGCCGTTCCGGACCCGGAGCTCGAGCGGCCGCTTACGCCGATCTCCGAGTTCGACGTCACCACCCCGCCTCCGACCCAAAGCGATGACGACGACGATCCGAAGGTCGAGCCGGTGCGCTACACCCTCGTCGTCGAGGGGCTCGGGGAGATCGGGCTCGAGGATCGCTTCCGCGAGCTTTCCGCGCTCGAGGATTCCGACGGCGAGGCGACCAACGGGGCCCAGATCTCCGCCCGGGCGAAAGAGGACGAGCTCCTGGCCGTCCGGCTGCTCCGCTCGGAAGGCTATTACGACGCCACGGCCCTGTCCTCGATCGAGCAATTGCCCGAGGCGGGGCAGATGCGGGTGGTGGTGAGCATCGTCCCGGGGCCGCGCTACCTGTTCGGCAACATCGCTATCGACGGCCCCCAGACGGAGCCTGCGAACCTCGTCCGCGAATCGCTGCCCCTCAAGGCCGAGGACCCGATCGTCGCGCTCAACGTGGAGGCGGCCGAGGCGAATGTCCGGCTCCGGCTTCCTCAGCAGGGCTATCCGTTCGCCGAGGTCGGCCTTCGCGACATCCTGCTCGATCCCGAGACCCGGCACGGCGACTACACATTGCCGGTGAAACCCGGCAACCGCTCGCGCTTCGCCGGCTTCACCACCGAGGGCGACCTCGCCTTCGGAGCCAAGCATGTCGGAGTGCTCTCCCGCTTCAAGCGCGGCGAGCTCTACGACAGCCGCAAGGTGGACGACCTTCGCGAGGCGATGATCGCCACCAACCTGTTCACCACCGTCTCCGCCGAGCCGGTCGCCACCGGGCAGATGGCGGAGGACGGCGCCGAATATGTGAACATCCTCGTCCGCCAGGACGCCGGCCCGGCGCGGTCGCTGGCCGGGACCGTCGGCTATTCGACCGGCGAAGGCTTTCGCGCCGAGGGGACCTGGGAGCATCGCAACCTGTTCCCGCCCGAGGGCGGGCTGATGGTCAACGCCATCGCCGGCACCCAGGAGCAGCTGCTCCGGGTCCGGCTTCGCCGCAACAACTGGAAGAAGCGGGACCGGAGCATCTTCGTCCAGGCCGAGGCCGGCCGCCGCGACCTGCTCGCCTTCAAGGGCTATACGGTGAGGCTGAACGGGGCGATCGCCCGCGAATCCACTCCGATCTGGCACAAGGTGTGGACCTATGCGCTCGGCGCGGAGGTGATCGCGACCAACGAGGCCCAGAACGGGTTCCCGCGCCTGTCGATCGCGGACGCCTTCTTCCTCGCCGGGGTCAGCGGCCAGGTCGGCTACGACCGTTCCAACAGCCTGCTCGACCCGACCAAGGGCTTCCGGCTCAAGGCCTTCCTCAATCCGGAGACGTCGCTCCGCGACCCCAGCCAGCCCTATTTCCGCAACATCCTCGACGGCAGCGTCTATTATCCGGCGAAGGAGAATATCGTCATCGCCGGCCGGGCACGCGTCGGGTCGATCTACGGTGCCGAGCTCTCGGAGCTCGCGCCTTCGCGTCGGCTCTATGCAGGCGGCGGCGGATCGGTGCGCGGCTTCGGCTTCCAGGAGCTGGGGCCCAAGGTCGAGGTGGCGAACCCGAATTTCGATCCGACCGATCCCGAAGAGAAAGACGATCCCACCCGACTGATCCCGACGGGCGGGCGGAGCATGGTCGAGTTCGCCGTGGAGGCCCGCTACCGCTTCGGAAATTACGGAGTGGTGGGCTTCGTCGACGCCGGCCAGGTCTATGAGAGCCAGACCCCGCGGCTGAACGACATGCGCTTCGGGGTCGGGGTGGGCGGCCGGCTCTACACCAATTTCGGGCCGCTGAGGGCGGACATCGCGGTTCCCGTCGGCCGGCGCCGCGGCGAATCGAGGTTCGCCGTCTACGTCTCGATCGGTCAGGCCTTTTAGATGGCGACCGCGGTGGACCCCGCTCCCCCCGTGCACCGCGGCCGCCAGCGCGCCCGCGCCGCCGCCAAATGGACCGGGATCGGCCTCATCGGGCTGGTCGTCGCGGTCCTGCTCTTCTTCGTCTGGCTGAACTCGTCGCTCGGCCACCGCTACGTCGTGAAGCAGATCAACCAGCTGGAGGTGGCGTCCGGCCTCGACATCGACGTCGGCCGGATCGAGGGCTCACTGTTCGGCGAGCTCACCCTCCACAACCTCACCCTGAAGGACCCGAAGGGCACCTTCTTCGTCGCCCCCAAAGCCACGCTGGACTGGCGCCCGCTCGCTTATTTCCGCAATCATATCGACATCAAGCGGCTCGAAATCCCCCAGGCGCGCCTCTTCCGGCTTCCGGAGCTGAAGCCCGGCGATCCCAATGCCCCGCTGCTTCCGGACATCAACGTCGACATCGGCCAGATCAAGGTCGACCGGATGCTCGTCGACCAGCCGGTCACCGGCTATCGCCACCTCCTCAACCTCGCCGGAAGCGCGCGGATCGACGACGGTCGCGCCCAGGTCGCGCTCGACGTCAACGCCATTTTCGGGCCCGGCCTGCCCGGCGGCGACAAGCTCGCCCTTAGAATCGACGCAGTCCCGGAGGCGAACCGCTTCGCCATGGGCTTCCGGGTCGAGGCGCCGGCCAACGGCTTCGTAGCCAAGCTCACCGGGATCGAGCAGCCGCTGGTCGCCCGGATCGGCGGCAACGGCAGCTGGACCAACTGGCGCGGCCGGGCCAACGCGATCCTCGGCGGCAAGCAATTCGCAGATCTCGCCGTCGGAGCGAAGGACGGCGCCTTCACCGTCGCCGGTCCGATGAACCCGGGCCTGCTGATGGCGGCCGGCATTCCGAAGAACCTTCTGTCGCCCCAGGTCCAGGTCAATCTGACGACAAAGCTCGACCAGCGCCGAGCCGACACGCGCCTCAGCCTGAGCTCGCCGGCGATGTCGGTCGTCGCCGACGGGGTGCTCGATCTCGGCCGAAGCATGTTCCAGGATTTCAAGGTCGCCGCGCGCCTCTCGCGGCCGAAGGCGATCGGTCCGAATATCGACGGCACCGATCTTCGAGTCGCGATGGTCCTGAACGGTGCCTTCAAGACGCCCTTCGTCGCCTACGACCTCCGGGCCCGCTCGCTGACCTTCAACGAGACGACGATCGAGCTCCTCCAGGCGCGCGGGCGCGCCAAGGTCGATGCCGACCGGATCAGCATCCCCGTCCAGGCGCGAGCCCGGCGGATCAGCGGCCTCGATCCCGCGCTCGGAAGCCTTCTCACCAACGTCGGCGTGAACGGCACGATCAACATCAGCGGAACGAAGCTGGTGTCCGACAACCTCAAGGTCCGTTCCGACCGACTCAACGCCACGGTCGTCGTCGCCGCCGATCTCGAAAAGGGCCAGTATCGCGCCGGCATCCAGGGGACGGTGAACAATTATCACATGGAGGGGATCGGCCTGCTCGACCTCACCACGAAGATGGACGTGTTCACGGCCGGAAGCGGCTTCGGGCTCAAGGGTCGGGTTTCGGTCCGGACCCGTCGGATCGACAATCCGACCGCGGCCGGGGTGCTCGAAGGCAATGCCACCGCCTCGGCGAACGTGACCATGACTCCCGGAGGCGTGATCACGCTGGACGGCGTCCGGCTGAGCTCGCCGGGGCTTCGAATCACGTCGGGCGGAGGAACGGTCTGGCCCGACGGACGGATCAACATACGCGCCGCCGGAACCTCCCGAACCTACGGCGCCTTCGCGGTCGTGGTGACGGGGACCGCGACCAGCCCGCAGATCCAGCTCCGAGCCGCGACTCCCAATTTCGGAATCGGCCTTCGCGACGTCACCGCGACGATACGCGCCGTCGCCGGCGGTTATGCGGTCAATGCGAGGGGGCAATCGGCCTATGGGCCGTTCGAAGCGGACGTCGTCATCCTCTCCGGCCGCGGGCCGATGGCGATCGAGGTGCGGCGGCTGCTCTTCGCCGGGATGACCTTCACGGGCCGAGTCGTCCGGACCCCGGCCGGACCGTTCGTCGGAACGCTCGCGATGACCGGACAGGGCTTGGAGGGAACCATCCAGCTCGCCGCCGTCGGCCGCTTCCAGCGCGCCGACGTCAACGCGACGGCCAACGGCGCTCAGATACCCGGGGCGAACCCGATCCTCATCCAGCGCGGGGTCGTCCAGGCCACCGTCATCCTCTACGACGACGCCCCCCACATCGTCGGAGACGCCCAGCTCGCCGGAGTCCGCGCCGACAATTTCTTCCTCGCCCGGGCCCGGGCCAAGATCGATTATCGCGGCGGCAACGGGACGGCCCAGGCCTTCGCCGAAGGGACGAGCGGAATGCCCTTCCGGGTCGCGGTCAACGCCGCGCTTTCGCCGAACCTGATCCGGGCCGCAGCGCAGGGCCAGGTTCGAAACATCCCCTTCCGCCTCGCCCGGCCGGCCCTGATCAGCAAGGTCGCGGGCGGCTGGCAGCTCGCACCGACCGAGCTCGTCCTTCCGCAGGGCAACGTCCAGCTGGCGGGCCGCTACGGCGAGGGCGTAATGGTGGTCCAGTCGCGCCTCAACGATTTCGACATCTCGATCCTGAACCTCTTCTCGCCCGGAATGGGCGTCGGCGGGCGGGCCACGGGAAGCATCGACTTCGCCCAGGTCGGAGGCGATTCCTTCCCGCGCGCCGACGCCCGGCTGACCATCGCCGGATTCACCCGCACCGGGATCGCCGTCCGCTCGCCGCCGGTAGACCTCGCTCTGGCCGGCCAGCTCCGCCCCGAGGGCGGCAACCTCGCCGTCGTGATCCGCCGCGACTCCGCCGTCATCGGTCGGGCCCAGCTTCGGCTTCAGCCGGTCGGCCCCGGAGCCGGAACCTGGTCGACCCGCCTGCTCGCCTCGCCGCTCGCCGGCGGGATCCGCTATAACGGCCCGGCCGAGGTCCTGTGGTCGCTGAGCGGGATCGCCGACATGCAGCTGTCCGGCCCGATCGGGGTCGCCGCCGACTTCTCCGGCCGGGTGCAGAGCCCGCAGCTGACCGGGATCGTCCGGGCCAACAACCTCACCTTCGTCCACGAGACCTACGGGACCCGGATCAGCCAGCTCGCCCTCCAGGGCCGCTTCACAAGCTCGGAGCTCCAGATCACCCGGCTCTCCGGCCGGGCGGGCTCGGGAACGATATCCGGCACCGGAACGGTCGGCTTCGCCGCCGCTTCCGGCTATCCGATGGACATCCGCCTGAAGCTGAACGACGCCCAGCTCGCCCGGAGCGACACGATCGGGGCGACCCTGACCGGCGACCTCGCAATCACCAACAGCCGGGCCAACGGCGCCCTCATCTCGGGCGACCTGGCCCTGCCGCAGGTGCGCTACCAGATCATCCGCCAGGGCGCCGCCCAGGTGATCGAGCTCGCCGGGGTGCGCCGCAAGGGCGAGCCGCTGCCCAGCGTCCGGGAGGCGACCCAGCAGGCCGATTCGGCCCCGAGCATCTGGAAGCTCGACCTTCGCCTGCGCGCCGACAACCAGCTGTTCATCGCCGGGATGGGGCTCGAATCCGAATGGAGCGCGGACCTTCGAGTTCAGGGCACGACCGCGACTCCGTCCATCGTCGGAGAGGCCGAGCTGATCCGGGGCACGTTCAGCTTCTCCGGCCAGCGCTTCGACGTCACCCGGGGCCATATCGCCTTCACCGGGGGCCGGCCGCCCAATCCGCGCATCGACATCGTCGCGAGCGCCGACATCAAGGACGTGACGGTGAACATCAACGTCTCGGGGAGCGCGAACAACCCTCAGATCGCTTTCACCTCGTCGCCTTCCCTGCCCCAGGACGAGATCATGGCCCGCATCCTGTTCGGCGGGTCGGTGAGCGAGATTTCGGCGCTCCAGGCGGTCCAGCTCGCCACCTCGCTCAACTCCCTGCGCGGCGGCGGCGGCGGATTGAACCCGCTCGGCAAGCTCCGCTCCTCGACCGGCCTCGACCGGCTCCGGATCCTCGGCGCCGACGACACGACCGGCCGCGGCACCGCCATCGCCGCGGGCTTCTACGTCTCCAACGACATCTATCTGGAGATCATCACCGACGCCCGGGGCTTCACCGCCACCCAGATCGAAGTCGCCTTGTCCAAGGCGCTGAGCATCCTCTCCCAGGTCGGAACCTCGGGCGGAAGCAACAACGTCAATTTGAGGTACAGGAAGCAATATTGAGGCTTCTGATCCTCCCCATGCGAAGCATGGGGAGGGGACCATGCGAAGCATGGTGGAGGGGTAATCGCGCAGGCCTCGCCAGTTACCCCTCCACCACCCTTCGAGTGGTCCCCCTCCCCATCTGCGATGGGGAGGATTAGACCTATCCGATCCTCGTCAGCCTCGCTGCAAGCGGCGCCAGCGACGGGAACCAGCCCAGCAATCCCATCATCGCCTGACGCGACAGCCTGCTCTCCGCCGAGTGCCGGAGAAGCTCCGCAAGCCTGATCGGCTGGCGGGCCCGCCGCGCCCAGTCGCTCTGAAAGTCCGCCGAGGACTTGCCGGCCGCGATGGCCTGGCCCGCGGCGAGGCCGCTCTCGAGCGCGATCGCGATCCCGTCCCCGGCGAGCGAGGCGATGACCGAGGCCTGGTCGCCGACCCGGTAGACGCCGTCCACCGTCCCGCTCGCCCGCCAGCCATAAGGTACGCCCGACACGGCGCTCCACTCGCCGCCCTCGCCTTGCCGCAGCCGCTCGCCGAAAGCGGGAAGCTCGGCGCCGAGCCGGGCCACCAGCGGCTCGATCCCGCCGGCTTCCTTCAGCCGGTCGCGCGAGGCCGACAGGCAGAAATTGGCCCGGCCGTCCTCCTGAATGAGCAGCCCCGCATAGCCGCCGTCGTAGAGGTGGAGCTCGATTACGCCTTCGAGAGCTCCGGCCAGCGCCGGGCCCGCCTCGAGGGACCTGCGCAATCCGAGCGGCCGGGTGGAGATGTCCACCGGCCTGGCGGCGCCTCGAAGCTCGTGCTTGCCGGTGGCGAGGACGAGGCGCTCGCCTTCGATTTCCGAATCGTCGTCGAGCCGGATCCTCCGCTCGGCAAGATCGGCCGCGCGCACCGTTCGTCCCCGCCTGACCTCGGCCCCGGCCCGCCGCGCGGCCGCAAGCAGGGCTTCGTCGAGAGTCCTTCGCGAGAGGCCCGCGGCGGTCCGTGGCAGCGCGACCTCAATGCATCTTTCCGACGAAACCAGCCGAAGCCGGCGAATCGGCCGGGCCCCGAGCGCAGCGGGATCCAGCCCGAGCCGCCCGAGCGCCTCGAGCGCGTCCCAGCCCAGGAAGCCGCCGCAGACCGTGTCATGGGGCCCCTCCGTCCGCTCGACCAGCTCCGCCTCGACCCCGGCCCGGGCCAAGGCGATGGCTGCGGCCGAGCCGGCCGGCCCGCCGCCGACGATCAGCGCAGCCGTTCGACGCATAGCCGGAACGGAAAGTAGCGGGCGACCCGGGCGCCGTCGGCCACTCCGGCTTCGGCGAGCAGGGAGCGCCAGTCGCCGGGCCGGAAGGCGCGGGCGATCGAGAGCTGCCCGTCCTGGCGGACGATCGGGTGGACCCGAAGCAGGGTCGCGAGCAGCGGGTAGCCGAAATAGGCGAGGCCGTGGCGGTGGAGATCGTTGACGAACCAGCCCCGGTCCGAACTAGATTCCATCCAGCGCAGGAAGGCGAGCAGCTGGTCGTAGGTCATGTGATGGGCGACGAGGCTGCTGCTCACGAAGTCGAACCGGCCGAGGTCGCGATAATCTCCAGTCCGATAGGCGATTCCCATGTCGCCGGGAGTCTTCGCCCGGGCCAGGCCTTCGCTTTTCGGGTTGAGGTCGATTCCGGTGAGCCGCGCCGCCAGGCCGCGCCGCCGGGCCCATATCGCGACCGCCCGAAGCATGCCGCCTTCGCCGGAGCCGACGTCGAGCAGGCTGAACCCTTCGCGGCCCCGGGTGGCCCGGGCGAGGAAGGACAAGGTCGGCCGGGCGGCGAGGGTCCAGCTGTTGACCCGGCCGAGGCCCTTCAGGACCTCGTCATAGATGAAAGGATCGAGCGACGGATCGTCCATCTGCTCTTCGTCGCGGGCCCGCTGCTTCAGGGATCTCACGCCGCCCGCTCGAAGTGGAAGCCCTCCGCGGCGAGGCCGGGGCCGAAGGCGAGGGCGATCCCCCGCCGCCGGGAGGGATCGGCGAGCAGGCCCTCGAGCACGAAGGGCAGGGTGGAGGAGGACATGTTGCCGTAGCGGGCGAGCACCTGGCGCGACGGGAGCAGGGCTTCCGGCGGCAGGTCGAGCCCGTGCTCGACCGCGTCGAGCACCGAGCGGCCGCCCGCATGGACCGCCCAGGAATCGAAGGCGTCCGGCGCCTCGTTGCCGAGCATCGCCTCGCGCACCGCGGAGTCGCGAAGCGCCTCGCCGATCCGCCCCGGCACTTCGCCCGATAGATCCATGACGAAACCGTTGTCGCCGACCCGCCAGCGGATCAGGGCGTTCGAATCCGGAAGGGTCGCCGCGAACGGGCGCGACAAGGCGAAGCCGCTCGGCTCGGCCGTCACCAGCGAAGCGGTCGCTCCGTCGCCGAAGACGAGGGCGGCGAGAAGCCGTTCCACATCCTCGTCATATTGGAGGTGAAGACTGGAAAGCTCGACCGTGACCACCAGCACCCGGGCCTCGAGCTCCGACCTGACGATATGGTGGGCGAGCCGAAGCGCGGAGACCGCGGCGTAGCAGCCCATGAAGCCGACCAGCGTCCGCTCGACATGGCCTGCCAATCCCAGCTCGGCGGCGATGATCTGGTCGATGCCGGGAGCGACGAAGCCGGTGCAGCTGGCGACGACCAGATGGGTGATGTCCGCGGGCGCCGCCGAGCGATCGAGCTTGCCGATCGCCTCCAGCGCCAGCCGGGGCGCGGCCTGGGCATAGATGTCCATCCGGGCGCCGGTAGTCGGCGAGTCCCCGTGATAGAAGCCGCCCGGGTCGACCGGCGACGCGCCGCGGGGCGCCGGCGGAAGCACGGACCAGCGATGCTCGATCCCGGCCCGCCCCGCCATCCGGGCGAAAAGCGCACGCGCCCGAGGCTCGCGCAGCCGCGCTTCCGCCCAGCCGATGAAGGCGGAATGGATGTCGTGCTCCGGAACGGCGGTGCCGATCGCATTGATATGGGCCTGGCTCGTCGGACGCCCCTTCGGGAAAGTGCTGAATTGCAACGGATCAGATGAACGAGAGCGGGGGAAGTTCCGTTACTGCCGGCCGCCGGCAGCGGCAATCGGGCCTTAAGGCCGTAGCCCGGGCCGCCGTCGGTGGGGGGAGGGGAGGCTCGAGAGCGTCGTCCCAGCGAAGACCGGGACGCCTCCCATTCGTCATCTCGCCGGAATGACGGATCAGGGCAGGAAGTCGCCTTGGCTAAGCGGCCCGCCGATGACGCTGAGCTGGATGACGAGGTCCGCCACGCTGTCGCCGTTGGTGTCGCCCTCGGCGAACCAGTTGGCTCCGTCCTGATAGGCGCGAAGCTCCCCTGCAGTCCCGCCGAACGCGTTCGAGCCGATCCAGCTGAAGGCCTGGTTGCCCGCGACGTTCGAGTCCGCGTCGATCCGGCTGAGGTCGACCTTGTCCGTGCCAGTCGCGAAGTCGAGGATCCGGTCCATCGACCCGGCGGTCGATTCCGCTGCGCTGTTGTACCGGAACACGTCCGCACCGCCGTTGCCGGCGAGCTGGTCCGCGCCGAGATTGCCGTAGAGGATGTCGGACTGCCCGCCGCCCTTGAGAGTGTCGTCGGCCCTGCCTCCGAACAGGCTGAGCAGGCCGTCGCTCTCGGCGCTACCGTCGAGGATCATCGTCTCGCTCGCCATGAGCAAAGTTCCGGAGACGGTGAGAGTCTCGCCCGGCTTCACGATCGCATCCGAGAGGATCAGGTTGTAGTCGAACTCGGTGCCGCCGCCGCGCGCGTAGCGCTCGTCGGTGGCGGACGTGAGGGTGAGGTTCTCGATGTTGGTGAACAGGCCGGTGTAACCCGGAGCGTTGAAGTCGATCGTATAATTCCCCCGAAGGAACATGCCATCGTATCCCGCGCCGCCGTTCACCGTGTCGCCCGTCGCGAAACGCTCCTCGGCGAGGAAGAAGATGTCGTTGCCCTGGCCGCCGGTCAGAATGTCCTTGCCGCGCCCGCCGTAGACGACGAACCGGGCGTCGGTCTCGGCCGAGCCGTCGAAGGTGAAGTCCTCGCCCTCGAGCAGTGCCGAGCCGTTGATCCGCGCCTGGACTCCGGCCGCGAAATTGGAGTCGTTGGTGGTCAGGACGTAATCGTAGCGGTTGGTCCCGGGCTCGCCGAAGTTCGTGTTCGAGCCCGCAAGGATGGAGACGTTCTCGATCTGGGTCACGTTCGGCGACAGGTTCAGGGAGCCGTACGCGCCCTGGAGGACCAGAGTGTCCGTGCCGTCCCCGCCATTGACGATGTCGGCCGCGGTCAGCGAGCCGATGAAGAAGAGGCTGTCGGCGCCGGCGCCGCCGAGGATTGTATCGTTGCCGCCGTCATAGGCCCGGAGCTGATCGTTGCCGCCGCCCCCGGTGATGACGTTGTTGCCGCTATTGCCGCGCAGATCCTGGCCTTCGTCCGAAACCGCGCTAAGATTCTCGATGCCGGAGAGCCCGACCAGGCTGAAGGTCGCCATCGAGGTGCGCACCTCGTCGGTGCCTTCGCCGGGATTTTCGTTGATGACGTCGCCGGCGCTGTCGACGACGTAGATGTCGCTCCCGGTCCCGCCGGTCATCACGTCGTCGCCGGTTCCGCCGTCGAGCAGGTCGGCTCCAGTCCCGCCGATGAGCTCGTCATTGTCGGCGCCGCCATAGAGGGAATCCGAGCCGTCGCCGCCGTTGAGCAGGTCCTCGGCCGCGCCGGAGCTCAATATGTCGTTGCCGCCGTTGCCGTTCAGCCGGTCGTCCCCGCTTTGGGTGGTGAAGACGTCGTTGCCGCCCGCACCGGTCAGCCACACCTGGAAGAAGTCGGCGAAGGTGCCCCGGTTGCTGACGATCGACCCGTCGGCCTGCTGGATGAAGGTGGAAGCGCCGGCCATCGATTCGAACGTCGCCCGAAGCTCGCTGAGCCCGCCGCCGTCGAAGTCGATCGCGGAGGGCGCGAACACGCCGCTCAGCTGGAACAGATTGCCATTGGTCCCGGCCTGGATGACGACCCGCTCGACGCCTTCGAAGTTCGTATGGTCCTCGTTGGTGGTGAAGGTCCGGACCTGGCCCGACAAAGTGCTTGGAGCACCCGCGAAAGTCGCGAGTCCGGTGACGATATAATCCCGGTGCACATGGTCGATGAGGGCATGATTGAGAATGTCGTAGCCGGCGCCGCCCACGATCCTGT
>DASQZF010000113.1:0-1544 GCA_035638835.1 Allosphingosinicella sp. | reverse complement strand
AGAAGAAGCCGGGCCAGTGGAAGTTCGTCCATAACGTCACGGTCGAGATCGAAGACGAGGAGAAGCCCGCCCTCGTCGCCGACTGGATCGGGCTTATATTCGTTTGAGAAGGATACCGAGCCTTTCCCCCCTCCCTGGAAGGGAGGGGCCGGGGATGGGTCCGCCGAAGGCGACCGAAACTCCAGCGCCGGGGAAGTCTCGCTACGCTCGTCTACCCACCCCTAACCCCTCCCTTCCAGGGAGGGGGATTGCCCAGGAGTAACACATGGCCACGCGCGAAGCCGTCATCGTCTCAACCGCACGCACCCCGATCGGCAAGGCCTATCGAGGCGCGTTCAACGCGACTCCGTCGCCGACCCTTGCAAGCTACGCGATCCGGGCGGCGGTGGAGCGGGCCAAGGTCGATCCGGCCGAGATCGAGGACGTCGTCATCGGAGCCGCGCTCCAGCAGGGCGTCCAGACCACGATCGGGCGCACCGCCGCTCTTCGCTCCGGCCTGCCCGTCACAGTCTCGGGGATGTCGATCGACCGGCAGTGCGCGTCCGGCCTGATGGCGATCGCGACCGCCGCCAAGCAGATAATCGTCGACCGGATGCCGATCTGCGTCGCCGGCGGGGTGGAGAGCATCTCGATGGTCCAGACTCCGGAGATGCGGGTCGGGCCCGATCCTGAGCTGCTCTCCATGCACAACGGAGTCTACATGCCGATGATCCAGACCGCCGAGGTGGTCGGCAAGCGCTACACGGTCGGCCGCGAGCGCCAGGACGCCTATGCGCTCCGTTCGCAGCAGCTCACCGCCAAGGGCCAGGCGGAAGGGAGGTTCGACGACGAGATCGTGCCCGTCACCACGAAGATGATGGTCAAGAACAAGGAGACGGGCGAGACCTCGATGCAGGAGGTGACCCTCACCAAGGACGAGGGCAACCGCCCGCAGACCACGATCGAGGATCTTCAGAAGCTTCAGCCGGTGATGGGCCCGGAGGCGATGATCACCGCCGGCAATGCCAGCCAGCTCTCCGACGGCGCATCCGCCTGCGTCCTCATGGAGGCGGGCCTCGCCGCGGAGCGCGGGCTTCAGCCGCTCGGCCGCTACGTGGGCATGGCGGTGGCCGGAACCGATCCCGACGAGATGGGCATCGGCCCCGTCTTCGCCGTTCCCAAGCTGCTCGACCGGTTCGGCCTCAAGGTCGACGATATCGGCCTGTGGGAGCTGAACGAGGCGTTCGCGGTCCAGGTCCTCTATTGCCAGGACCGGCTCGGGATCCCCGACGACCGGCTCAACGTCGACGGCGGCTCGATCTCGATCGGCCACCCCTATGGAATGTCGGGGGCACGGATGACCGGCCATGCGCTGATCGAAGGCAGGCGCCGGGGAGTCAGATATGTGGTCGTGACGATGTGCGTCGGCGGCGGAATGGGCGCCGCGGGGCTGTTCGAGGTTTTGTAGGCGCCGTCATTGCGAGCGAAGCGAAGCAGTCCAGCGGCTCAGGCGCCCGAACTGGATTGCTTCGTCGCTGCCGCGAAGCGGCAGTTTATCCTGAGCG
>DASQZF010000112.1:0-12750 GCA_035638835.1 Allosphingosinicella sp. | reverse complement strand
GGTGCCGAGGCGGGTGACGTTGAACTGGTCGTCACCCGATCCCGCGATGATCCTCACCGATTCGATATTGAGCGCGGCAGTGCCGTTCGACGACGTGATCGTCGAGCCGAGGTTGAAGGTGAGCGACTCGGCGCTTGCGCTGAAATCTCCGGTCCAGGAATCGTAACCGACGCCGCCGTCGATGCTGTCGCCGCCGCCTTCGGTCGAGATCACATCCCTGCCGGATCCCGTGAAGATCTCGTCGGATCCGCTTCCGGTCGAGACGAAATCGACGCCGGCACCGGTGCGCACGACGTCGTTCCCGGCACCCGTGCGGATCGCGAAACTCTCGATGCTGGCGAACGTGCCGAAGGAGCTGGTGATCGTTTCGTCATCGACGACGAAGCTGAGCCCACCGCCGGTGAAGTTGAAGCTGAGCGAATCCTGGCCATCGCCGCCGTCGAAAGCGACCTGGAAAGCGGGACTGCCGCTGTTGATGGTCAGATCGAAGCGATCGTCGGACCCGCTGCCCGTGAACTGGACGCTCTCGATATTCGAGAAAGAAATATAGCGGTCGGTGACGGGGATATAGAAATCGCCGTAATAGACGCCGCCCTGGAGGCCTCCATTGTCGACTTGCTCCCCGACGATGAAATGCGTGCGCCGGTCGGAGGAGCGATTGACGACGATCGTATCCGCCGCCTCCTTGCCGTCGACCAGGGCGTTGTTGTCGAGCGGAGTATCGAAGATGAAGGTGTCGGAGTCCGCCGTTCCGGTTACGCTTCCGCGCGGATTGGTGTAAGTCGCCATGCCATATCCCCAAAAAGATAGCCTAGCGGAAGCTGGTCCGCGGCTATTGAGGTCGGCAGCCCTCCCGACGGGGATCACTTAATAGGATAAGGCAGATTTTTCAAGCGCTTCCCGGCGAGGCGCAGCCGGTGGCCCGAGGCCTTGAGGGAATGGTGCCCAGGGACGGAATTGAACCGCCGACACCGTGATTTTCAGTCACGTGCTCTACCAACTGAGCTACCTGGGCATTCCGGCCGAGCCGAAGACGAGCGCCTATAGGGTCGCTCAGCCTTCGCTGTCCAGCCCGCCTTCTGCGTTTTCGACCGCCGGCGGGCCGGGAACCCGGTAGGAATCGCCGAGCCAGTTCAACAGATCGCGGTCGCGGCAGCCGCGGCTGCAGAAGGGCTCGTGCTCGGCGGCGGCGGGCTTGCCGCACAAGGGGCAGCCCTTGGAGCGGTTCCTAGGAGGGGCGGGCGTGGACATGGCTTTGCCATGTGGCGAGGCGCGCGTCCTCCCGCAAGGCGATTGCGGCGCCGAGGCGGCGGGCCAGAAGATCGAGCCAGTCCGGGTTCGAGCGGAGCCTTCCGATCACGTCGGGGGAGGCGACCAGCTCCCTCCCTCCGATCCCTGAATCTCGCTCGGCCCGGCGGAGCAGTCCGCGGGCGGCCGCTCCAGCCTCATCCCATTGCACCAATTCCGGAAGCGACCGGCGTTCGCGGCGGCGGATCACCTGGAGGAAGCCGAAGCCGTTGACGGCCGTCCGCTCGAACGGTTGCGGAAGCACGGCGTCCAGCGCCGCGACCGCCTTGAGCCGATCCTCGCGCGACGGCATCGTCGGCAGGTCGATTCCGATCGAGCCGCCGATGTCGAGGCGGCGGATCGCGCTGGCGGCTGCCTCGGCCCCGGCGATCGCGAGCTCTACCGGAGGCAGGAAGCCGTCCACGTCGAACAGGGTCATTGCGGGTGTCAGGCTCATCCGAAGTTCGCCCCCGGGAAAATCGATTTCTGAGCCGAGCGCCTCGTCGATCAGCTCGGACCAGCCGGATTGCTCGAACAGATCCGGGCCGAGCCGTCCGATCGGAACCGGGTTGCCGATCCGCTCTGCGAGGCTGGGCCCCTCTTTCTCCTCGGCATCGGTAATCCGGCCCTTCGCGAATTTGGATGCGCCTGGCTCGGCGATGGGCTCGCGGACGATCTCGACCCGGACCTTCCGGCCCTCGGTGAGCGCGGCGGGGAGCGGCTCCACCATGACCTCGCCCTGGTCGGTCGCTACGATCCCTCGCCTTCCCCGAATGGCGATGCGGGCGAGGCGCCCGGCGAGGACGGAGCCGCAGCGCATCTCCCCCGGGAGCTCGATTGCGCCCATGAGTATCTCTTCGTCGTCGACGAGGATGGCGCGGTTCTCGCCGATCCCCTCTTCGTAGAGCCACTCAGCCAAGGGGATAGCCGGAGGCACGAAGAAGCGCCCTCGTCTCGTAGAGCGGGAGGCCCATCACCCCGGAATGGCTTCCGGACAGCATCCGAATCAGCGCCTCGGCTCGGCCCTGAATGGCATAGCCTCCGGCCTTGCCGCGCCACTCGCCGCTCGCGAGATAGGCCTCGACCTCTTCGGACGAGAGCCGCTTGAAGGCGACCAGGCTGGTCGAAAGTCGAGTCCGGCTTCGACCCTCCGGGTCGGTCACGGCGACGGCCGAGTGGACCCGGTGGCGGCGCCCGGAAAGGCGCATCAGCGCGGCTCGGGCTTCCGCCTCGGTCTCAGTCTTGGGAAGGATCCGTCGCCCAGCCGCGACGACCGTATCGGCGGCGAGGACGAGGCAGTCCGGCTCGGCGATCGCCGCCGCCTTCTCGACCGCCATCCGGCAGGCGTAGAGGTCGGGGATCTCGGCCTTGCGCGGAGTCTCGTCGATCTCGGCGGGGAGGACGGCGTCGGGGGTCACTCCAAGGCGGGCGAGCAGCTCCAGCCGGCGCGGGGAGGCTGAGGCGAGGATTAGGCGCATTTGCACTCTCTCCCGTCATCCTGAACTCGTTTCGGGATCCAGCCCTCCGCCTTCCGGACGGGCGACCAGCTGGACCCTGAAACAAGTTCAGGGTGACGCTTCGGGTCACGCAGACGACGGCGCGAAGGAGCCGTCACTTGAATCGGTAGGTGATCCGACCCTTGGTCAGGTCGTAGGGGGTCAGCTCGACGAGCACCTCGTCTCCGACGAGCACCCGGATCCGGTTCTTGCGCATCTTGCCGGCGGTGTGGCCGAGGATCTCGTGATCGTTCTCGAGCTTCACCCGGAACATGGCGTTGGGCAGAAGCTCCACCACCTGCCCGCGCATCTCGAGTAGCTCTTCCTTGGCCATTTGCCCTCTGACCGGCTCGCAAAAACCGCGCCGCCATAACGGCTGGGCGCCGGAAAGGGAAGCTTTGGCGGCGCGCCCTTGCTAGGGCGCGGCGATGCCCACCTTGTTCACCATCGGCTATGAAGGCAAGACCCAGGCGGAGTTCCTGGACGAGCTCGCGGCGGCCGGAGTCGAGCTCCTCATCGACGTGCGCGCCGTCGCTGCCTCGCGGCGGCCGGGCTTCTCGAAGACCGCGCTGGCCGGAGCTCTTCGGGAACGCGGAATCGAGTATCTCCATCTGCGCGCCCTGGGCACGCCCGCGGACGGGCGCCAGGCGGCCAGGGCGGGGCGGATCGCCGAGATGCGGTCCATCTATTCGGTCCAGCTCGAGACTCCCGAGGCAGGGCTCGCGATGGAGCAGGCGCTGGCCGAGGCGGCCCAGCGCCCCTCGGTCCTGCTCTGCTACGAGCGGGGAGCGCCCGAATGCCACCGCTCGATGCTCGCGCAGCGGATGGTGGAGCGGGTGGGGTTCGAGGTTCGGGACCTTTAGGGAGTCGTCGACGGAGGGAGAGACCGTCACCTCCGTTCGCCCTGAGCCTGTCGAAGGGCTTTGCTTCCCTTCCTGGCGATCCTGGCGAGAGGAAAGGGCTTCGACAGGCTCAGCCCGAACGGGAATGTCTCTGCGTGCTCCTTCGCCCGATCCCTATCTCGGCCTCCGCTCCAGATGCAGGTAGGTCGGGTCGAACTCCGCCACGCGCTGGAGCCGCTCCCAATTGCCGATCGTCACGATTCCGCCGCGGAAGGTGAGCAGGTCCTCGTCGCGAAGCTTCTTGAGCATCCGGTTGACGTGGACCGAGGTGAGCCCGGTGACGTCGGCCAGGTCCGCCTGGGTGAGCGGCAGCGCGTAGCCCCCCTCCTCCGCAAGCCCGACGATCCGGAGGCGGACGAGGAGCTCGCAGAAGATGTGGGCGATCCGGGCCATCGCGCTTCGCCGGCCGATCGAAAGGATCTTCTCCCGGTGGATGGCCGCGTCGAGGAGGGTCGAGAACCAGAGCATCCGGCCCAGATGGGGGTGGGTTTCGGTGATCCCCCGAAGCGCGTCGTGAGGGACGCTCGCCACCCTGATCGGAGTCATGGCTCCGACATTGTGGTCGAGCTGCTTGAGCAGGAAGCCGTGAAGGTCGACGAAGTCGCCGGCGACGTGAAGCTCCATGATCTGCCGCTGGCCGTCGGCGAGATCCTTGTAGCGGCAGACGATTCCGTCGACCAGCAGGGTCGAGGCGCTGAGGGTCGTTCCGGTCCGGACGATCGTCCGGCCTTCCGGATATTCGTGAAGCTCGGAGACGGAGGCTCGAAGGACTTCCTCCTCCTCGCTTCCGATCAGGTCCCGGGCCCTGAGTTTGAGAAGCAGGGCGGCGATGGCGTCGGCGGCGTCCGAATCGGTCATCTCAACCCGCATCGTTCCTACCCTTCCTGCCCTTCCGCCGCTCCGGCTCGACTCCCGCCGCCGCAAGCTCCGGATCGAGCCGTCCGGTCGCCCACAGCCAGGCCATCCTGAAGTCGGCTGCCAGCGACCAGAGCGGGTAGGTGAAGGTCGCCGGCCGGTTGCGCTCGACCGCGGCATGGCTGAGCCAGGCGAAGCCGTAGCCGGCCACCGGGACCGCGGCGAAAAGCCGCCAGTCGCCCAGCGCAAGCGCCGCCGCGGCGAGCGCGAGGACGAGCAACGTGCCGGCGTAATGGAGCCTTCGGGTGGCCGGCCGCTTATGCTCGCGCAGATAATGCGGCCAGAAGTCGCGGAAGCTTGTGTAACGGGTCATGCGCGCATGGCGAGCACGATGCCGGTGATCGGCCTATCCATCGTCGCCCCTTGTCTGGAGGGGGCTATAGCACGAATCGCGACCGTGGCACCCCGCATCTCTAGCCGTTGACGCCTAACCGTTCACGCCTAACCGTTGACGACCGTCCCGCCATTGGGATGGAGCACCTGGCCCGCCATGTAGCTCGAATCCTCGCAGGCCAGGAACAGGAAGCTCGGCGCCACCTCGCTGGGCTGGCCGGGCCGGCCCATCGGAACGTCCTTGCCGAAATCCGGGATCTTCTCCGGCGGCTGGCCGCCGAACGGATTGAGCGGGGTCCAGATCGGTCCCGGAGCGACGGCGTTGACCCTGATCCCCTCGCCGATAAGGTTCTGCGAGAGCGAGCGGGTGAAAGCGGTGATCGCGCCCTTGGTGGCCGAATAGTCGAGAAGGCCTTTCGACCCCTGGTACATCGTCACCGACGTGCAGTTGATGATCGTCGCGCCTTCCTTCAGGTGGGGCCGGGCGGCCTGGACCATGAAGAAATAGCCGTAGAAATTGGTCTGGAAGGTGCGCTTCAGCTGCTCCTCGGTGATGTCGGTGATCTCCTCGTCGGGATGCTGCTCGGCGGCATTGTTGACGAGGATGTCGAGCTTGCCGAACTTCGCGACCGCTTCCTTCACGGCACGCTCGCAAAAGGCCTTGTCGCCGACGTCGCCGGGAATCGCGATCGCCTTGCGTCCTTCGGCCTCGACGATCTCCTTCGTCTTCCCCGCGTCGTCATGCTCGCACAGATAGAGGATAATGATGTCGGCGCCCTCGCGCGCGAACAAGGCGGCGACGGCCCGGCCGATCCCGCTGTCGGCGCCGGTGATCAAAGCGACCTTGCCCTCGAGCCGGCCGGAGCCGGGGAAGCGCGGAGCCCAGTCCGGCTTGGGCTCGAGCTCGCTCTCATGCCCGGGAAGCGCATCCTCGTGGATCATGTCGAGGGTTTCGGTATCGCTCACGAGCTACTCCTTGGACGCGATGCCCGCGCCTTCCTCGCCGAAAGCCTCGATGGTCGATTCGTCCTGGTCGTCCTGCTTGGGCGCCTTTTCGGCGGCGGTCCTGCCGCCGTCGCGGCCGGTCGTGAACGACTTGCGGCTGCCGTCGCCCGGATCGTCGGACATGGCGTTGTTCTGGTTCTGGGGCTGGTCGGATTCGGAATCGTGATGGCTCTTGCTCATGGCTGGTCCTCGTGAGGTTCGGATAGGAAACCGCCGCCCGGCAGGCAGGTTCCAGAGCGCATGTCGAGACCATACCACGACAGCAAAGTGGAGGAAGGTCGCCTTCAAGGCGCGAAGATCAGCTCCGGATCGGGCTCACCTTGAGATCCGCGCGCCCCGGTCCGGGGATCAGGACCTGGTTGGCCTTGGGCGGATTGAGCTTCGAACCGGCCGCGACGCATTCGGCCGCGACGACCGGAAAGTCGATGTCGGTATGCCGCGTAAGCGCCGCTTCGGTGGCCGCAGTGCAGGCCGCCTGGCTCTCGTAACGCGCCTCGAGCGTCTTGACCTGCTGGCAAGGCGAATCGCCTTCGCCGCAGCCCATGATCGCGATGATGAAGATTGCCGGTCCCATGCTCGACTAAACCCATGTCAATCTTCGCCGTTCCAATCGTTTCGCAGGCGATGCGATAAAAAGGCGATTTTTCTGTGATTTGACCTGATGGCCGTGACGACGTGTCTACGCCTGGCCTGTCACGCCCCTGTGTCGCGCCGAAGGATTTCCTGTGTCTATTGTTGCAGCGTGACCCGCTCTCCAATCGTGGAGCTATTCGGTACGCTTGGTTTCCTTGAGCTTTCCGCTCTTGGCGGCCCGTTCGATACCGGCACTCACCTCCTCGAACAGTCTGGCCGGTATTAGCCGTAGCGGGGCTCGATGGAGCGACTGGTCCGAATGGGCCTTATGTCGGGGCCGGGCCATGTGAACAGATTATACTCGTCCGTGACGATCCAGCAGCGCTCCCCGCCGAGCCCGAGATGCGCCCTGACCCGAGGCGGTATTTCTACCGACGAGCCGGCGGAGCGTGGAAAGCCGGTCGTGACGGGGACGACCAGCAGCTGGGTCCCGTGATCACGCTTCTGGATTCCGACCACCACGACCACCGGGCGGTCCTTGATGCCTTCCTCCCGCCCCTGCTCGGCTTCGCGATGTCAGAGGTAGACGTAGGAGAGGACGTCAGTCGGTCGCGGGATCGTCCATGAGGTGGTCGAGCCGCCGGGAATCTTCCGGGATTTGGGCGGTCCGGATGGCTTCGAGCGTCTCATCGTCGAGATCCTTCACAAGAAGAACCTGGCGCTCGCGGCGCAGGAGACGCTCATATTCCTTCAGCGAGATCATCACGACGCGCGTGGTGCCGTGACGCTGGATACCCACGGGATGAAGCACTGATCCGAATTATATCCATAATCCGGATTATACGCACAATCAAAGGATAAGGCGCGCGCGTTCGAGCTCTGCTTGGGTTCACTGCCACGCCCCCCTATTTAGGACCCGATGCGCCCTCTCGAATCCTCCGATACCACGCCAAAGGCCGGCTGGAGCGCGATGCGTCGCTTCCTGCCCTACCTCTGGCCGGCCGGGGAGCCGCAGCTGAAGGCGCGGGTGGTGATCGCCTTCCTGCTCGTTCTCTTGGCCAAGGGAATTTCGCTCAGCACCGGCTTCGTCTACAAGGGCGCGATCGACATCATGTCGGGCAGCGCCCGCGGGGCGGACGCGGCCGTCGGCCTCGCCGTCGGGCTGGTGCTCGCTTATGCCGGAGCGCGCTTCGCCGGCGTATTGTTCGAGAATCTGCGCAACGCCATCTTCGAGCGGGTCGGGCAGGACGCGGCGCGGCGGCTCGCGGAAAAGGTCTTCGCCCACATCCACCGGCTGTCGCTCCGCTTCCATCTCGAGCGGCGCACCGGCGCACTCACCAAGATCGTCGAGCGAGGCACCAAGAGCATCGACATGATGCTCTATTTCCTTTTGTTCAACATCGCCCCGACGGTGGTCGAGCTCGCCGTCATCTGCGTGATCTTCGGAGTGAAGTTCGGCTCCGGCCTGGTGGTCGCGACCCTCGTCATGGTCGTCGCCTACATCGCCTTCACCCGATTCGTCACCGAATGGCGGGCCAAGCTCCAGCGCCAGATGAACGAGGTCGACAACCAGGCGATCGGCCGCGCCGTCGATTCGCTCCTCAATTACGAGACGGTCAAATATTTCGGGGCGGAGGCACGCGAATCCCAGCGCTACGGCGGGGCGATGCGGGCCTTCGCCGACGCTTCGGTGAAGAACGAGACGTCGCTCGCCTGGCTCAACGTCGGCCAGTCGCTGATCACCAACCTGATGATGGCCGGGGCGATGGCCTATACGGTCTGGGGATGGAGCCGCGGCCAGTTCACCACCGGCGACGTCGTCCTGGTCAACACCCTGCTCGCCCAGCTCTTCCGGCCCCTGGACATGCTCGGCTGGGTCTACCGGACCATCCGCCAGGGCCTGATCGACATGGAGGCGATGTTCGGTCTGGTCGACACTCCGGCCGAGGTGAACGACGTTCCGGGCGCGCCCGATCTGCGCCTGACGGAGGGGCGGGTCCGGTTCGAGGGCGTGCGCTTCGGATATGACCCTGATCGCCAGATTCTGCACGGAATCGACATAGATGTGGAGCCCGGGACGGTAACTGCGGTGGTCGGGCCGTCGGGCGCCGGAAAGTCCACCCTCTCGCGCCTGCTCTTCAGATTCTACGATCCGACCGCCGGCCGGATCACCATCGACGGCCAGGACATCGGCCGGGTAACCCAGTCGAGCCTTCGCTCCGCGATCGGGATCGTCCCCCAGGACACGGTGCTGTTCAACGATTCGATCGGCTACAATATCGGCTACGGCCGCGACGGAGCGACCCGGGAGGAGATCGAGGGCGCGGCGCGGGGGGCCTCGATCCACGATTTCATCCTGAGCCTTCCCGAAGGCTATGAAAGCCAGGTCGGCGAGCGAGGCCTGAAGCTTTCGGGCGGCGAGAAGCAGCGGGTCGCGATCGCCCGGACCCTGCTCAAGGATCCGCCGATCCTGATCCTCGACGAGGCGACCAGCGCCCTCGACAGCCGGACCGAGGCGGCGATCCAGGAGACGTTGAGCGCCGTCACCGCCCGCCGAACCTCGATCGTCATCGCCCACCGTCTCTCGACCGTGGTGGACGCGGACCAGATCGTGGTGCTCGACCAGGGCCGGGTGGCGGAGCGCGGGACTCATTCGGAGCTGCTGAGGAAGAACGGTCTCTACGCCGACATGTGGGCGAGGCAGCAGAGCGAGGCGGAGGAGAAGGCGGAAGCGGCGGAGTAGGGGAGGCGTCCGTCAATGCGAGCCCTTCGACGCCGCCTGCGGCGGCGCTCAGGATAAACTGCCGCTGCGCGGCAGCGAAGCAATCCAGCAGCGCTGACACGGGTGACTGGATTGCTTCGTCGCTACGCTCCTCGCAATGACGGAAAATAACCGGATATCAATCATCTTCATCCGACCCCGCCGCCCTCGACATCGCCTTCTTCCATCCGCTAGCAGCAGCCCGTGACCCCCCTTTCCATCCTGCACGAGACCTTCGGGTTTCCCGCCTTCCGCGGAGTCCAGGAGCAGGTCATCGGGCGCGTTATGGCGGGCAGGCACACCCTGGCGGTCATGCCCACCGGCTCGGGCAAGTCGCTCTGCTACCAGGTGCCGGCGCTCGCCCGGCCCGGGACGGCCCTGGTGATCTCCCCGCTCATCGCACTGATGCACGACCAAATCCGGTCGGCCACCGGCTTCGGCATCCGCGCCGCCTCGCTCACCTCCGCCGACGAGGACCGCCAGGAGACCTTGCAGCGCCTGAAACGGGGCGAGCTCGACCTTCTCTATGCGGCGCCTGAACGGGCCAGCACCAGCGGCTTCCGAGAGCTTGCCGAGCGTACGCCCTTGTCGCTGATCGCGGTCGACGAGGCCCATTGCGTCTCCGAATGGGGCCATGATTTCCGGCCCGACTACCGGCTCCTCAAGCCGCTGCTCGACGCCTTCCCGGATGTGCCTCGCCTCGCCCTCACCGCCACCGCCGACCGCCAGACTCGCGCCGACATCCTGGTGCAGCTCGGAATCCCCGACGACGGGCTGATCGTCGCGGGTTTCGACCGGCCCAACATCCGCTACCACGTCCGCCCGCGCGACGGGGTCGGGGCCCAGCTCAAGACCCTGCTCGCCGATCAGCCGGGCCCGGGGATCGTCTACGCCACCAGCCGCGACAAGACCGAGAAGCTCGCACTCCAGCTCGGCGAGGGCGGGCGAAAGGTCCTGCCCTACCATGCCGGCCTCGACGCCCGGGTCCGGGCGGCCAACCAGCAGGCCTTCGTCTCGTCCGAGGACATGGTGATGGTCGCCACCATCGCCTTCGGAATGGGAATCGACAAGCCGGACGTCCGCTTCGTCGCCCATGCCGGCCTGCCCAAGTCGATCGAGGCCTTCTACCAGGAGACCGGCCGCGCCGGGCGCGACGGGGACCCGGCCGAGGCCTGGCTGTTCTGGGGCGCCGAGGATTTCGCCCGCGCCCGCCAGCGGCTCGAGACCGAGATGCCCGAAGCGCGCCGGCCGGGCGAGCGCCAGCGCCTCAACGCTCTCGCCGCGATGGTCGAGACCGCCGGTTGCCGCCGGGCCCTGCTGCTTCGCCATTTCGGCGAGGACCCGCCGGAGCGTTGCGGCAATTGCGACAATTGCCTGGCGCCGCCTGTCACCGTCGACGCCACCGAGGCGGCCCGCAAATTGCTCTCAGCCGCCTTCCGGACCGAGATGCGGTTCGGCCTCGGCCACCTCACCGACGTCCTTGCCGGCAAGGACACGGAGAAGGTGAGGAGCTTCGGCCACGACCGGGTCTCCGTCTTCGGGATCGCCGGAGAGGAGGAGCTTGCGCTGATGAAGCCGGTGGCGCGCGCCCTGCTCGCCCGCGACGCCTTCCGAGCCGATCCTTATGGGGGCCTGAGCTTCGGCCCTGCCGCGAAGCCGATCCTTCGCGGCGAGGAGAAGCTGGAGCTGGTCATTCCACCCGAGCGTCGCCCGCGCAAGCGCCGCGACCGCGCCGGAACGGACTTCCCGCACGATCCCCTGTTCGAGGCCCTGCGCACCCGCCGCCGCGATCTGGCGAAGGAGGCCGGGGTGCCGCCCTACGTCATATTCCACGACAGCACCCTGCGCGAGATGGCCGAGCTCAGGCCGGAGACTCTTCACGCTTTGTCGCGGGTATCGGGCGTCGGACAGGCCAAGCTGGAGCGCTACGGGGAAGCGTTCGTCGAAGTGGTGCGGGGCTTCGCCTGACCCCGGCGGAGGGCCGAAGCCGTCACCCTGAACTTGTTTCAGGGTCCAGGTTTGCGCCCGCGGGGCGGTCTCCGCCCTGGATGCTGAAACAAGTTCAGCATGACGGCGGTGGGGGAAATGACCTATTGGTGCGGCATGAGAAAGCTCGATCCGACCACCTTCGTCTCCGTCCGGCAGCTCACCGCCGGGGACGTGGACGAAGCCGCCGCGCTGGGCGTGCGCCTCATCGTCAACAACCGCCCCGACGGCGAGGAGCCCGGCCAGCCATCCTCGGCGGAGATCGAGACCGCGGCCCGGGCTGCCGGGCTCGACTATCGCCACATCCCGAACGCCGGAGGCTTTCCGCCGGAGCAGGTGGAAGCGATGGCCGAAGCGCTGGAGCAGGGGCCGGTGCTCGCCTTCTGCCGCACCGGCACCCGCTCCACCTACCTGTGGGCGCTGGCTCGAGCCGCCGGAGGAGCTCCGGCGGAGGAGCTCGCCGCTGCGGCATCGGCGGCGGGCTACGACCTGGGGCCGATCCGGGGGCTGCTTTAGTTCACCTCGTCATTGCGAGCGAAGCGAAGCGAAGCAATCCAGTGCGGCCTCCAAGGTCTGCTGGATTGCCGCGTCGCTCCGCTCCTCGCAATGACGAGGTAGAGTTAATTGATGTCCTGGCGGCCGAAGGCGGCGAAGGTCGCGCCGCACAGGGCCGCGATCCAGGCCGCGAGGATTCCGATCGAGGCCGCGCAGGAATAATGGACCACTCGGCCGCCGGGGAACCCCCGCTCCAGGGCCGCGCCTTCGCTGATGCACTCGGCGAGGTTGGCGAGGTGGTGGCCCGCAAGCACATGGTAGAGCGGCCAGACGATCGATGGGAACTTGAGGTAGAGCTGAGGGCCGAACCCGACGATGAGCTGCTCGAGCGTCGTCGCGA
Organism: Allosphingosinicella sp.; assembly: GCA_035638835.1. GTDB lineage: Bacteria > Pseudomonadota > Alphaproteobacteria > Sphingomonadales > Sphingomonadaceae > Allosphingosinicella. The sequence goes on along the minus strand of DASQZF010000112.1, from coordinate 597 downwards.
CGATGGCGATGACGAGAGCGGCGATGGTCGAGCGGGTGAGGACCGCCGCCACGCTCGCATAAGCGATCGAGACCAGCACCGGCGCCACCGCTGCGAGGGCAGCCTTGCCATGCGAGTCCAGGAGCAGGGCGGCGGTGAGTCCGGCCGGAGCGGTGTCCCCGGTCAGGGCGTCGTCGGCGAAGTTGAGGCCGGTGAGGAGCGCCGCGGTCAGGGCGAAGCTGATCGCGAACAGAAGGATCGTCAGCGCATATTTGGCGGCGACGAGCAAGGCGCGCCGCCGGTGCGGGACGATCAGCTTCCAGGTGTTCCAGCCATATTCGCCGGCGAAGATGACGGCGACGAAGGCCGAGATGAGATAGCGGCCGACGGCGTTGTTGGGAACGGACCAGATGATCGTCGAATTCTCGATCCAGTCGGCGGCATTGGGGCTCTCGGGCGGGTCGAACCCCGCGATTCCGGCCCCGATCATGATCAGAAGAATGGCGCTGAACGCGATCGGGAACAGCCAGACGAGGAACCAGGTCGCCTTGTGGGTGCCCATCTTCAGCGCTTCGGCGGAAAGCGCCTCAAGCATCGTCCGCCTCCGGCTGGGTGATG
>DASQZF010000111.1:0-34844 GCA_035638835.1 Allosphingosinicella sp. | reverse complement strand
CGCCGCCGCCGAAGCCGCCGCGATCGCCGTAGCCGCCACCTCCTCCGCCACCCCCGTAAGGAGCACGGTCACCGCCGCCGAAGCCGCCGCGGTCGCCATAGCTGGGGCTGAAATTGTCTTCGCCGAAACCGTCGCGCTTGTCTCTGCCGCGCCCGCCGCGCTCACCGCGGCGCCCTCTGTCGAAACCCATGCCCGTCTATACTTTCCGCGCCCCTGTCTTCACGTGCAAACCGCGGCGCGGGGCTGTCGCGCCGACGGTCTCGTGCGCCCCCGAAAATGGCGCACCGCCGACTCATATAACTCAAATTATTCTAAGCCGCGAGAGGTTTTCCACAGGGACTTTCGGCAGCGATTTTCAATGCTTCCGGGCGACCTTGTGGTGGACGAGCACGATCAGCGCTCCGAGCGCCAGGCCGATAAGGCCCGAGCCGGCCGCTCCCACCGCCCATTCGATCGCCGAATGCATCGCGGGAACGGCGCGGCCGGCCGCCGCTCCGGCATCGTGGAGGATGTGGGCCGGGCCTGCGAAGCCGAACTCCTCCAGCCCGTGGACGATGATCCCGCCGCCCACCCAGATCATCGCAGCGATCCCGATCGTGGAAAGCGCGGACAGGACCTTCGGCATGGCGAGGACCAGGCCCCGCCCAAGCGCGCGGGTGGCCCGGTTTCGACGCTCCGCGAGATGGAGTCCGATATCGTCCATCTTCACGATCAGTCCGACCAGGCCGTAGACCCCGACCGTGATCGCGATCGCGACGACCGCCAGGATCATCGCCCGGGTCCAGAACGGCTCGGTCGCCACCTCGGCAAGCGCGATTGCCATGATCTCGGCCGACAGGATGAAGTCGGTCCGGACCGCCCCGCTCACCATCTTCTGCTCGTGCTCCGCGCTGCTCAGCTCGGCTACGTCCTCCGCCAAGGAGTGCTTGGGCTCCGAGACGGCTTCCCAAACCTTTTCGGCGCCCTCGAAGCAGAGATAAGCCGCGCCGAGCATCAGCAACGGCATGATCGCCCAGGGCAGGAGGGCGCTCAGCGCGAGGGCGGCGGGCAGAAGGATGAGCAGCTTGTTCTTCAGCGACCCCTTGGCGATCCGAAGGATGATCGGAAGCTCGCGGTCGGGCGTGAAGCCGGTGACGTAGCGCGGGGTCACCGCAGTGTCGTCGATCACCACGCCTGCCGCCTTGAATCCGGCGCGACCGGCGGCGGCGCCGACATCGTCGATGGAGGCGGCGGCCAGCTTGGCGATCACCGCGACGTCGTCGAGCAGTGCGGCGAGACCGGAAGGCATGGGGGGCTTGGCTCCTGTTGTTCGGGCTCCTGTGGCGGCGCGGGGCGAAACGATCAAGCCCGCGATCATGCCCATCGTCCTCCCCTCCCTGGAAGGGAGGGGCCGGGGGTGGGTAGGCGAGCGAAGCGAGACTTTTGCCGACTTCCGAGTTTCGGCCGCCTTCGGCGGACCCACCCCCGACCCCTCCCTTCCAGGGAGGGGAGATCCGGTGCCCCCCGCCGATGAACGCAACGCCAATTGAGCGTTAAGGCGCTTCGGCCTATGCGGAGGCCATGACAGTCCATTTCCATGAAGAAGACCTCCCCGAAGGCGTGCTCGCTCCCGGCCCCGTGGCCGTCGACACCGAGGCGATGGGCCTCCTGCCCGGCCGGGACCGGCTCTGCGTCGTCCAGATCTCGGACGGCCGCGGCGACGAGCATCTCGTCCGCTTCAATCCCGGAAGCGATTATTCCGCGCCCAACCTGAAGGCCGTGCTGGCCGATCCGGAGCGGCTGAAGCTCTATCATTTCGCCCGCTTCGACCTGGCGATCATGCAGGCCTATCTCGGGATCATGGCCCAGCCCGTCTATTGCACCAAGACCGCCTCGCGCCTCATCCGAACCTATACCGACCGCCACGGGCTCAAGGAGCTGATCAAGGAGCTGCTCCAGATCGACATCTCCAAGCAGCAGCAGACGTCCGACTGGGGGGCGCCCGATCTTTCCGACGCCCAGAAGGATTATGCCGCCTCGGACGTCCGCTATCTCCACCAGATGAAGGAGAAGCTCGACGAGCGGCTGGTTCGCGAAGGGCGGATGCCCCTGGCCCAGGCCTGCTTCGACTTCCTCCCGCACCGGGCACTGCTCGATCTCGCCGGCTGGCCGGAGGTGGACATCTTCGCCCATGTCTGATCTCGCCCATGTCTGACTTGATGGAGCAGCGGCGCGTCGCCAAGCGCGGCTGGGCGGCGCCGGGAGGCCCTCACGACTGGCTGATGCGCTTCCTCAAGATCGCGCTTCCCGCCGGGGTCGGGCTCCTCCTCGCCTATCTGCTGCTCACGCCGCTCTCCAAGGAGAAGGAGATCAGCTTCCTTCTCGACAAGAACAAGGTCGACACGGCCCGCGAGCGGCTGAAGACCCAGAAGGCCGAATATCGAGGCCTCGACGACAAGGGCCGGCCCTTCTCGATCCAGGCGGCGCAGGCCGTCCAGGCCAAATCCTCCGATCCGGTGGTCGACATCGGCGGGATGGCGGCGCGGATCCAGCTCGAGGACGGCCCGGCGACGATCACCGCCGACAAGGCGAAGTACAATATGGACACCCAGAAGGTGGATGTGCTCGGCCCGATCCTCTTCACCGCCTCGGACGGCTATCGGCTCGAGACCCGGGACGTGGGCATCGACATGAACAAGAACACCGCCGTCAGCGGCGGCGGAGTCGAGGGTCGGATGCGGCTGGGCCGCTTCACCGCCGGCGGGATGAGCGTGGACCTGCCGGGGCGGCGCATCGTGCTGACCGGCCGGCCGCGCTTGCATATCAAGCAAGGGGCTATCAGATGAAGGGAATGAAGCGCCTCGTCCCCGCATTGCTGCTCGCCGGCCTCGCCGTCGGCCCCGCCGCGAGCCAGACGTCGGCCTTGAAGGGGCATGACAGCAACGCCCCCGTCGACGTCGCAGCCGACCGGATCGAGGTTCAGGATCGCGCCGACCGGGCCATCTTCTCGGGCAACGTCGTCGTCCGCCAGGCCGAGCTCACCCTCACCGCCGCCCGGCTCACCGTCGCCTATTCGAGCGGCGGCGGAGTGGAGCTCAGGCGGATCGACGCCACGGGCGGGGTGACGGTCAAAAGCCCTTCGGAGACCGCGCGAGGCAATGTCGGAATCTACGATCTCGACCGGCGGATCATCACCTTGATCGGCGACGTCAGCCTGGTCCAGCGCGACGCCAACGTGAATGGCGGCCGGCTCACCATCGATCTCGAGAGCGGTCGAGCGGTGATGGACGGTGGAGGCCCTCCCGGCACGACCAGCCAGGGCGGCCGGGTCACCGGCAGGTTCACGGTGCCGCAGAGGACGGGGGGGTAACCCTCTCCCCTCCCTGCAAGGGAGGGGCCGGGGGTGGGTCCGCACACCACCGAAAGCATAGGCCGGGCCATACCGGCGACGAATGAGTATCTCGACTGGTCCCCGTGACTTTTTTCGCGCTACTGACGTCGGTAGCGGATGAGGGCGAATCCGCTATCACTGCCGTAGCGGATGCGGGCTCATCCGCTACGGGGGTCGTAGCGGAGTTCACAAAACTGCCCTTCTTCTCGCTCGCGTCATCGTGCACCCGCTCACTCGGCTCAATACGATACGGCCCCCCTGACAGCCCAGGCATCGCGCATGTGCTGGCCAGGCTGGCACCCCACTCGGTTACACCTTCTAGGTCGACGGTCGCCGGATAGGCGCGATCGACTTCAACGGCTTTCAGGAAGAGGCTCCACGCGCCACGCGACGCCCAGCGATATTCACCGCGAGCCTCGCTTTGTCGGTGTCTTGGTATCCCGCCGAGACCTCAACCGATCAGTAACGTCGCGCTTACGGAGGGTGACGGAAGCATGGAGCAGGCCGAGCGGTTAGCCTGGGAAGCTCTTGATCCCTCTCCAGCCAAGTACGATCGTGGACGCCCGGCCATTTGCGGGCGTCCACAGATCCGCATTCAAGCCGCCGAAGGGCGCCAGCGCCGAAGCATGAGCGCATTGGCCACCACGCTCACGCTGGAGAGCGCCATCGCGCCTCCCGCGAGCACCGGGCTGAGATATCCCAGCGCCGCCAGCGGCACGCCAACGATGTTGTAGATGAACGCCCAGAAGAGGCCCTGCCGGATCTTCGAGTAGGTGCGGCGGGAGATATCGATGGCGTCGGCGACGAGACGCGGATCGCCCCGCATCAGCGTGATCCCAGCCGCATGCATCGCCACATCAGTGCCGGTCGACATCGCGATACCCACATCGGCGGCAGCCAGCGCCGGCGCATCGTTCACCCCATCTCCAACCATCGCAACAGTGCGACTGCCGTCCTTCAGCGCGGCCACGGCTTCGGCTTTTCCCTCGGGAAGGACGTTGGCGACGACGTGATCGATGCCGAGCGCCGTAGCCGCTACATTGGCGCTGCCGAGATTGTCGCCGGTCAGCATGACGGTGCGGATACCCCGGCGATGAAGCGCTTCGATTGCCTCCTTCGCCGCAACCTTGACCTCGTCGCCGAAGGCAACCAGGCCGAGGAGCCCGGCACTCGGCATCAGTTCGGCGATCCACGATACGGAACGGCCCTGCTTTTCGAACGCGTCCGCCGACTCCGCCAGCGAGGAGACGTCGATACCCTCCTCCTCCATCAGACGGGAGCTACCCAGAAGCAGCCGCCAGTCCTCGAAAGTGGCAGAAACTCCGCGGCCCGGCAGAGCCTGCATGTCCCGGACTTGAAGCGGGCGAACGTCCTGCGCCGCCGCAGCCGCCATGACCGCCTTGGCGAGCGGATGCTCACTTCCGCTCTGGAGACCGGCCGCGATCTGAAGAAGCCGTCCAACATCGATGCCCGCGGCCGGCACCAGGCCAACGAGCGATGGCTTGCCCTCGGTCAGAGTCCCGGTCTTGTCGAAAGCGACGGTGTCGATCCGATGCGCGGTCTCCAGCGCTTCTGCATCCTTGATCAGCACTCCGGCTCGGGCGGCGACTCCGGTACCCGCCATGATCGCGGTCGGCGTCGCCAGCCCCAGAGCGCAGGGGCAGGCGATCACCATCACCGCCACGGCGTTGAGGATCGCCACCTCGACATCGGCGCCCACAACCAGCCAGCCGGCAAAGGTCAATGCGGCGATTCCGAGGACGACGGGCACGAACACAGCGCTGACCTTGTCGACCAGACGCTGGATCGGCGCCTTGGCACCCTGAGCGTTCTCCACCAGGCGGACGATCCGGGCCAGCGTCGTTTCGGCTCCGACGGCAGTCGTCTCGATCAGAACCAGACCTTCGCCGTTGATGGAGCCGCCGGTGAGCTTGTCGCGGACGCCTTTCCTCACCGGCAGACTCTCGCCGGTCAGCATCGACTCGTCGGCGCTGGTGATGCCCTCGACGAGGTCGCCGTCGACCGGAATCCGTTCCCCCGGGCGGACGCGCACCAGGTCGCCGACCCCAACCTGCTCAACTGGGACCTCGGTTTCGGTGCCGTTCCTCACCAGTCGCGCCCGCTCCGGCCGAAGCGCCATCAGAGCCCTGATCGCGGCGCCCGTCTGCCGCTTCGCACGGCCCTCGAGCCACTTGCCCAGAAGGACGAGCGTGACGACCATGGCCGAAGCCTCGAAGTAATAATGCGGCATCGCCCCATGATGCGTCGGCTGCAGCAGCTGATAGATGCTCATGCCGTAGGCCGCCGACGTTCCAATCGCGACGAGCAGGTCCATGTTGCCGGCCCCGGCCCGCACTGCTTTCCATCCGGCCCGATAAAAGCGGGCACCCAGCCAGAACTGGACCGGAGTGGCGAGCAGCAGCTGCAGCCAGCCCGGAATGGCAAGCTCGATGCCGAACGGTGAGAGCAGCATCGGAACGACAAGCGGTATCGAAAGAGCCGCCGCGATCAGGACGTGATAGAGGTCCCGGCTGCTCGCGGCGTCGCGCTTCGCCTCTTCTTCCCCGGACCTGGCGGCAGCCGAGGGCAGACGAAGGCTGGCCGAATATCCAGCCTTCTCGACGGCGGCGATGAGATCCGCGGGCGTGACCGTCGCGATCGCCTCGATTCGCGCCGTCTCGGTCGCGAGATTCACCTGCGCCTTCTGCACGCCGGGAACTGCGCCGAGCGCTTTCTCGACCCGGCCGACGCAGGAGGCGCAGGTCATTCCTTCGATCGAAAGCTCGGTCGTCTGGCGACCGGGCACATAGCCTGCCTTTAATATCGCCTCCGCAACCGCGCCCGCATCAGCGCGGCCGGCGCCGAAGCTCACCGAGGCTTTCTCCGTCGCGAGATTGACCGAGACGTCGCCCACTCCTGGAACAGCGCGAATTGCCCTCTCCACGCGGCCCACGCACGAGGCGCAGGTCATGCCCTCGATGGGAAGCTCGAGTGTATTACCCGCCTCGCCCGAAGCCTCTCGTTCCAGTGTCGCCAAGTCCATTTTGCGTCTCCTCGTAATGAGTCGACAGCACATCTGATGCTTGACATCGTGAAAGGGTCAAGAGGCAGTTTGGGAGGTCGAAATTTAGGCTCTTACAAAACTTTTTCTTCGCCCTCTTGACCCTCACATTGTGTCAACTCCGACATGATCGTTCTCGCAACCTGAATTGGAGAACGAACATGTTGCAACTTACCGTTCGAGGAATGAGCTGCGGTCCATGCACCCGGGCCGTGACCAATGCGGTCCACAGCGTCGATCCGGGGGCCAAGGTCGAGATCGACCTCGAGGCCAAGCTGGTCGACATCGAGTCGGGCGCCGACGCCGCAGCGATCGCCGCTGCGATCGAGGATGCCGGCTACAAGGTTGAACGCGAGCCGGCCTGACCGGCTTCAAGAGGGCCGGTGCCCCGGGCGCCGGCCCTCGCCCGACACACCGGACGCCGTTCGAAGGAGCTTTGCCTATGCACTCGCACTCCGCGGGTCCCTTGCGCCACGACCACGTCTTTCTAGGCCAGAATGCCCAGGGCCACGAACGGCGCACCTGGATCGTCGTCGGCGTCACCCTCGTCGCCATGGTGGCGGAGGTCGGCGCCGGCCTTGCCTTCGGCTCGATGGCGCTCCTCGCCGACGGGCTGCACATGGCGACCCACGCCGGCGCGCTTACCCTCGCCGGAGCAGCCTATGCCTACGCCAGGCGCAACTCGAACGATCCGCGCTTCGCGTTTGGAACCGGCAAGGTCGGCGACCTCGCCGCCTTCGCGAGTGCCGTCATCCTGGCGACCGTTGCGCTGCTCATCGGCTGGGAAAGCCTCGAGCGATTGGCCACGCCCACCGCCGTGGACTATTCCGAAGCGACGGCGGTAGCCGTTGCCGGCCTCCTGGTGAACCTCGTCAGCGCCTGGCTGCTCCACCCGACAGACCACAATCATGAGCACGGCGCCGCGCACCACCACCATGACCATAATCTGCGCGGCGCCTACCTCCACGTCCTGGCCGATGCCCTGACTTCGGTTCTCGCCATCGCAGCACTGCTTGCCGGCTCCTTCTACGGGTGGACGTGGCTCGATCCTGCGGTCGGCCTTGTGGGCGCGATCGTGATCGGGCGCTGGTCCATCGGTCTGATGAAAGACTCAGGCGCGGTGCTGCTGGATGCTTCCAGCGCCGACCTCAGCGGTCAGGTGCGCGCCGCCGTGGAAACCCATGGCGATCAAGTCCTCGATCTTCATGTCTGGCGGGTCGGGCCCGGCCATCATGCAGCCATTCTTTCGGTGCTGACCGAGCGGCACTGCACATCGGGCGAGTACAAGGCGCGCCTCCTGCACCTTCCAGCCTTGTGCCATCTCACCGTGGAGGTGCACGACGCCGAGAGAATCATCGCATGAGAGATATGATGAAACCAATATACGAGCCGTATGCGGCCGTGGGCCGCGTGCTGACCAAGTGTTTCATTCGGATCCGCGTCCCGACGTGCCGGAACCGGTTCAGGCGTGACCTCTAATGGCCGGCCGTCGGCGGAATGGGAATGGCCAACAAGCCTGGTGCCAGAAAGGAGAACGACGTGCCGATCGTAAACATCATGGTCACGCGCGAGGGTAGCACGCCGGAGCATAGCTCCGTCACCCCGGAGGAGAAGCGCCGACTGATCAAGGGGGTCAGCGAGCTTCTGCTCGAAGTGTTGAACAAGCCGCTGGATTCCACCTTCGTGATCATTGAGGAAGTCGAGCTGGACAACTGGGGCTGGGGCGGCATGTCCGTTCGCGAACTTCGCCGGAAGACGCGCCCCAGCGTTTCGCCTCCGGCTCGGTAGGCGGCGTGTTCACTCGAGCCCCGACGAAGCCAGTTCGGGCCTCGTCGGTTGATCAGCAGGACGGGGATCTGCCGTCATCCCAATCGCCGAAGCCGACGGACATCAGGCCTCCATTTCGTGCGGAACAGCAGCCAGAATCCGGTGATCGACAGCCAGATGATGCCGAAGCCAAGGACGACGATCAGCGGGTGGTTGAAGTTGGTGCGGTTCACATAGTCCATGTTGTGAAGCATCCAGGCGAAGTCCCAGATCCGCCAGGTGTCGTTGCGGCGCTCGAGCAGCTTGCCGGTCTCGCCTGAGACGTAGAAGCTGCTGTTGGCGTCGTCGGCGAAATCCACCCGCCAGATGGGCAGCTTGTGCTCGCGCACCGCGAGCTCCAGCTCCGCCAGCCGCCCGACGCGCTCTAACTTACCGGCACCTGGATAGCTCGCCTGAGCGACTTTCATGGCCAAGGCGCCGTCGATTACGATCGGACGACCGTTCCCGGCGTCGAATAGGCGGACGCCCTTGGGCGTCGTAACCTCTATCACCTGCGCATCAAGGAGCGGGCGGACCGCCAAGGCCTGAACCGGCTGACCGGCGAGGAATCGCTGCACCTGAGGCCAGGCAGAGACGTTCGTCCGCAACGGGGACGCGACTGCCGCGGGGCGCGCCTTGCCGCCCGCAACCGTGTCCATATCGAGGAGCGCCATGGTGGCGCCGCTCACCGTCCAAATCACGAACTGCAGCCCGAGGATCAGCCCGATCCACTTGTGGATCCGGCGCAGGAGAGGCGCCGAGATGCTCATGGAGCCGCCTTCGTGCGTCTGCGCCGCGGGAAGCTGTAGACGAGCAGCCAGGCGCCCGAGAGCGCCATCAGGACCGCCGCCCAGGTGACGACCCGGAGCAGAGGATTGTTCACGTTGTCGCGGGTCCAATAGTCCATGATGTGGAGCATCCAAACGAAGTCGAAGACCCGCCACAGCTCGTGCCGCCTCGACACCAGCTCGCCAGTCCGAGGCGAGAAATAGAGGGTCGGCTTGTTCCAGCCGTCGAAGTCGGCCCGCCACAAAGGCGGCTTCCTGCTCCTGATCTCGCTGGGGATCTTGTCAATCAGAGAGACCTTCACCAGCCGTTCTTTACCCGTGAACCAATGATCCGCCAGCCGGCGCACATCCGCCTCGCTCGGCGGCGGCACCCGGTTTCCGTTTATCGCGTCCACCAGCGACGCCCCGCCCTTGGTCGAGACGATGTAGGTCGGCCGATCGAGCAGCCAGTGCAGGCGCACACCGTCGGCGCCCGGCACCGTTCGCGCCGCCGCCAGAGGGTCGACGAGCTTGCCCGGATCGATCGGGCGAGCGGCCGCATGGCGAATGAAATGGTCGCCATGGATGATGTCGATGTGGACGACCGTCATATAGAGGCCGGTCAGAGTCCAAATCAGCGCCTGGAGTCCGACAAAGAGCGCCAGCCACTTATGGGTGCGCCTCGCCAGCAAGGGTGCCGTTATCGCCAACCTGAAGCTCCTCCCCGCCTTAGCAGCCCGGGCCACCTCACGGCCCCGGGCTGCCTTCACTGAAACGTCAGCAGTGGCCCGCCGCCCGGTGCTCAGGCAAGCACTCCGCTTTCGGCGGCGGAGCAGGTTCAGCCTTCGGTCCCGCCTTGGGTGCCGCTTTCGGGGTATCGGCCTTTGGCCTCGGCGCGTCGGCCTTCGCCTTTGGCGGGGCCTTCGGAGCGGGCGGAAGAACGGGAGCGACCTTCACGGCCACCGGCTCTTTCTTGCCCGCAGGCTCGACTTCCGGTTCGGCCGGCCCGGCCGCATTCGCCTCGACAGCCGCGTTCGGAATCTCCGGGTCGACGATCATGCCGTTGTCGGCGATGTTGTGCTCGTTCGCCAACGCACGATTGTCGGGCGACTGGGTCTCGGTTCCGCAGCCGGCGACCAGCACAAGCAGGGCTACGCCCAATCCCAATTTCGATTTCGTCTTCATCTCTGTCTCCCTCTCAACTCAAATTCAGATTTCACCAGTTCATGTGATCGATGCCGTGGACGAGTGCGCCGCCGAACCACCCCTGGACGATGATCGCGGCCGTGATCCCGGCCAGCGCCAGGATCATTCCCGGGCGCCTGTCCTGCTCGGGCCGCTTCCAGGCCCAGATCGCCAAAGCGAAGGCGAACAGGCCTATGGCCGTCCCCAGCCAGCGATGGACGCGAAGCAGCGGGTCGGTGTCGGTCAGGGTCAGCCCGCCGCTAAGCCAGCCGAGCACCATCGCGACCGGAGCGATGATCCCGCCCGCAACCACCAGGAACTGAACCGGTGCGGCAAAGGCCGGCCGCCGCCTGCCGACGACGGCCGTGACCAAGGCAGCCGGGAAGAAGGCCAGCGGGAAGTGGATGACGATCGGATGCAGGCGGCCCAACCAGTCCAGAAAGCGCTCGAGAGTGGACATCTCGGCCCGGTCCGCGTCCATCTTCTCCATCATGCCACTCATGTCATGGCCGGCCATGGGCGCGTCCAGCCCAGCCGCGGCTGCCGGGGCCGCTGCCTGCTGGGCCGTTTCCGGCGAAGCATGCCGCTCCTTCTTGTGTGCAGCCGCAGGCGATGCGGCGAGGGACAAGGGCAGCACCCAAAGGGCCAGCAGCGCTGCTAACCGCTTCAGAACCATGCCCTCACTCCCACCAGGAAGTTGAAGCCACCCACCTTTTCGCCCTCCGCACCGCGGAAATCGGCGGTGTCACCAAAGGCGCGCTCGTAAGCGACGCCAGCATAAGGGGCGAACTCGGGCACGATCTCGTAGCGCAGGCGAAGCCCCGCCTCAGCAGTCGAGAGTCCGGCGCCGATCCCGAGTTCCGGGACATCCTGGGCGGCGAGGTCGAATTCGATACGAGGCTGGAGGATCAGCTTCTGAGTGAGCCGCTGGTCGTACTCGGCCTCGAAGCGGGCCGTGACGTCGCCCTTGTGCGAGATGAACGCGGCGGCATCGATCTCGAACCAGTAAGGGGCGAGCCCCTCGATCCCCACCACCAGGTGCGCACGCTCCGGATCCGGACGGAAATCGTAGCGAACGCCTGCCTGCAGGTTCCACCATGGGTTGATGGCCCGGCTCCACAGGGCCTGGACCTCGGCATGCTCGGGACCACGACCGAACTCGCCCTCGATCTCGGTCTTCAGCCAGAGCTTGTTGATGTCGCCGCCATACCAGGCTTCACCCTCGAGGGCGTAGCCGTCGCGGCCCTTCCTGATCCGAGCCTCGAGCTGGTCGAGCATCACCTTGGTGGTGACGATCGAGCCATGCTCCCGGCGAAGCTCATCCCGCGCCTCGGCCATCGAATCGCGACCGAAGACCGCGTCGGCGGCATGGGCGGGACCCGAGAGCGCGCCAGGCGGCGGGGGCGCAACTGACGGAGCCGGCATCTCCTCACCGATCGCGTGGCCCGCGTGCGGGTCGGAGGTCGCAGCCGCGGGCCCGGCAGGCAGCCTGCAGTGACCCATCGCAGCATGCTCAGGCGAACATGTCTGCGCTGGTGTCGCGGCCCCAGCGGAAGCCGGAGCCGCAGCCCGAGCCGGAACCGGACTGGGCAAATTGCAGTGGCCCATCGCCGCGTGCTCGGGCGTGCAAGTCGCCGGTGCCGGCGAGGCAGGCGCCTGTCTCCCTGTCGGCGTCCCGTGCCCCGTATGCTGCGCGAGCGCCGGGCTCGCCAAACCGGTGGCGAGGAGGAAGGGGATCAACCGCTTCATGCTGCGTCTCCGTCGAGGGGCCGAACCGTCACGACACGCATCATCCCGGCGTGCATGTGGAGCAGCAGATGGCAGTGGAACGCCCAGTCGCCGGGCGCGTCGGCGGTCATGTCGAAGCTCAGCTTCGCACCGGGCAGCACCATCACCGTGTGCTTGATAGGCTTGGCCTCCTGCCCGTTCACGACCTCGAAGAAATGGCCGTGAATGTGCATCGGGTGGGTCATCATCGAGTGATTGATCATCGTCACCCGCACCCGCTCGTTGCGCTCGAAGCGGATGGGCTCGGGATTCTCGCTGAACTTCTCGCCGTCGATCGACCACATGAACCGCTCCATGTTGCCGGTCAGGTGGATCTCGACTGTCCGAGCGGGGACGCGGGTGTCCGTGCTCGGCGTCAGGGCCATGAGGTCGCGGTAGGTCAGCACCTTGTGCCCGACATTCTCCAGCCCGAGGCCGGGATCGCCGGTGCGGTCGACAGGCGCCATCGCAATCGAGTCGACACCGACCCCAACCTTGACGTGCGGCGGCACCTTCGATTTGTCCCGCATGTTCATGCCGCTCATGTCCATCGGGGCGGAGGGCGACGCACCGCCGGCCGACGAGGCCGAGTGGCCGGCGTGATCCATTCCGGCCATGGCGCCGCCGGCAGCTGCACCGCCGCCCGCACCGTGACCCATCGAGCCGTGGTCCATGCCGCCCATGCCCATGTCCTTCATCGTCAGGACCGGACGCTGCCGGAGCGGCGGGACCGCGGCGCTCATCCCCATCCGAGGCGCCAGGGTGGCCCGGCCCATGCCCGAGCGGTCCATCGCCTCCGCGACGAAGGTGTAAGCCTGGTCGCTTGGCTCGACGATCACGTCGTAGGTCTCGGCATTGCCGATCTGGAGCTCATGCACGCTGACCGGCACCACGTTCTGGCCGTCGGTGCTCACCACCTTCATGTCCAAACCCGGAATTCGGATATTGAAGATGGTCATTGCGGCGGCATTGATGATCCGAAGCCGCACCCGCTCGCCGGGGCTGAACAGGCCGGTCCAGTTATCCGCCGGGCCGTGGCCGTTGATCAGGTAGGTGTAGGCCGCTGCCGTCACGTCGAGGATGTCGGACGGGTCCATGCGCATCTTGGCGAACATCTTCCGGTCGGCGGCCGGCATCTGCTGCTCGGGATCGCCGCTGAGGCGGCCCAGGAGCGTCATCTTCTGCCGGTTGAAATAGCCGCCTTCCTTCTTGAGCTTGGTGATGAGCTCGTGCGGATGCCGGAACGTCCAGTCCGAGAGCACGATCACATGCTCGCGGTCGTAGCCCACCGGGTCGGTGCCGGCCGGATCGATCACGACCGGCCCGTAATGGCCAAGCTGCTCCTGCAAGCCCGAATGGCTATGATACCAATAGGTCCCAGACTGCCTGATCGGGAACTCGTAGACGAAGGTCGACTTCGCCTTGATCCCCGGAAAGCTCACCCCCGGAACACCGTCCATCTGAAACGGCAGGATGAACCCGTGCCAGTGGATGGAGGTGTCCTCGTCCAGCCGGTTGTTCACCGTGATCCTGACGTTCTGCCCCTCGCGCAGGCGCAACAGCGGGCCCGGCACGGTGCCGTTGATCGTCACCGCATGGACGGCGCGGCCACGCACCTTGAAGGGACTCTTGCCGATCTCAAGGGCGATGTTCTCGCCCGAAAGGGTCGGCAGTGTCGGCGCCAGCCCGGGCGTACCGCTCTGCGCCCACGCAGGGAACAACCCCTGCATTCCCAGGCCCAGGGTGCCGAGCGCCCCGGCGCGGAGCAAGGTCCGGCGGTCTACTGCAATCTGATTCATGATCTTCCTCACAGGCGCGCGACCTAAAGCCGCACGCGGTGCGCCAGCGGGTTCGGAGGCGGAGCCGGAGCGCCGCCTCGTCACCTCATCGTTACGGCTGGGGCTTTTGGTGCTGCTGATGCTGGCTCATGTCGTGGCCGGCATGCTCATCGTGACCGGCGCCGGCTTTGCCGTGCTTGTCGCAGCAGTCCATCTTCATGCCCATCTTCTCGCAGCAGCACTCCATCTTCTCCTGCGCGGGCGCGGGAGCCGGAGGCGTCTGGGCGTGGGCGACACTGGGGAGCGCAATCGCAAGAGCGAGCGCGGCAAACATCGTCTTCATTGGAAATCTCCTGGAAAATCGAGAAAGTCTCAGATCTTCAGGAGGCCTCGGGGAGGGGGAGTCGCCGCCTCGGGCACGAGGCCATGCGGCACCGAGACCAGAGCCGGCATGCGCTGCGGACCATGGCTCAGGACCTGTGGCTCGAGCTGGCCGCCAACGGCCGTGATCGCGGGAACAGCGGCACAGGCCTTGACGCAATCGCCGTCGCCGGACCCGCAAGGCTGATCCATCGGCTTATCGCCCATGTCCTTGCAAAGCTGCATCGCCGCCATCGAGGCATCGCCGGCCATGTCGTGACCAGGCATCTCGTGACCGGTCATCTGGTGGCTGCTCGCGGTCATCGCGGGATGATGCGCCGTCGCCGACGCGGGCGCCGCGACGAAGGTGGCGAGCGGCGAGAAGGCCAGCGCAAGGATGGTCAGGAACCGGATGAGACGCGTCAGGGACACGCGGCGCAGATAGGCCGCCGGGCCGCTGGTTACAATGGTCCGAAACCGGATGTTCATGACGCATTCCCTTCCAAACCGCCGAGAATCGGGCAGTCGGGCCGATCGTCGCCATGGCAGTTGGCGGCGAGGTGCTCGAGCGAGCGCCGCATGGCGTCCAGCTCCTTGGCCTTGCGCTTCAGCTCGGCGGCGCGGGCGAGCGCCAGGGCCTTTACGTCCGAGCTCGCGCGGCCGCGGTCTTGCCAGAGGGCGAGCAGCTTGCCGATCTCCTCTATCGGAAACCCGAGGTCCCTCGCCCGCCGGATAAAGCGCAGGGTGTGGATGTCCCGCTCGTCATAGTCGCGGTAGCCCGAGTCCCGCCGCGCCGCCTTGCCGATCAGCCCGATCGACTCGTAATGGCGGATCATCCGCTGGCTGACGCCGCTCTCGATCGAAGCCTGCCCGATCTTCATAGCCGCACTCCCCTCAGCCGGAGCGAGTTGCCAATCACCGCCACCGAGCTCAGCGCCATCGCGGCCCCGGCGATCATCGGGCTCAGAAGCAAGCCGAAGAGTGGATAGAAGACGCCCGCGGCGACCGGCACACCGGCCCCGTTGAACACGAAGGAAAAGAACAGGTTCTGGCGGATGTTGCGCATCACTGCCCGGCTGAGGCGGCGCGCGCGGACGATCCCGCCGAGGTCGCCCTTCACCAGGGTCACCGCGGCGCTCTCCATGGCCACGTCCGTCCCGGTCCCCATCGCGATGCCGACATCCGCCGCAGCGAGAGCGGGAGCATCGTTGATCCCGTCGCCAGCCATAGCGACACGGCGGCCAGCCGCCTTCAGGCGCTCAACCACGGCCTGCTTCTGGTCCGGCAGAACGTCGGCGATGACCTCGTCGATCCCGCCCACCTGGCGAGCCACCGCATCGGCGGTGCGCTGGTTATCGCCGGTCAGCATCACGACCCGGACTCCGTCGCGGCGAAGCTCCGCGATGGCCTGCGCCGCGCTCTCCTTGACGGGATCCGCCACGGCAATGAGACCGGCCAGCGTGCCGTCGACGGCGACGAACATGACGCCCTGGCCTTCCGAACGGAGCTCGTCCGCACGGGTCATGAGCGGCGAGGGATCGACGCCCAGATCGGCGAGCAGGACCTTGTTGCCCAAAGCCACCTTCCGGCCCTCCACTGTGCCGCTGACGCCCTTACCCGTGTGCGACGCGAAGTCCGTCGCTGCGGCCGAGGTAAGGCTGCGCTCCTCGGCCCCCTCGACGATCGCCGCTGCAAGCGGGTGTTCGCTAGCGCGCTCCAGAGCCGCCGCTAGGCGAAGCACCTCCGCCTCATCGAAGCCTTGGGCCGCAACCACTCCGGTCAGCTTCGGCTTTCCGAGAGTCAGCGTCCCGGTCTTGTCGACCACAAGAGTATCGATCCGCTCCATCAGCTCGAGCGCCTCGGCATTCTTGACCAGGACCCCGGCGCTGGCGCCGCGGCCACTCCCCACCATGATCGACATCGGAGTCGCTAGGCCGAGGGCACAGGGACAGGCGATGATCAGCACGGCCACGGCGTTGACGATCGCGAAGCTCAGCGCCGGCTCCGGGCCGAAGATCGTCCAGACTCCCAACGACAGGATGGCGATCATCACGACGGCCGGCACGAACCAGGCCGATACCTGATCGGCGAGCTTCTGGATCGGCGCGCGCGAACGCTGCGCCTCGGCGACCATCTTCACGATCTGCGAGAGCATCGTGTCCTGGCCGACCCGCTCCGCCCGAATCAGCAGGCTGCCGGTGCCGTTCACCGTCGCGCCGGTGACCTTCTCGCCCGGCATCTTCTCGACGGGGACCGGTTCGCCGCTGATCATGGATTCGTCGACCGACGACCGTCCTTCGATGACGACGCCGTCCACCGGAACCTTCTCCCCGGGCCGCACGCGCAGCAGGTCGCCCACATGGACCTGGCCGAGGTCGATGTCTTCTTCCCGGCCGTCCTGCCGGACGACACGGGCGGTCTTCGGGGCGAGCCCAAGCAGGGCGCGGATCGCCTTGCCAGTCGCCGATCGCGCCTGCAGCTCCAGAACCTGGCCGAGCAGCACCAAGGTCGTGATCACGGCGGCGGCCTCGAAATAGACCGGCACCATTCCTCCCATGGTGTGGAAGGAGGGCGGGAACAGGTTCGGCGCCAGCGTCGCCACGAGGCTGTAGGAATAGGCGACGCCGACTCCGAGGCTGATCAGCGTGAACATATTGAGGTTGCGGCTCTTCAGCGAAGCCCATCCCCGCTCGAAGAACGGCCAGCCGCCCCACAGCACCACCGGAGTTGCGAGGGCTAGCTGCACCCAAACCGACACCTGCATCGGCAGCCAGTGCCACCCCACGAGCTCTGCGCCCATGGCCAAGACGAACAGTGGCGCCGACAAAGCGGCGCTCACCCAGAAGCGGCGGCTCATGTCTGCCAGCTCGGGGTTCGGCCCTTCGTCGAGCGTCGGCATCTCGGGCTCCAACGCCATGCCGCAGATCGGGCAGCTTCCCGGTCCCACCTGGCGGATCTCCGGGTGCATCGGACACGTCCAGATGGCGCCCTCAGGCACATCTGCCGGTGCCGCCGCTCCAGCCTCCGGATGCAGGTAGCGATCGGGATCGGCGGCAAACTTGCCGCGGCAGCCCACGCTGCAGAAATGGTAGGTCGTGCCGCCGACCTCGTGGTGATGCGGGGTCGTCTCCGGATCCACGGTCATTCCACAGACCGGATCCTTCGCTTTGGCCGACGGGGCGGCCTTGGCATGATCGTGGTGGCGATGTCCGGCGTGGTGATGATGAGTGTCCACGGGAGTGACCTTTCGAATCAGAAATCGCCGGTGATTCGGCCTGTGGACCCTCACATCGTGTCTGACACAGTGTCAGAGTCAAGCGCGCTTGCTGGCAGTGTGGCGGTCAGTTTGAGATTTGCCACTCGAGCGCGCGATCCGGCGCCTGCTCCAGGTGATGGGGAGATCTCGCATCGGGTCATTCTCGACGATCGGGGAGAAGCCCGCCCCCGGGCATCGCCTCCGAGTTGCGAGGCGATGCCGGCTGGAACCGGACGTTGATAACCTGCGAGTAACAGGCGCGGACACCTTTGGTCGCGCGGCCGTAGCCACAGCGACTTGGACATAGCGCCGCCATCCGGTCGACCAGCGGTCGAATACCGGTTCTACTCGCGAGGTTATCAAGCCTCGACCCACCAAAGCGGCAGGCCGCGCAAGTCGGTCGCGCGAAACTGCAAGGATCAAGCATCGATCCACCGGTTTTCGTGGAATCCCGTCGACGTCGGCCCGCAATCGCTTAGTCGGTCTGCGCAAGCCTCTCCCGGCAGATGCGCTCGACGAGCTGCTCAAGCGCCGTCACCCGCTCGATGAGCCAGTTCTGCTCCTCGTCGTTCGAAGGGCGTCGCCTCGCCCGCCTTGGGGGCGAGCTTCGCGCCGTGGGCGCTGATCCTCTGCGCCGCCATGGCGATTCTCCGGCTCGAGCTTCCCTGACGCGCCGAATCGCCGGGCGGCGCCCGGGAGGCCCGCCAAACCCGGTCCCGGACCGTCCCGGCGCACCAGCGACTCGGCTCGTCGCCCGTTCATTGCGGCGAAAGGCTCGAAAGCATCTACTTCTCCCCAGGAGCGCGAGGGGGAGTTTAGGGATATGCTGAGGCCCGTTCTGACGAGGCTTGCGGCCGCCGCCGCTCTGGCCCTGGCTACCGCGGGCGCGCCGGCGCAGGTTTCCACCGTCGATCCCAACACCGCCGTCGATTCAGCTCCGGCCGAATCCGGACTCGGGTCGGAGCAGGCGGAGGAGTCGGAGCAGGCGGAATATCAGCCGATCGAAGACTCGAATCCGGACGTCGTCGACAAGACCGGGGCGTCAGCGGCGGAACCAGGCCCCGCAACGGCGAGCCAGCGCGCCAGCAGGGCGTCCACGATGGTTCCGCAGAAGGACGTGTTCAGCGCCGCCGAGGGCGTGTTCGGCAAGGGAACGGAAGGCCTCGCGGACCTGATCGAGGACCTGCTTCGCCAGCGCGGCGACCCGAGCGGCTACATCACCGGGCGGGAGGCGGGCGGCGCCTTCATCGCGGGTGTGCGCTACGGCTCCGGCACCCTCCATCACTCGATCGAGGGCGACCGCAAGGTCTACTGGACCGGGCCTTCCGTCGGCTTCGACTTCGGCGGCAATGCCGACAAGGTCTTCGTTCTCGTCTACAATCTCAACGACAGCGAGCGATTGTTCCGCCGCTTTCCCGCCGGGGAAGGCAAGGCCTATGTCGTCGGCGGCTTCACGGCGAGCTATCTGAGGCGCGGCGACGTCGTCCTCATCCCGGTCAGGCTCGGGGTCGGAGCCCGGCTCGGGGTCAATGCGGGCTATATGCGCTTCAGCCAGAAGAGCCGGCTGCTTCCGTTTTGACGAAACGGGCCCGGCAGGGACCGGGTCGTCACCCCGGGAGGGACCCCATCAAAGTAGTATTATGATGGGGATCCGAAGGCCGGGGTCTCGGGGAGGCACGCAGAGACTTCTCGTCCTGAGGTCCCGGCTTCCGCCGGGATGACGAGCTACGCCGCTTCGCTCAGGGTCGGCGCGCGATGGCCTCGGCTGTGGGTGCCGGCGCCTCGGCTGGTCGCGGCGATCAGCGGCAGTGCGGTGGCGCAGAAGCCGCATTCGGCCGAGACCCGGCCGACATACCAGTGGGTGCGGCCGCAGCCGGGGCAGTGGTTCACTTCGTTCTCACGGTAGGCGACGCTGTAGCCGCGCTGCTGCGGGTCGTGCGCGAAGCCCTCGTCCTGCTTGTCGAGACTGAAACCGGCCATCATCCTATCCCTTCAAAAAGGGGCGGAACGGGTAGCGGCGCTCCACCGAGACTGCGACCTGCGACCGCCCGGCGCCGCTGTCATCCCCCCAAAATCCTTTGTTTCAAAAGGGGATTCCCGGCGAGGAGAGGTTAATTCGGTGTCTGGCGCCGGATTAATTGGTGCCTGGCACCAATTTTCTCGGATTAATTGGTGCCTGGCACCAATTACGTGACGACGAGGGCCCGCTGGATTGCTTCGTCGCTTCGCTCCTCGCAATGACGACAGGCCAAAGGCGATCATGCGCTACGTCGCCAGCCGGCCCAGTGCCTCGATCGTGTCGGCCTCGGCCGCGGGCTTGTCGGTGCGGATCCGCGAGATCCGGGGGAAGCGCATCGCGAGCCCCGATTTGTGGCGCTTGCTCGAATGGACGGAATCGAAGGCGACCTCGAGCACCAGGCTCTTCTCGACCTCGCGCACCGGCCCGAAGCGCTGGACCGTCTTGTTGCGAACGAAGCGGTCGAGCCAGAGCAATTCCTCGTCGGTGAACCCGAAATAGGCCTTTCCGACCGGAAGCAGCTCGCCTTGGGGAGTCCAGCAGCCGAAGGTGAAATCCGAATAATAAGAGGAGCGCTTGCCGCTTCCCCGCTGGGCGTACATCAGGACGCAGTCGGCGGTGAGCGGATCGCGCTTCCATTTGTACCACAGGCCCACCCGCCGGCCGGACGTATAGGGGCTGTCGCGCCGCTTCAGCATCACCCCCTCGATCGAGGCGTCGCGGGCGCCCGAGCGGATCTCCTCCAGCGCCTCGAAGGTCGAGGCCTCGATCAGTGCGGAGAGGTCGAACCGCTCCGGGTCCAGCCTCGGGACGAACCCGGCCAGCCGGGCGCGGCGCTGCTCCCAGGGCAAGGCGCGCAGGTCCTCAGGGCCGTCGAAGAGGATGTCGTAGAGCCGGACGAAGGCTGGATATTCCTTCAGCACCTTTCCGGAGACGAGCTTTCGGCCGAGCCTCTGCTGGAGCGCGTTGAAGCTGGCCGCCGCACCGCCATGGGCGTCGGCGCCCTGGGACTCGCCCTTGACCAGCAATTCGCCGTCGACCGCGCCGTCCTCCCGGAAGCTCTCGGCGACCTCCGGGAAGCTTCGGCTGATATCGTCGCCGGCCCGGCTGTAGAGCCGGGTCTCTCCTCCGGCGCGGACGATCTGGACCCGGATCCCGTCCCATTTCCACTCCGCCGCATATTCGGCCGGCGACAGCCGCAGATCCTCAAGCGGATGGGCGAGCATGAACGGCCGGAAGACGGGCACGTTTTCCGCCGTCGGCTGCTCGCCGCGCCCCTCGGCCCAGTCGAAGAGCGGAAGATAGGGTGCGTCGATCCCGTGCCAGACCTCCTCTACCGAATCGACGTCGAGCCCGAAGGCCAAAGCGAGGGCCGTCTTGGCGAGCCGGGCGGAGACCCCCAGCCTCAGCGCCCCGGTCGCGAGCTTGATCAGGGCGTAGCGGCCGCTTGCGTCGAGATGGTCGAGCATCCGGGCCAAAGCGACGGGCGCCTCCGTCCGGCCGAGCGTCTGGAGCCGCTCGACGACAGTCGCGATTCGCAGGGAGCCGTCGTCGATCTCGGGCGGCTGGTCGATCCGCTTGGGCCAGAGCAGCGAAACGGTCTCGGCCATGTCGCCGACATAGTCCCAGCTCATCCGGAACAGGACCGGGTCGATCCGCTCCTCGACGATAGCCCGGATCGCCGCCGGCTTCACCCCCGGCAGGTCGAGCTCGCCGGTCAGGGCCGCGAGCGCATAGCCGCGGTCCGGATCGGGGGTGCGCTTGAGATAATCTCCGATCAGCTTCAGCTTGGCGTTGCGCGAGCGGGTGTAGACGAGGCCGTCGAGGAGCTGGGAGAAGTCGCGCATCGTGGGCGTAACGGTTTTGCCGGGGCGAGTTTCCCTCTTGCACCGTCATTGCGAGTGTAGCGAAGCAATCCAGTGCGGCCTCCGAAGCCCTCTGGATTGCTTCGTCGCTTCGCTCCTCGCAATGACGGGTGTCCTCGCCCTAGGCGTCCAGCTCGATGTCCCAGTAGAGATAATCCCGCCAGCTCTCGTGCAGATAGCCGGGCGGGAAGCTCCGGCCGTTCTCCTGGAGCTGCCAGCTGGTCGGCCGGTAGGGGCGGCGGTTGAGGTTCATATGCGCCTGGAGCGGGGTGCGGCCGCCCTTGCGCAGGTTGCACGGAGCGCAGGCGGTGGCGACATTCTCCCAGGTGGTCCGACCGCCCTGGGCGCGCGGGACGACATGGTCGAAGGTCAGCTCGGACGGATCGCCGCAATATTGGCACTCGAAGCGGTCGCGAAGGAACAGGTTGAACCGGGTGAAGGCGGGATGCTCGCTCGGCTTCACATATTGCCGCAGAGCGATCACCGAGGGCAGTTGAAGAGTCCGGGTCGGGCTGTGCACCTCGCGGACATATTGGGCGACGATGTCCACGCGCTCGAGGAACACGGCCTTGACCGCCGTCTGCCACGGCCACAGGCTGAGCGGATAATAGCTGAGCGGCGTATAATCGGCGTTGAGCACGAGCGCCGGGCAGGCGTCCGGATGACGAAGGAGGTCAGGATGGTACATGCGCCGCGCAAAGCCCTCCTCATCGCGAGAAAAGACGCCCGGCCTGTCGCACCCAGAACGGGGGAGCCCTCCCCAGTCCAAGCCTCCTCCCATCGGAAGGTGACGGCGTCATGACAGCATGGCGCGAGTCCCCGGGTCAAGGGTCCAGATGAGGGTCGTCACCCGTTTCGCGCCCAGCCCGACCGGGCAGTTGCACCTCGGCCACGCTTTCTCCGCCCTGCTCGCCCATCAATTCGCCCGAAGCCGGGACGGCGCCTTCCTCCTTCGGATCGAGGATATCGACCCGGGCCGATCCCGGGCCGAGCATGTCGATTCGATCATCGCGGACCTCGCCTGGCTCGGCATAGAGTGGGACGGCGAGATCCTCTTCCAGTCGGAGAGGCTGGGCCTCTACCGGGAGGCGCTGGGCCGGCTCGACGCGGCAGGCCTGGTCTATCCCTGCTTCTGCACGAGAGCCGCCATCGCCGCCGAGATCGCCGCAAGCGCCGCCGCTCCGCACGGCCCCGACGGACCGCTCTATCCCGGCACCTGCCGGCTGCTCGGCCCCGAAGAGCGCAGGCGCCGGATGGCCGCCGGGCCGCATGCGTGGCGGCTCGACGTGTCGAGGGCCTCGGCCGAGGCGGGTCCGCTCTACTGGAGCGACGGGGAGACCGAGGTGCAGGCCGAGCCCGAAGCCCATGGCGACGTCGTCCTCGCCCGCAAGGACGCCCCGGTCAGCTACCATCTCGCCGTCGCCGTCGACGACGACGCCCAGGGCGTCACCGACATCGTCCGCGGCCGCGACCTCTACGCCGCGACGGACGTCCACCGGCTGCTCCAGGCCCTGCTGGGCCTCGCGACCCCGCTCTACCACCATCATCCGCTGCTTCTCGGCGCCGACGGCCGCCGCCTCGCCAAGCGCCACGGCGCGCCCACCTTGGCGGAGCTTCGCGAGGCCGGAACGGACCCCGGAGCGCTGGCCGCCGACCTTCTGACGGGACAAATGCCGTATGGATTTTCGGCCGCGGATACCTAGATAGGCGCAATGACACCCATCCTGATCATCCTGATCGTCGTCATGGCCGGAGCGACCTTGTTCGTCCTGGCCAAGGGCGTGATCGGAATGGCTTCCGGCAAGGACATCACCGGCGCCCGCTCGCAGGCGCTGATGCGCAAGCGAGTCCTCTACCAGGCGATCGCCATCGTCCTGGTCGTGCTGCTCCTTCTGGTCGCCGGCGGAAAGAACTGAGCCCTGGTCAGGCTCAACCAGATCTACACGCGCACCGGCGATTCCGGCGCCACCGGCCTCGCCGACGGCTCGCGCCGATCCAAGTCCGACCCGCTCTTCGCGGCGATCGGGGACGTCGACGAGGCGAATAGCGCCATCGGCCTCGCCATCCTCGAGGTCGTGGACGAGGCGCAGCGGGACATGCTGACCGCGATCCAGAACGAATTGTTCGATCTCGGCGCGGACCTCGCCACTCCGGGCGAGGATTTCCAGCCGTCGGAGATGATTCTTCGAATCGTTCAGCCGCAGATCGACCGGCTCGAGCTCGAGATCGACAGGATGAACGAGGGGCTCGAGCCGCTTCGAAGCTTCATCCTTCCGGGCGGCGGCGGAGGCGCGGCGGCGATTCATCTCGCCCGGGCCGTGGTCCGGCGCGCCGAGCGCTCGGCGATTCTGGCCTGCGAAGCCGCCCCGCTCAACCCGCTCGCCCTCATCTATCTGAACCGGCTCTCGGACCACCTCTTCGTCATGGCCCGGCTTGCAGCGTCGGGCGAAGGCGGGGAGGTCTTGTGGAAACCGGGGGCGACGCGCTGACACCGTCATTGCGAGCGTAGCGAAGCAATCCAGCTAGGCTTCGGACGCCCGCTGGATTGCTTCGTCGCTTCGCGACTCGCAATGACGACGGACTAACCTGTCAATATCATGGTGTAGGGAGCCGGGAAATGGCCACGCAGGCAGACCCAAGTCCGGACCGGGCCCCGGCCCTGGCCCACCGCTATCGCTCAGTCCGGGCGCTGAGCGAGGCCATCGCCGAGCCGCTTTCCGACGCCGACGCGACCCTTCAGCCGATGCCGGACGCCTCGCCGGCCAAATGGCATCTCGCCCATGGCAGCTGGTTCTTCGAGACCTTCGTCCTTCGCGACCATCTGCCGGGCCACCGGCTCTGGAATGAGAGCTGGGCCTATCTGTTCAATTCCTATTACGAGGGCGAAGGCGAGCGCCAGCCGCGCGAGCGCCGCGGGATGCTCAGCCGGCCGAGCCTGGACGAGATCCGCGCCTGGCGGACCTTTGTCGACGAAGCGGTGGTCGAAGCCCTGCCCCGGCTTGGGGAGGCCGCGCTGGGCCTCGTCGAGCTCGGGCTCAACCACGAGCAGCAGCATCAGGAGCTGATGCTGATGGACCTCACCGTAGCGCTCGCCGAAAACCCGCTCGGGCTCGCGCTTTGGCCCGCGGCCCATCAGGCCCCGGCCCCGCTCCCATCGGAAATCGCCTGGGTGGAGGGCCTTCGAGGACTGACCGAGATCGGCCATTGCGGGGCCGGCTTCGCCTTCGACAGCGAAGGCCCGCGCCACCAGGCCCTGCTCCATCCGCACGCGCTGGCCGACCGGCTGATCACCAACAACGAGTGGCTCTGCTTCATCGGCGACGGCGGCTATTCCCGGCCGGAGCTGTGGATGGCGGACGGCTGGGCCTGGGTCGCGGCCCACCGGATCGAAGCCCCGCTCCACTGGCGGCGCGGCTCCGAGGGCTGGAGCCGCTTCGCTCTGGACGGCCTCCGGCCCCTCGCCGCGGCCGAGCCGGTCGCCCATATCAGCTGGTACGAAGCCGACGCCTACGCCCGATGGGCCGGGGCGCGGCTTCCGCGCGAGGACGAATGGGAAGCGGCGGCGGCCGGCCTGGATCCGTCCGTCGGAACCCAGCTCGACCGCGCCGGCCCGGTCCGGCCCCGGCCGGCGCCGCCCGGCGAGGGCCTCCGCCAGATGTACGGCGACCTCTGGGAATGGACGATGAGCGACTATGCGCCCTATCCCGGCTTCCGTCCGCAGGTAGGCACGGTCGGCGAGTATAACGGCAAGTTCATGTGCAACCAGTTCGTCCTGAGAGGCGGGAGCTGCGCCACCCCGCGCGGGCATCTGCGCCAGAGCTATCGCAACTTCTTCTACCCGCATCAGCGCTGGATGTACTCCGGGCTGCGCTTGGCACGAGACCTTTAGAGATGCGTGAGACGATCAGCGAAACGGAGTGGGGCGAGCCGGCCGAGCGGGGCATCGACTGATGGATGCTCTCAACACCCCGCCCGCCGACCCGGATTTTCGCCGCGACGTCCTCGCCGGCCTCGCGGCGCCCGTCCGGGCGATCCCGGCCCGCTGGCTCTACGACCGCCGCGGCTCCGAGCTTTTCGAGGCGATCACCCGGCTCCCCGAATATTATCTCACGCGCACCGAGACCGCGCTTCTGGAAGGCCGCTCCCCGGACGTCGCCCGGATCGCGGGCCCCGGCCAGGCGGTGGTCGAGTTCGGCTCGGGCGCCTCGGTAAAGACCCGGATCCTGCTCGCCGCCGCCGCGCCCTCGGCCTATGTGCCCATCGACATCAGCGGCGACTTCCTTCGCGATGCCGCGGCCTCGCTCGCCGACGATTTTCCGGGCCTCCCGGTTCATCCGATCGAGGCCGATTTCACCCGTCCGATCCGGCTCCCCGCCGAGCTCGACGCGCTCCCCAGGCTCGGCTTTTTCCCGGGATCCACGATCGGCAACATGATCCCGGCGACCGGGGTCGACCTGCTGAGGGCGATGCGCCGGACGCTCGGCACCGGCGCCTGGCTGTTCATCGGCTTCGACCGGGTCAAGGATCCGGCCGAGCTGCTCGCCGCCTATGACGACAAAGCGGGGACCACCGCCGAGTTCAACCTCAACCTCCTCGAACGGATCAACCGCGAGCTGGCGGGCGACATCCCCGTCGAGGCCTTCCGCCATCGCGCCTTCTGGAACGACAGGCTGAGCCGGATCGAAATGCACCTCCAGGCGACGCGCGACGTCGCCTTCGAGGTCTCGGGCGGCTGCTTCACGATGTCGGCGGGGGAGACTATCCACACCGAGAACAGCCACAAATATGGCGAACGCGACGCGAGGCTTCTGCTGCTTGCGGGCGGCTGGACGCCCGTGGAGGAATGGACCGACGAGGGAGCGAGGTTCGCCCTGGTGCTGGCGCGGGCGGAGCCGGAGAGAAGCGCACCCTGAATCCTCCCCATGCGCAGCATGGGGAGGGGGACCACCCGAAGGGTGGTGGAGGGGTAGAAGGCGCGGCGTGGGAGGATCGCGAGAGATCCTCGGCCTCCGAGCCAATTACCCCTCCACCACGCTTCGCATGGTCCCCCTCCCCATCTGTCGATGGGGAGGCTGCCTACCGCCGAACCAGCCTCGCCCGCCATGTCGTGATATAGTCCGTCGAGCCCCTGCACTCGTCCATCTCGGCCTGCTCCACCAATCGGAAGGCCCGGCCGTCCCAGGCATATTCGGAATCGGTGCCGCAATCGCCCAGGCCCCGGCCCTTCGAGAAGCTGGTCAGAAGCCCGCGCGCCTTGTCCCAGGTCGCGTTGACAAGGATCGGCTTTCCCTCTTCCGCCCACCAGCCCGGCCGATGGTCGAACGGCGCGATCTCGGCCCGACCGCCGCGCCTCACCACGAATGGGACGAAGCTGACATTGTAGGCGCCCGAACCGCAGGCGAGCAGGAGCAGGGTCTCGCCCGCGGTGAGGGTCGCGACTTCCGCCTCTTCCGGCCCACCGACCTCGTCCAGGGTGCAGCCATGCTTCTTGCGAAGCGCCTCGAGCGAGGCCGGGCTCAGGACAACCGGGCGCGCTCTCGAAACCGGGGGCGCAGTGACCACGGGGAGCGGTGGCGGCGGAGCGGCGGCCGGGCGGGCGCCGCGGCGCACCAGAGCGGTGGGCGTGCTGGCCCGGCGCTGCCGCTCGTCCATGTAGAGCAAAGCCGCACTCGCGCCCTTGAGAGAGATCGTCCCGAGCGGCTTGCCGTCCGCTCCGTGCAATTGGAGCCGGGCCGCCGAGCGGAGGGCGGCGATCGCCGCGGCCGTGTCGGCGGGAGCGACCCGGGCCTCGCCGTCGGGACCGCCGACCAGCCTCGCCGCCAATCTCCTGCCGTCGGCGCTGACGGAGGTGGCGTTGCTGCCCGAGCCGAGATCGAAGGCGACGACCGGCTGGGCCCCTGCCTCCGCCCCGCGCCTGACGCTCATCGTCAGCGCGTCGTCCGGCCAGGGCTCCGGCGCGAGCGCCACGGCGTGGCAGGCCCGGCCGTTGTCGCAGCCGACGGTCCAGTCGTGGAAGGTCTTGAGCGCATGGGGCTGGGGCGCGGCGGCGGCCGCGAGGAGGGGGAGGAGGATGGAGATCATTCCGGCAGCGTAGCGCGGCTTCACCTGCTCGTCATGCTGAACTTGTTTTCAGCATCCAAGGCGGAGCCGCCGCGCCGGTGGAGGCCTGGACCCTGAAACGAGTTCAGGGTGACGATGGCGCTCCTCAGCCCGCACGCCATTGCCCCCACCCCCTCCCCACCCTACATCGCCGGGAGCGACCCCGGGGAGACAATGATGCTGCTGGCACTCATCCAGATATTGCTGATCCTGTTGACGGTGGTCTGGTGGATCATCGTCATCCAGATGATCCTCTCCTGGCTGGTGGCCTTCAACGTCATCAACACGCACAACGATTTCGTCCGCGGGCTGATGCGCGGCCTCGACCGATTCCTCGAGCCGATGTACCGGCCGATCCGCAAGATCCTCCCCGATTTCGGCGGGCTCGACTTCAGCCCGATGCTCGTCCTCCTCGTCCTCTACATCCTCAGCACCCTCCTGGAGGGCGTTGCACGCGACGTCGCGACGAGCGCCCTGTGAGCGCGGCGCGCATCGACGGCCGAGCCTTCGCGGCGCGGCTGCGCGAGCGCGTCGCCCAAGCGGTGCCCGCCTTCGCCTCGGCCTCGGGCCGGGCGCCGGGCCTCGCGGTCGTCCTGGTCGGCGAGGATCCGGCGAGCCAGGTCTATGTGCGCTCCAAGGGGCGGGCGACCCGGGAGGCGGGAATGGCGAGCTTCGAGCACCGCCTGCCCGACGAGGTCTCGCAGGAGGAGCTGCTCGCGCTCGTCGGTCAGCTCAACGACGACGAGGCGGTCGACGGGATCCTGGTCCAGCTTCCGCTTCCCGCCGGGATCGACGACAAGGCGGTGATCGAGGCGATCGACCCGGCCAAGGACGTCGACGGCTTCCACCCCATCAATGCCGGCCGTCTCGCGGTGGGCGAGGAAGGGCTGGTGCCCTGCACTCCGCTCGGCTGCCTGATGCTCCTCAGGGACGGGCTCGGCGACCTGGCGGGCCTCGAGGCGGTGGTGATCGGCCGCTCCAACATCGTCGGCAAGCCGATGGCGCAACTGCTCCTCGCGGAAAATTGCACCGTCACCCTCGCCCACAGCCGCACCCGCGACCTGGCCGAGGTCGTTCGCCGGGCCGACATCGTGGTCGCCGCGGTCGGCCGGCCGGAAATGGTCCGGGGAGAGTGGCTCAAGCCGGGGGCGACGGTGATCGACGTCGGCATCAACCGGGTCTCAGCCGGCGATGGCGGCAAGGACCGGCTGGTCGGCGACGTCGATTTCGCGAGCGCGTCCGAAGTTGCGGCGGCGATCACGCCTGTGCCCGGCGGAGTGGGTCCGATGACCATTGCGGTCCTGCTTCGGAATACGTTGGTCGCGGCGCATTCGAGGGCCGGACTGCCGCCGCCGGAGGGGCTGTGACGAGGCTCGGAGCGATCCGTTCGCCCCGCTCGACGGGGTGTCTCGACGGAGTTTATCCAGAGCGCCGCCGCAGGCGGCGTCGAAGGGCTCGACACGAACGGATTTCGGGCATCCGCCCGTGATCGCGCTCTTCCTCTCCGCCTTCGTCACCTTCCTGGTGGTCATCGACCCGCCGGGCTGCGCTCCGATCTTCGCCGGGCTCACCCGGGAGGCGACCCCCGCCGAGCGCCGGTCGATGGCGATAAGGGCGTCGCTGGTCGCGGCCGGGATCCTTCTGTTCTTCGGCCTTCTCGGGGAGGATCTGCTGAGGATGCTCGGGATCAGCCTCGCCGCGTTCCGGATCGCGGGCGGGATCATGCTGTTCCTGATCGCGCTGGAAATGGTGTTCGAGAAGCGCACCCAGCGTCGCGAGAGCCGGGCTCAGGAGGTCGAGGCGGATCCCGAGCATGACGACGTCTCGGTGTTCCCGATGGCGATCCCGATGATCGCCGGCCCGGGCTCGATCGCCTCGATCATGCTCCTGATGGCCCGAAGCGACGGGCTCAACGAGAGCCTGGTCGTCCTGGCCGCGCTGGGGGCGGTGCTACTGCTCACCCTCGGCTCCCTGCTCGCCGCGGGCTGGCTGATGCGGCTGGTCGGCCACCGGATGGAGGCGATGCTGACACGCCTGCTCGGAGTGATCCTCGCCGCACTCGCCGCCCAGTTCGTGATCGACGGAATCTCAGTCAGCTTCCAGGTCTAGCCCCGCGCTTCACGACCGCCCCCCCAATTGGTGCCAGGCACCAATTTCTAAGTTTTGAGTCGACTGCCGTTGCGCGGCTCCTGGGCTTAATTGGTGCCTGGCACCAATTTCGCGTCGCTTGGCTCCTCGCAATGACGGTCGGTCAAGCCGGTCAGGGTTTAGCGGCCGCCACCCGCCACATCCGGTAGGGCGAGTTGGCAGGGAGCGGCACCGGCCGAACCCATTCCGGCACCTTGCCCCGAGCGAGCTGCGCGTAGAAGCCGTCCTTGGCCTGGCTCGAATAGACGGTGGATTCGGAATAGCCGGGGCAGATCAGCACATAGTCGATTCCCCGCCGCTCCACTGTCGCCCGGGCGGCTTCGGCGGTGCCCCGGAAGGCTCGCATGACGTCGATGATGTCGCGGCCGTTGCGGTGATAGGGGCCGGCGACGGCGTCGTGGTGGGTCAGCGCGATCAGCCTGGGGCCGAGATCGACGAAGGTGAGCACCTGCCCCTTCGGGACCTGGGCCACGGGCTTCAGGGCGCCGAGGGTGGGGCACAGATTGTTGGCCTTGTTCACCACCTTCATCCCCGGCCGCGGCGGGGGCGGGAAGTAGCTCAGGATCTGCTGGGGAAGAAGGCCGGAGGCGAGCAGGAAAAGCGCCAGCGTTCCGATCACTCGAACCGCCATGAATCGGCTGGTGACGGTCAGCCAGGCCAAAGCGGTCGCTCCGGGAACCGCGAGCAGCTGGGCGGCCGGCCCGGCGCGGCTCTGCCAGAGAAGCAGGAGGGCGGCGAGCAGCGCCGGGGCGGCGGTGGCGGCCCAGACGACGAGCTTCGATTCCTCGCGCCGGTAGCGCCAGAGCATGATCGCATAGCCGACCAGCCCCGCCACCGGCAAAGCCGCGACGGCGATCGCGGTTGCATATCCGTGCCGGTAGAGGGGCCGGGCCTCGCGGACGTTGCCGAGCCACAATTCCACCAGCTCAGGCGAGGCGCCTTCGAGCCGGCCGAGGCAGTTCGGCCAGGCGAGGACGAAGCCCGCCGCGAGCGCCGCGCCCGCCCCCGCGGCCACGCCGAGCCGAAGCTTCCAGGAGGCCGGAGAGACCCAAGCCATTCCGACGGCGATCGCTCCGCCCGCTGCCGCCACCGACAGCCAGACGGGCGACAGGGCGTCGCAGACCGGCGCCCGGTTGGCGTTGGAGGCGAAGAGCAGGAAGCCGAGCGCGGCTCCGCCGGCAAGGCTCGCGCCGTAGGTTGCGAGCCGCCGCCCCTCGGCCGGATCGCGGACCCACATCAGGACCGCGATCCCGCCCAGCAACGCGAGGTAGAGCAGCATCTCCAGGCCGATGACGAGCGAGAGGGCGGTGGCGATCCCGAGGATCGCGCCGCCGCGCGCCCGCTTCGGGTCGGTGAGCGAAACGACGGCGACCGCGAGCAGTGCGAGCTGCCAGCCATGATGGTCGATCCGGAGCGGCGCCCACTGGTTGCGGACCGAATGGCCGCACAGGAGGATGGCGATGGCGAGGGGGAAGGCCCAAAGGGAGATCAGCCGGCGGGCCGCCACCGCGACCGCCGCCATCGCCGCCGCCATCGGAATCAAAGGGGCGAGCGCCACCGCGGCCTTTTCGGCCACCGGCCCGCCGAAGAAGGGCGCGAGGGCGAGCTTGATGCCGGCGATCGGAAGGTCGACGAGCCGGGACCAATGCACGTCGGCGCCGAAAGGCGGATTGAGCCGGTGCTGGCGAAGATCGTACCAGTCCTGGCCGGCGATCAGGGCCCGGACCTGCATGATCCGCATATTGTCGTCGGTGTCGCCGAGCCAGAAGGCATGGATCATGCCCCAGCGCATCCACAGGAGGTAGGCGCAGGTCCCGAGCCAGAAGAGCAGCACCCACCAGCGCCAGTGACGCTCCAGGCCCGTCGGCGACCATCCGGGCCCGGGGTCCTGGCTTGGCGGCGGCGCCTGTTCAGACCATCGCCGCTCCAGCCCCTCCATCCGATGAACCCTTTTCAACCCCTCGCGACGGCATTAGTCGCTGCATCGCAAAGGGCAAGCGGTGGGCAGGAAGGAAACGCGCTGAGATGAAGCTGCCCGGCGCGATCCCGCCATTTCTGGCCCAGGTCATCCGTTTCGGAATGGTCGGCGGCTTCGTCACGCTCGTGGGCGGCGCCGTCTATTATTTCCCGGCCACCTACATGGGCGTGCCGCCCCTGATCTCGAACCTGATGGCCTATGCGGTCGCGGTTGGCCTCGGCTACGGCCTCCACTCCAGCGTCAGCTTCAAGGACCATGGCAGCAGGGACAGGAGGGCCGTCCGCACCGGGCGCTTCGCCATGGTCTCGCTGGTCAGCCTGGGCCTGAACAGCCTGTGGGTCTGGCTTCTCACCGGCCTGCTCGACGGCCCGACCTGGTGGCCGCTCATCCCGATGCTGTTCGTGAGCCCGGCGGTGACCTTCGCGCTCAACCGGCAATGGGTGTTCAACTGATGGCCGGGACCTGATGGAACGCATCGTCTACGATCGGATGGCGGAGCTCGACAGCCGGCATTGGTGGTACCGGGCCCGGCGCGAGATTCTCGGCGACCTCATCAAGCGGCGGATCGCGCTTCCGGCCGACCCGAGGATCCTGGAGATAGGCTGCGGGACCGGCCACAACCTCGTCATGCTTCAGCGCTTCGGCCGGGTGGACGCGATCGAGATCGACCCCGCCGCCCGGGCCATCGCAAGCAGGCGGCTCGGCCGTCCGGTCATGGAAGCGCCGCTCCCGGCGCTGACCGGAGTCGAGGACGGGGCCTACGATCTGGTCGCCATCCTCGACGTGCTCGAGCATGTCGAGGAGGATCGCGAAGCGCTGGAGAGCATCGTCGGCAAGCTGAGGCCAGGCGGGCGGATCCTGATCGCGGTTCCGGCGCACCCCTGGATGTGGAGCGCCCATGACGTCGTCAACCACCACAAGCGCCGCTACACCCGCAAGACTCTTCGAGCCGTCGTCGAGGCGGCCGGACTGAAGCTCGAGATGATGAGCTGGTTCAACAGCCTGCTCTTCCCGCTCGCCGCCGCCGCCCGGATGGCCGGCAAGGTGCGCGGGAAGGAGGATAGCGACGACAAGCTGCCCGCGCGGCCGCTCAACGCGCTGTTCGAGGCGATCTTCGGCCTCGAGCGCTACGCCGTCGGCCGGCTGCCTTTGCCGCCCGGGGTCTCGCTGGTGGCGATCGTCTCCGCGCCCTGAGCTTCGGGGG
Source organism: Allosphingosinicella sp. (assembly GCA_035638835.1). Taxonomy (GTDB): domain Bacteria; phylum Pseudomonadota; class Alphaproteobacteria; order Sphingomonadales; family Sphingomonadaceae; genus Allosphingosinicella. Next base: position 2,183 of record DASQZF010000111.1, on the reverse strand, counting down.
CCTGAGCTTCGGCGGCCTTAGCGACATGGCCCAGGCTCGGCTCGCCCCCGGCATGGCCGGCGATCTCGGCGACGATGTAGAGCGGGCGATGCTTCGATTCCATGTAGAGCCGGCCGAGATATTCGCCGATCATGCCCAGCACGAACATCTGCGCCGCTCCGAGCACCACCACGACCAGCATCAGCGACGTCCAGCCCTGGATGGCGCTTCCGGTGAAGAAGCCGAAGGCGATATAGGCGACCAGGAGGACCGAGGCCGCGACCAGCCAGAGGCCGATATGGCTCGCCATCCGAAGCGGAGCGGTCGAGAAGCCGGTGACCGCGTCGAGCGCGAAGCGGACCATCTTGGACAGCGGATATTTGCTCTGGCCGGCATGCCGCTCCGCCCGGTCGTAGGCGATCGGCACCTGCCGGAAGCCGACCCAGGCGACCATTCCGCGGATGAATCGCGCCTGCTCGGGAAGACTCAGCAAGGCGTCCAGCGCCCGCCGGCTCATCAGCCGGAAATCGCCGGTGTCGCGGGGGATCTCGATCTCCGCGAGCTTCGAGAGGAGCCGGTAGAAGAGCTTGGCGGTGCCGCGCTTGAACGCCGTCTCGCCCGCCCGGGCCCGCCTTACGGCGTAGACGACGTCGGCCCCCCGCTCGTCCATCTCGACGATCATCGCCGGTAGAAGCTCGGGCGGGTCCTGAAGGTCCGCGTCGATGATCAGGATCCGCCGCCCGGAGCAGAGATCGAGGCCTGCCGTCAGAGCCAGCTGGTGGCCGTGGTTGCGCGAAAGGTTGATCGCGACCAGCCGGGGGTCCGATTCCGAGAGCGACCGCATCATCTCCCAGCTCCGGTCGCGCGAGCCGTCGTTGACCAGGACGATCTCATAATCCTCGCCCACCACCGAGCGCGCCGCTGCGGTAAGCCGGCCATGGAGCTCCGATAGGCAGGCTTCCTCGTTGTAGCAGGGCACGACGATGGAAAGTTCGGGCGAGAGTAAGGGCGAGAGCAAGGGCGCGGTCATTCGGGTTCCTGGAGGACGATCGGGCTTGGGTCGGCGACCCGATACAGCACGCTCGCTCCATTTTGCCAGACCGGCTGGAGCCCGCGCAGCAGCGCCGGGTCGGGCCGGGGCGGGCGGATCAGCCAGACATGGGTGAACTTGTCGCGCGGGAAGAGGGCGAGGGACTGGTCGAGGGTGAGCCAGCGCTCGCCCTGGCATCGGCGCGCGAGCACCTGCTGGGAAGGATCGAGCGAGAACCAGCTGTTCGGCGGAAAGCGGGAGGTGAGCAGCTGGGCCCCGCTCATCGACCATTGATCGTTCGAAAAGGCGTCGCGCCGGACCAGGGCGATGGCGGGGAGATGCTCGAGGCGGGTCTGGGGCCAGTCCTTGCGGCATTTGACCCCGACGAAGGAGACGACCCGGGCGCCGCGCGGGATATGCTCGACGGCGGCCAGCTCGCGGTCATAGGCCCGGTCGTACATCCAGAAGCTCGCCGTGTTGCCGGCGAGCCGGGCTCCGGCGAAGAGCAGGCCGAGGGCGGCGAACACCCCTCCCGCCTTGCCGGCCCAGGCCGGCCGGTAGCGGATCGCGATCACTGCGGCCGCGATGACGAAGGGCGCAAGCCGCATGTCGGCGTAATTGGAGCCGAAGACGATCCTCGGCAGGCAGACGTAGACGATGGCGAGGAACAGGGCCGAGGCGGCGAGGTTGCGCGAATATTCGAGCTTCTTCCACCAGAGCAGGCCGGTGACGAGGACAAGGCCGATCACCGCAAGCGCCGCATAATCCCAATATTCCCAGCGGTCGCGAAGCGCCATCAGGATCCAGTTCTTCTTGAGCCTCCAATTGAACCAGACCGAGGTCTCGCCGCCGACGGATCCGCTTCGCCACAGGAGCATCAGGAGCATCGGCGGAGCGAGCGCGAGGCATTGCAGGCCGGTGTTGAACCCCGCCTTCCAGAGCGGCCGCTTCAGGTCGACCTGGCGGACGAGCTCGGCGGAAAAGGCCATCACGCCCAAAGTGCCCCAGCCGAAGGCGTGGCAGACCCAGAGCAGGATGGAGATCGGGACGAACAGTCCGGCCCTCAGCCCGAGCCGCCCGAGCCGCCCGAGCCTCAGCCACAAGGCGAAGGCGAGGAAGGCCAGCGCCATCGACAAGGCGAAATTGAGGAACCCGAACATGAACGGGAAGCTGT
>DASQZF010000110.1:0-9400 GCA_035638835.1 Allosphingosinicella sp. | reverse complement strand
CTCGTCGCTGTACTGGTGGTCGCGTTGCTGCTCGAGGTCATGGACCTGCGCGACGACTGGAATAGCCTCGGCTTCATGCGCTTCGGGGAAAGCTCCAAGGATGTCATTCACTCGCTTGTGCCGCCGCTCCTGATCATCGGGGCCCAGCTTATTCTCGCTCGGCGCGGCCGGCTGGACCACTTGCAGGCCCGGGACCCGCGGTTCGGGGGCAAGGGGGACCCGGTTTGAGCAACGCCGACCGAGGCCTCTTCGATTGCTATAGGGTCCGCGGGCCCTCGCCGCCGCTGGCCGGAAGCATCGTCCTGCCCGGAGCGAAGAATTCGGCGATGCCCATCCTTGTGGCGGCGTGCCTCGCACCGTCGCCAGTGGCGGTGGAGGGGCTTCCCGACATTGCCGATCTACGCCGATTGAAGGACCTTCTGGCCTCCCTCGGCATTTCGATCCGGGCGGCGCAATCCAGTGTCGTGGTGGATGGCCGGACGCTGCAGGGAAACAGCATTCCCAATAGCCAGTCCAGCGCCTTCCGAGGCTCGATCTACGGGCTGATCCCCCCCGCGGTGCGATTCGGCCACGGGCGGATCGGCGCCATCGGCGGCGACCGCATCGTCGGCCGGACGCTTGAGCCGCACCAGCGCGCCTATCGCGGCTTCGGCCTGAGTTTGGAGGCGGTGGGAGAAAGCTGGGTCGTGACCGGGGGGCCGCCCCGGCCTGCCCAGTTCGAGCTTAACGAGAACGGAATGACGGCTTCGTCGACGGCCCTGATGCTGGCCGCGGCATGCGCGGGGCGCTCGGTAATATCAGGAGTCAGCACGGAGCTTGAAGTGCTCGACGTCGAGGAGGCTCTGCGCCAGCTTGGCTGCGACGTCCGCCGCGACGGCCGAACCGTCGTCGTCCAGGGACCGATCCGGGCCCCAGGGACGCCTCTCAAGGTTCCTCCCGACGTGATCACCTTCGGGACCTTCGCTGCCGCCACCGCGATTACCGGGGGAGCGACCGACCTCCTCAACGTCGGCGACCCACGGCGCCTGGCGCCTGTTTCCACGGCGCTTGAGGCTATCGGAATCCGGTTGAAGAAGCGAGGGGACTCGATCCATGTCGCCGGACGCCCGCGGCGTTGCGGCAACATCCGCACCGGCATGTTCCCCGACTTCCCGGCCGACCTTCAGCCGATCTTCACCTGCCTGTTCTGTCTGGCGCCGGGCGACAGCATCGTCACCGAAGGCGTCTACGCCGCGCGCTTCGACCATGTGGCGCCGCTGAATAGGCTCGGGGCCCGGATCCGGCGGAGGAGCCGCCGGCTGCACATTGCCGGGGTCCCACATCTGGCGGGCGCTCAAGTGGGCGCGGCGGGCATCCGCGAGTCGGCTTCGCTGCTCCTTGCAGCCCTCGCCGCTCGCGGCGAGACCCGGCTTCGCGAAGTGGGCGATATGCATCGAGGCTATGAGAATTTGCCCCGGGACCTGGTCTCGCTCGGAGCCCCGATAGAGGAGGAGCTTCCCGATGACTGCATTTAAGGCCGCGATCGGCGCAGTCCGTGCCGGGACGAGGCGCCACTATTCTTTCTCGACCGCGCCGATGCGCCGGGAGGTCGCTCATGACGGCGAAGGCGAGCTCGAGACGGCGCGGGTCGAAAGCTCCCCTGACGGTCTGGAATTCATCGATCTGACCTCTATTCCGCCGGGGGGGACGGTCGGCATTCACCGCCATTCGCCGGACAATGAGGAAATCTACGTGATCGTCTCCGGGGAGGGCGCGATGACGGTCGAAAAGGAGACTTTTTCGGTCGGACCGGGCGACGTCATCGTCAATGATCCAGGCGGAGAGCACGGCTTGAGGAACGTGGGAACGGAGGAGTTGCGAATGGTCGTGGTTCAGAAGTCTCCGATGGAGCCCGGCCGGTGACGGGGGATTCGGCGGACGACGAGGGATCTCCGGCCGACCGCTGGGAGGTGTTTGGCTCGGAGCGGGTTCACGAGAACCCTTGGTTCTCGGTTCGCAAGGATGGAGTTCGCCACGCCAACGGCGCGAACCTAGAATATTATGTCGTCGACCATGGCTCGGTGGCGATCGGGGTGGTCGTCCGCCGGGCGGGCCGCTACATGCTGATCCGCCAGTTCCGGTTCATCGTGGACCGGTTCGTCTGGGCCATCCCCTCGGGAGGCGTGGAGCCGGGCGAGAGCCTCGAAGACGCCGCTCGGCGTGAGCTGTTGGAGGAGACGGGGCTGAAGGCGATCCAGCTCCGGCACCTGCTTCATTACTTCCCCAGCTACGGCTGCAGTAATCAGCGCTTCGAACTTTTCCTGGCAGACGATCCGGAGGACACCGACGGGGACTTCGACCCGGCCGAGGTCATCGACACGCGATGGTTCGAGAAGGACGAGTTGCTTCAGCTGCTCCAAAAGAATGGCATTGTCGATGGATTGTCCCTGGTTCCGCTCCTGCATGTGCTGACCTTCCACCCTCCGGCTTAGAGCGCTGTGGGAATAGGTTGAATCGCTACAACCGTTCGCCCTGAGCTTGTCGAAGCCTGTCCTGAGCCGGCCGCCGCAGGCGGCAGCCGAAGGGGGCTTTCCTTCTTGTTTTACAAAGGGAAAGAGAGGGCTTCGACAAGCTCAGCCCGAACGGAGATGGGTCAATCCGACACCCGAGCGCTTTAGAAAGCTCGGCGCGGGTCGCGCGGTTCCCGCTGTCCCGCTGGAGAGTGCGTCCCCGATGGGCGTTTCGACAGCCCCGATCATCGAAGAACAGGCCGCCGCTCGAACGATGACTTGCCCTCAGGCTATGCCTGGTGACCTGCCGTGCAAGGTCCAGGCCGCCCAGCATCTTTCCGACAGGCCTTCGACCCGCGCCTGCTTCTGTGCTTCAAGCAGTTTCGTTGCCGGCTCCGGGTGCGGCTGGCGGTAGAATATCGTCATGAAGCGCGCGCTCTCCTCGTGCGGCACGGGCCAGAGCGCGGCGATCGCCCAGCGAGCGCCCGCGTCGATGAAGGCCGCCGCCATGCTGGCCTGACCTTCGCCGTACTGGGAAACCCCAACGCCGGTGTCGCAGGAGGACAGGACGACCAGCTCGGCGTTGTGGAGCGGCATTGCGGCGACTTCGCTCGCCGTAAGGATCCAGCCCGCGGCGAGCTCGATGCCGGCGCCCCGGTAGACATCGAGGTCGACGGCGCCGGGGTCGCGCAAAGCTTCGCCATGGGCGATGACGTGGATGTGCCGCGCGCGCGCCAAGTCTGTCATGATTTGCTCGGCGGGCACCGCTCCGGCTCGGAGCAGGGTCACAGGGCCTGCTTCGCTTAGCCCGGCGAGCTCACGCCGCGTCGCCTCATTCCAGCTTGGATCCTCCAGCATTTCCTGAGCGACCAGCGCGTGGACTCCGGCGGGGCCTGCTGCCGGTGGCGGCCGCGGCGGATCGAGGGGTAAGCCGGCCGAATGCACGATCTCCGCGTTCGGCAGAAGCAGGTGTAACGGCAACGCCTCGAAGCTTCCTTCGGCGATGAACTGGATCCGTGGGGCAGCCCGGAGCGCCTCGATCACGGGCATGAGCTCGCCCGGGGGCGACCACGCCCGGCCACGGGCGGCAGCGGTACGCCACTGTTCGATCTTCCCGGCAAGTTCGGTGAAATCGCCGAGCTCTGCGACGATAAGCGTCGAGTTCTCGAAGCGATGGACGATCCCGATCAGCCGAGGCGGCAGAAAGCCGCTCCACAGCGGCCGGGAGGGGTCGACCGGCGCCGGCGGGTGAAGCGCCACCAGCGCAAGCAAGGCGTGACCGGCGCTCTGCCGCTCGACGAGCGGTCGCAGAGACGGCAGTCCCTCCGGCTCCGCGGACTGGAGCCTTGCCCGGCGCCGGGCGCCGCGGGCGAGGCCGCGGCCGGAGAGCAGGGCGTCGGCAACACGCCACGGGGCCGACTCGCCGCCGCTCCGAAGTTCAGTCCAGGCCAGGATCGACATGGCTTCGCGAGCTTGACGGAGCCGAGCCCAGTGCGCGGGTCCCCCTTGGCGGCCGAGCGCCCTTCGAAGCATCGCGGCCTCGTCGCCGAGCATCGCCCGGGCATGCAGGCGCACGCGATCAACCGCACCGATCCGCTGGCTCGCTACGACGCAATGCTCGCGCAGGGCCATGAGGTCGCGCGGGCTCCCGCCGCTGCGCTCCGCCATCGCCAGTCGCCATTCCGCCCAGATCAGCGCCTTGCGATGCGCGCCCTGGGCCACTCGCAGCAGATAGGGCACATAGCCGGCCGCCAGCTGTTCGGAGACGGAAAGGCCGCCGCATCGAAGGCGGGACAGCCACATCCGGGCCTCGTCCGCATCGCCCAGGGCGGCGGCGCTTATAGCCATCATCCGCCAGGCCGCTCGCGGGGGGCTGCCGGGACTCTCCAGCAACGCCGCCGCCTCGGCCGCACAGCTTCGCGCCTGCTCGATTCGGCCGCGGTCCTGAAGGGCGAGGCCGAGCGACACGAGCAGGTCGGCCGTGGCGAGCAGGACACCGGCACGGTCGCGGGGCGCCAGCGGCCATTCCAGAGCGATGTCGAGCGCGGCATGGGCACCGACATAGTCCCGTTGCGCTGCCAGATTCCTTGCCCGCGCCGCCGCGACTCCGGCGACGAGCGCTGGATCCCCGCTGGCAAGGGCGAACTCCGCGGCCGTGCCGAGCATCTCCTCTGCCTCGGCGAGACGGTCCAGGCGGTCGAGCAGGCTACCGAGATCGCGCGCGATCATCGCGCTTCGATCCGCTTTGCCCTCGTCGTGTCGGCTCAGCCTGAGGGCGAGGGTCAGGGTGCGCAGCGCGCGGGCGGCATTGCGATCGGCGCTGGCGATCGCCACGCTCGCCAGCCATTCGGCGAAGAGAGGCCAAGGCCGCGGTCGGAGAGAGCGCAGGCGCTCCATCGCCGACCGGAGCCGCATTTCGGCAGCACTGGCCTCGCCCAGGGCGAGGAGCAGGCCGGCATGGGCGATGTCCACGCGCGCCGCGAGCCGGTGGTCGAGGCATCGGAGCAGCGACGGAGCGAGCCGGGCGAGACGCGCGTCGGCGGCCGCCAAATCGGTCGGCGTTTCGGTGAGCGCGATCAGGAGCTGATTCTCGACCCTGTCACGAAAATTCTCGTAACAGGTCGCTGCGTTGGCAAGGTCGCCAAGCCTGACCTGGACCGCGGCCATTCCCCACCACGGCTCCGGATCGTCGGGACCGGCCTCGATCTCGGCGGCGAGTATCGCGGCCGCTGGTTTGCCGCTTAGTCTTCTTGCTCGTTCGAGAAGCTCGATCAGCGCCTCGGGGACCGGGGATTGCCAGGCTCCCGACTCGACGTCGATCGCAGGAAGACTCCGCAGGCCGTCCAGCGTGATCGTTTCGAGGATGGGATCGCCATTCGCCATGGGGCGAGTGTCGTCGCCAGCCGGAACCGAGGCAAGTAGCGGTTCCGTGGTGCTCCCGGCGAAGTCATGTCGTCGGAAGGAACGACGGGATGTCGCAACAAGGGGTCTTTTCCGAGTGCCGGGATCTGTGGGGGACGGCGCCCAGGCCGTAATCGCCTCGCTCTGGGCGGTCGCCGACGAAGCCGCGGCAGCCTTCGCCCTTCGCTTCTACGAACTCTATCTGGATGAGCGGGGCGAGGAGGCCATGCCCCCGGCCGAGGCGCTCGCGCGGGTGCAATCCTGGCTCCGGGAGGCGACCGTGGATACGCTCTCGGCGGGACGCTATCTTTCCACTGACGCCAGCGAAGCTATCCGCAAGGGCCGCGGGTCGTTCCGCCTTCGCCGGAGCGGGGGAGGGGAGGTCGCCCCCGTCGATGCCCACGGACCGTTCGAGCAACCGACCCACTGGGCCGGCTGGATCCTGTTTGGCCATTGAGGGTCCGGCCGTTACTGGACGGCGTAGCGCCGTTTGGCGACGAGCAGGCCCCGATCGGGCTCGGTAAGCAGCGAAAGCAGCCTGAGCATCTCGCGCTGGGACATCAGCCCCTCTTCGCCGAGCCTGTCGACGATCGAGAGGGCGCGATGGTCGAACTCGGAACGCTGGGCGAGCAGGTAGAGATCGAATTCCTCGCGCGGTGGCCTGGCCCGCACGCCGAGATCGATCCGCACTCCGGCGCCGCCTGTCTCCGGGGCGAAATCGTACGTCCGGCGCGGGTCCAGCCGGCAGCCAGGGACCGCGCTGAACACCTGCCAGTCCAAGCTCGAATCGCTCCACTCCAGGAGCAGCAGGTGGGCGCAGGAGAGTGGCGCTGGTCCCGAATATTGCGCATGAAGCACATAATATTCGTTGAGGAAGACTTGCTGCTCGGGCGGTGGGCCGCTGCCGGCCCGGCGCAAACGGGGCGGAGCAAGGTCGGGTGTGGAGTCGATGTCGAGACTGAGCGGGCTGGCCTCGGCCAGCTTGTCGAGCAAGTCGCGCGAATCACCGCCGGCCAGTTGAGCAAGGGCCTGAGTCCACTCTGAATCCTGGGCCGTCCACTCTTCGTAGGTGAGGCCAAGGGCGTCGAAGCCGGTCGCTTCGAAGATCGCCCTGGCGAAGGCCTCGCTGGCGGTCTGCTTGCCCTTCAGCTTCTCCCGGGAGCGCTTGTCGCTGCCGATTTCCTTTGGCGGTCCGGCTTTCTCGAGAAGGGCCTTGATTGTCTGGGGCGGCTTCCCGACATGCTTCCAGACCTGCTCCATTCTCGTCTGCCAATCGATGAGGAGCGGCAGTTTGCCGCGCCCGCCCCGCTTCGAACTGTTTCCGGGCATTTCTGCGACTTCCTGTCCAGTTCGCCGGCCTCTTCCAAAGCCGATGTCATCGTCTGCGTCCGGCACTTCCGTCGGCCGCGCTGACGAAGGTATCGAACATGAAGAAATACGCAAAGGATCGGGTCGCCATCCTGCTCAGAGACCGTGACCGACTGCCGGCCCTGCTTCGGCCGGCGCACCGCCTGGCGACGGGCGTCCCCCGCCCCGGGGCCCGGCCCAAGGGCGGCACGCCGCTCCGGCATTTCGCGAAGGATGTCGGGCTGATGGGGCTCGGCATGGCCGCCGCTGCCGTCGGAGTGCACCTCGCCGCGGCGGCCCTCCCGCTTTCCGTCGTAGGAATCCCTTTGACCTTTATCGGGATGCTCGGCGCGACGGGGCGGGCGCGAAGGATCGTCGTCGGCCACGTCCACGAGGCCTCGCACGGCGTCGCCGCCACATACTATTCGAAGCGCGGGATGTCGCGGCGCCGGGCCCGCCGGATCGCCGAGGCGATCCTCGATTTCGGCACGGCGATCACCCTGACGACCAACGGCCAGGAGTATCGCCGGGATCATGGCCACCACCACGATCCCCGTCGATTGGGCACGCTCGCCGATCCCGACGGTGCCCTGCTCAAGTCCTGGAGCCTGTGGCCTGACGAGGCGGAGAAAGTCGTTCGGCGGCTGCTCCTGCTGGCCTTCAGCCCCCGCTGGCATGCGCGTTTCTTCGCCGAGCGCCTGGCGTCGAACCTCCTGCGCGGACGGCCGTCCCGGCGGCTCCTCGGCGCGGCGGCACTGGCACTGATGGCTGGGAGCGCATTCGTGCTGTCCTTTCCGGTGTGGCTGGCGGCCGTCTTCCTCCCGCTCGGGCCGGGGTACCAGATCGCCACCCTTCTGCAGCTCGCCACGATCCATCCTTATGGTTTCGCCACTCCGGCCGACACGCTGGAGGCCCATGCGGAGCGCACCTGGACTCGCATTCCCTATGCGCCGATGCCGGAGGAGGGCAGCGGAGTGGCTGCCTGGGGTCGGTGGGCGATCCGCGCGCTAGGCCACGCCATGGCGCGGCTGGCAGTGCTGGACGACACGATGGTGGCGCACGATTACCACCATCTCGCCTGGCCGATCGGGGAGCCTTTCGAGGATTGGTGGAATACCGCCATATATTGGGTGGATTCCTATGTCGCGGGACGGCTTCCTGAGGGGGCGGAATCGCGCGTGCTGTGGGGATTGCCGCAAGCGCTTCAGCGGCAGCAGGAGCAGTTCGACAAATTGCGCGCGCGGCCCTGACTCGCGGCGCACGGCGCGGCAGAGGTGCCGGCCCAGCTAGCCGACAACGTCCATCTGAGCCGGCTTCGGGGACCGCCCGGAGCCGGCTTCGTCATTGTGCCGAAGACACCACCGGCGGCGGCGACTAATGTCCCGGCGATGGCTCGCGACATAGTCCCGCCGGAGATCGAATCGCTCGGAGAGGTTCGCCGGATGATAGACCGGCTCCTCGGCGACTCCGCGGAGCCGCCCGCCCGGGTGTCGGACTCTGTCGACATCGGGGGCCGGTTTTCCTGGCACCATGTCCCCGATCCGCTCGCCGCCGACCTCCGAGCGGCGCTCGACGAGGCCGGCAGCGGAAGGCTCGAAAATGCATTGACCCTGCTGGAGCGGGCCGACCTGACCGACCTCAATGTGGAGGCTCCTCTGCTGGCGGGGAGCCTGGCGCACGCGCTCGGCAGCGATCCCGGACCCTGGTGGAAGCTCGCCAGGGAACGGTTCGTCCGAGCGTTTCAATCGGCTCGGCAGCTCGTCGACCGCGGCCACCCGCATCAGGCCCTATCGATCCTGTTCCGGCAGGCCGCGCTCCTCCATCCGCTCCTGCCCGACCGGATTCAGAAGCGTCTCGCCATGGGCCGGCTGCTCAGCCTGTCAGGGACCGCACTCGACGATGCCTCGCGATATCAAGAGTCGGAGGCGGCCTATCTCGCCTGCCTCCAGATCCTCGATCCGGCCGAGGATCAGCACCTTGTCGAAAGGGCGCAGACACTTTCCAACCTGGGGGCGCTCCATCATCTCGCGGGACGTTTCGAGGAATCCTCGCGCCTCCTCGACGAGGCCGTCGCCGCCTTCGACGTTCTGCCCAGGACGGAGGCGTCCAGCTATGCTCTGGCCGCCGCAGTGGTCAATCGGGGCCATAGCGGCAATCATCGCGGCCGGCCGGTGGCGGCCCAGGCCGATTGGCGGCGCGCATTCGAGCTCGCCGCGCTGAGGAGCGTCCCACATGACGCAATCGCCGCCGAAGCGGCGATCCATCTCGCGTCGAATCACTTCGACCGCGGGCAATGGCGCGAAGCCCTTGACGCCATGCGCCTGGGCTGGCGGGCCGCGCTTCGCGCCGGGGATCGCGCGAGGCGCGCCGAACTGGTAGCTCTTGCAGCGCAAGCCGTGCTCCGGAGCGAGCAGGGCCTCCGCGCCCGTCGTCTCTATGCGCTGGCCCGGGCGCGCTTCGGAGCGCTCGCTCCGGATCATCTTTCCGACTATCTCGACGCCCTTCGAGGCGAAGCGAAGGCGCTAGGTCACCGACTCATAAATCGCATCCAAATTTTGACGGCGGCGAGTTTGACGAGTGCGAGATAGTTGGCGCTGTGCTTTTCGAAGCGGGTGGCGACGGCCCGGAAGTGTTTGAGCTTGTTGAAGAAGCGTTCGACCAGG
>DASQZF010000109.1:0-2355 GCA_035638835.1 Allosphingosinicella sp. | reverse complement strand
GTACAGGTCCGGAGCATCATGTCGAGCCCGAGATTACCCACCCGCGGCATGTGCCGGAGCATGATCGCGTAGCGTCCCTTGGGCATCACCGGAAGCTCCGCGCGGCTCTTGTCGGGCCACATGCCGAGGCCGAGGAAGCCGAGGCCGAGCTTGTCGCCGACCTGCTTGACCTGATCGAGATGGCGCCCGGCCTCGGCGCAGGTCTGGTGGAGATTCTCCAGCGCGGCCCCGGAAAGCTCGAGCTGCCCGGCCGGCTCGAGGCTGACGCTGCCGTCCCTGCCCGAAAGCGCGATGACCTTGCCGCCTTCCAGGACCGGTTCCCAGCCGAAGGCGGTCAGCTCCGCGAGCAGGTCGCGAATCCCGCCCGGCTCTTCGTAGGAGGGGGCCCGATGATCGGCCCGGCGATAGACGAACTTTTCATGCTCGGTGCCGATCCGCCAGTCGCTTCGAGGCTTCTCGCCGCGGACGAACGGGGCGAGCAGATCCTCGCGGCTTTCGATCGTCGGGTCCGCTCGAGCGGTTTCGGTACGGGTCGTCATCGCCGCCCTCTAACTTGGGTTGGGAAAACCCGCCAGCCTCTTCCCGTTGCCGAATGCAACCGTGCGTCACGCGCGCGCAGTCAAGCCCCTCCCCTTCAGGGGAGGGGTTGGGGTGGGGAATGTGGGGGAGAATGTTCGCTGACCCAGGTGAAACGAACAACCCCCACCCCAACCCCTCCCCTGAAGGGGAGGGGCTAAGACCCGGCGACTTATACAAAGGTCCGGTGAAGGCCCCGGGATGACGTATCCCAGTCGCCCGCGGCGCCCATCCACAAGGCCATGGCCGCCAGGGCCGCGGTGTCGGCGCGAAGGATTCGCGGGCCGAGGCTTACCGGCCGGGCCTGGGGCAAGCCCCGGATCGAGGTCCGCTCCTCGTCGGTGAAGCCGCCTTCGGGGCCGATCAGGATGGCGGCGGGACCGGGCTCGGCCGTCATCGGCACTCCGCCATTCTCGTCGGCGAAGTAAAGTATGCGCCCCGCCGGCCAGGCCGCGAGGAGCGCCCCGAGCTTCCGGGGCTCGGCCAGCTCGGGCAGGGCGGTGCGTTCGCATTGCTCTGCGGCTTCGACGATATGGGCTCGAAGGCGATCGAGGTTGAGGCGCTCGACGATGGTCCTCCGGGTGATGACCGGGACGAGCCGCGCCGCTCCCAGCTCCGTCGCCTTTTCCACCAGCCAGTCGATCCGGCCGCGCTTGATCGGGGCGAAGAGGAGCCAGAGGTCGGGTACGGGCTCTCGCAGGCGCAGATGCCGGGTGACGGTCAGCGTGACTCGCTTCTTGCCCACATCCGAGATCTCGGCGAGCCATTCGCCGGAGCGGTCGTCGAACAGCTTCACCTGGGCGCCCGGGCCAAGGCGCAGGACATTGCCGAGATAATTGGCGGGGGCGCCTTCAAGGGTTAGGGCGGCGCCTTCGGCAAGCGGCTGCTCGACGAAAAGTCGGGGCAGGCTCGAGGGCGGCCAGGCGGGGGTGGCGGGCACGCGCTGATCATCTCCAGTCCGTTCGGGCTGAGCCTGTCGAAGCCCGTTCCTTCCTCCAGGGCAAGGAAAGAATGGCCTTCGACAAGCTCAGGCCGAACGGTATTGGGATCGGCATGGCGGCGCCTTCCGAAACCGATATCGTCCCCGATTCCGAACGAAGCGGCCTGATCGGCGCCTTGCCTCGAGCGCTCCGCCCTTACGCGTCGCTGATGCGCCTGGACCGGCCCATCGGGGCGTGGCTGCTTTTCTGGCCCTGCGCCTGGAGCGTGGCGCTGGCCGGAATGGGGCCCAACGGCGCCGGGCTGATCGCCTGGCTGGCGCTCGGCGCCTGGGCGATGCGCAGCGCCGGCTGCGTCTGGAACGACATCGTCGACCGGGACCTCGACAAGCAGGTCGAGCGTACCCGCCTCAGGCCGCTGGCGAGCGGCCGGGCAAGCCTCGAGGGCGCCTGGATCCTTCTCGCCTTGCTGTGCCTGATCGGACTGGTCGTCCTGCTCCAGCTCGGGCGCACCGCTCAGATCGTGGCTCTCGCCAGCCTCGCGCCGGTGGCCGCCTACCCGTTCATGAAGCGGATCACCTGGTGGCCGCAGGCCTGGCTCGGCCTCGTCTTCTCCTGGGGGGCGCTGGTGGGCTGGCCGGCGGCGCTGGGCGAGCTGGGCCTAACCGCCTTCATCCTATGGCTGGGCTCCGTCTTCTGGGTGATCGGCTACGATACGATCTACGCTCTCCAGGACCGCGAGGACGATGCGCTTGTGGGAGTGAAATCCTCGGCGCTCGCCCTTGGCAGGCATGCCCGGACGGGGGTGGCGGTCTGCTATGCGATCGCTCTCGTTTTGTGG
>DASQZF010000108.1:0-69991 GCA_035638835.1 Allosphingosinicella sp. | reverse complement strand
CTCGCCTCGACCATGACGATCCCGGCCGTCTCGTCGCGCACCAGCTCGACCTGCGAGACGCCCTTGCCGAGGCTTCCGTCGTCATGGACCGCCGTCGAATTGCGATCGCCCAGGGTCAGGGCCGAATGGGCGGCGCTGCTCCTCAAGGCATGGACGAGCTCGGCCGGAAGGGCGCCCAGCGCCGCGCCGGGGCCGCCGCAATTGACGACCAGCCGGTTCGTCCCTTCCGAAAGCTCGAAGGCCAGGGTCGAGGCGCAGCCGCCGGCGAAGGCCCGGGTCGGCGGCGGAGGAGCGGCGTCGAACAGAGCGATCGTTCCCTTCGCCTCGAGCCTCTGATAGCCCCAGCCGCGCGGCTGGCGGAGCGGCCGGGCCCGGGCTCCGCTGCCCTCGACCGCGGCCGCGATCCGCCGCTTCGAGGCCATGTTGCCGCACTGCCAGCTCGACAGGGCCTCGTCGCCGAGCGTGACCCCGAGCAAGGCCCCGACCGCGCCCGACAAGGCGTCGGCGAGGGCCTCGGGCATCTCCCGATCGCCGGAATAATAGACCGCCCGAAGCTGCGCGAGCAGCTCCACCAGCATGAGCTGCTCTTGCGGAGACCGGCTGACCAGCCCGCCGTCGTCGTGAAGCGAGGCGGCAAGCGCCCGCAGCAGCCCCGCCTCCCCCCGGCCGAGCCTTGCGGGGCCGCCCTGGACGACCAGGGCGGCGGCGATCACCCCCGCCCAGGCCGTGATCCGGGCGATTCCGGGACGCGCCTTCTCGGCGGCCTTGTCGAGATGGCGGGCGCCCCTCGAAAGCGTATTGAGGAGCACCGCGCGATAGGCGGAATCGCGGCTCGACAAAATGTAGGGCGCATAGGCCGTCCAGAAGAGGATCCTACGACCCCACAGATCGGCGCGCCAGGCCCGCTCGGTCACCGAATCGGCATGAGCGGCCAGCCATTTCTGGACCAGCTTCTCAGCCAGCTTCGCGGCGCGCTCGCGGGTCGCCGCCGCGGCGAGGTCGCGAAGCCATTCGAAGCTCTGGAGATAGTCGGAGAGGTCCGCGGGAAGAGCTGGGTCGTCGAAGTCGAGGCCCTCGACCGCGAAGCTCTCGCCCCGCCGGACGATCCGGCCCTGGAGCATGGCTTCACCGGCCGACTTGTCGCCGGCCACCGGATCCTTCGGCACCGCGAGCAGCTTGAGCGGATGACGGCCCCGGAGCCGGAGGGCGTGGAAGGGAGTCCGCCACGAAAGGCGGTGAAGCATCGACGAAAGCTGCTCGCCGAGCGAGGAGGCCTGGCCGCCGCCGACCCGGATCAGCCTCTTCCCGGGCTCGATCTCCTCGCCCTCCGGCGGGTCGATCTTCTCCAGCAGGCTCATCGCCGGAGAGCTTCCATGTTCGCCGCGTAGCGCTCCGCACCTCCGCGAAACGTCGCGGTCCCCGCCACCAGGACGTCGGCTCCGGCGTCGATCGCCCGCCGGGCGGTGCCCACGTCGATCCCGCCGTCGACCTCGAGATCGATCGCGAGGCCCTGCTTGTCGATCTGCTTCCTCACCGCCTCGATCTTGCGAAGCTGGCTGTCGATGAAACCCTGCCCGCCGAAGCCGGGATTGACGCTCATCACCAGCACCAGATCGACCTCCTCGAGGACGTAGTCGAGCATCTTGGCGGGCGTGGCGGGGTTGAGGGCGACCCCCGCGCGCTTGCCGAGCGAGCGGATGGCCTGGAGGGTGCGGTGGAGATGGGGTCCCGCCTCGGGATGGATGGTGAGGATGTCCGCCCCCGCCTCGGCATAGGCTTCGAGGAAGGGATCGACGGGCGAGATCATCAGGTGGACGTCGAACGGCTTGGCGCTGTGCGGACGGAGCGCCTTCACCACCGCGGGGCCGATGGAGAGGTTGGGCACGAAATGGCCGTCCATCACGTCGACATGGATCCAGTCCGCCCCGGCCGAGTCGACGGCGCGCACCTCCTCGCCGAGCCGGGCGAAATCGGCCGAGAGGATCGAGGGGGCGATGCGGACGGGCTGCTGCACGCCGGAACGTTAACCCTGCCCGAGTCGCGCGGCAAGGAAGCGCCTCGACTTATCCCCGCTTTGTTGGGGGGCCGAACTCGTCATGCTGAACTCGTTCAGCATCCAGGGCGGCGCCGCTCCCATGTCTGACGCCCAGCATCGCGCACCTTTCCTCGCCGGCCGACAGGCTTTGGATTTTTTGAGAGAAGGCACCAAGGCAACGTAGTAAACGGCCATTCTACGTCGTGCCCTTGTGCCTTCGCGCCTTCTCTTTTGAATCGGTGCCTGCGGCGCCGGAAGCCGACTCAAGCGCTCGTCCCACAGCCTGACCTCCGAATGGCGCGGACTGGACGCTGGAACGCGTTCAGGGTGACGACGAGGCGGGCGAGCAAAGCTGACCGTCATTCCGACGGGGCAATTGTGAGCTCATCGGCGAATACGGATGTGAAGCCGCGCATCCTACGGTGGAGCTGCCGATTGGACTGATTCGGACCCAATGGTCGTCGTTCGAAGCCGCGCTTGGGCTTATCGTTGCGGAGCCGGGTCGATCGTTCGAGCGAGTCGCACGGACGGATTTCGGCAGACCGTGGGAGAATGACGATGTCCATCGAATTCAAAAGAATGAGCCGCACGCTGCTGACCTCGGCAGCACTGGTCGCCGCCAGTTTTTCGGGAGCCGCTTCGGCGCAGACGAGTCCGGTCTACGACCCGGCGTGCGTGCAATATTTCAAGAATTACTGCGCGGCCAATTGGCAGAGCCAGGGCTTCGCGTCCTTCTCGGAATGCTGGGAGGCCTACAAGCTCGCGGCGTGCCAGTACGAATATTATTGAGCAGCCGGTGAGGGGCGACGCCCCTCACCCTGCTTTCCGGCCCCGCCGGCCACTTAAAGTCAGGCTGAATAGTTTCCGGCCTGTCCCCGTCATTGCGAGCGGAGCGAAGCGATCCAGTGCTGGCCGCGGGCAGCAGATCGCGAAAGGTCCCGGCGAACCGTGGAAATTCAGGATGAGCAGGAAACGCAAATCAGCAGGATTAGGGCACTGGCGGCGTCGCTGGTGCTCGCGGGCGCCGCGATCTTCGGGTCGGCGGCCTCGGCTCAATTTGATTACAGCATCAGCCCGGAATGCCGGCAGGAGGCCGTGGCCGAATGCGGGACCATGTGGCAGGCCTATGGCTACCGGTCCTACGAGGATTGCGCCAAGTACCAGCCCTGCTTCCACTGCCTGGCGGGCTATATGTGCCCGATCTACGACTTCACCTATGCGGTGAAGCCCGACTCCGCGAAGCCCTGGTGAAGCCCGCCAGGCGCGAACCCCGAGCGATTGGACGGTTTCGGACCCAATGCTCGTCGTTCCCGCCTGGAATCGGGATATCATCACGTCGCCGGGCCGCACGTTCGAGCGAGTCGCGCGGGGGTCCGGCGAACCGTGGGAGAATGACGATGTCGAGGAAACTTGTTCTGGGGAAGACGAGGGCGCTGGCGGCGTCGCTGGTGCTCGCGGGCGCGGCGATCTCGAGCACGACGGCCTCGGCTTATTATCAGAGCCCGCCGAATTGCTTCCAGCAGGTTGAGCAGGAATGCGCCACCGAATGGCAGGCCTGGGGCTACAGGACATATGAGGACTGCTACAACCACGAGCCCTGCTATTACTGCATGCAATATTATCATTGCGGCTGGCTGGACTATTACGCCCCCGGCAAGCCCCGGCCCGACTGACCCGCCCCGTCCCCGTCGCCCCCGAGCCTTTCTCGAAGGTCCGCTTCTCCCCCCGCAACGCGGCGCGAAGCCGGATTTTCGGCCGGTTCGGGGCGCTTCGAAGGCCCGACCGCAATTCGGAATGCGTCGCCCGAAGATCTCGTCCGGGCGCTCGAAGTTGCTTTGCCGGTCAAGGCCCGCTTTCAAAATAACTTACAGCCGTTTCGGTTGTAAAGAATCTTCGAATCGGAGGAATTACCATTTTATCGGAGCACAGCCCGGCCTAGTCTTGCCTTGGCGACTCGCCGGAGACCGCGCCTTGTACGCATCGTCTTGGGGGTGAAGTCGAACGAGGAGAGTGACATGCCTGAAGGAAAAAAGAGGGTATTCGGCACCATCGCCGCTTCCATCTTGCTTGCAGCTTCGCTGGCGGCGGGACCCGCGATCGCGGCGAAGAGGCCGCCGCCGCCGCCGGTCGAGGATCCCGACGATCCCTGGTACGGCTGCACGCCCTGGGGGCCCGTCATCTACGGAGCCGAATGCTGCGATTATCCGGAGCTGGTCATCCCCTGCCAGGGGCCCAATCCTCCGATCGATCCGGTCATCATTCCGCTGGAAGCCAAATCGGGATCGAGCGCCGGCTGAGTCCGGTCCGGCTCCTGGGCGCGGCTACGGTCGCGCCCAGGCCCGCCGGGATCGGGCCTTCGGCGATAAAGGAGAACGGCCATGCGAAATGCAGGCAAGAGACTGTTCGGGATCTTTGCTTCCTCCGGCCTTCTGGCGGTTTCGGCAATGGTCGCGACGCCCGCGCCGGCGCAGACCGGCGGCGGCGGTTACTCCTACCATTGCTACGACCCCAGCACGGGCGGCTACGGCGAGTGGGGCTACGGCTGTTGCGAGTACGACGTGTACTCGGGCGGCTGGTACAGGATGTACGCAACGCATTGGGAGCCCTGCACCCCTCCCAGCTACTCTCCCGAGTCCGCCGATCCCGCTTCGAGGGTTTCCGTGGAGCCCGCAGGGCAATAGTCGCCACGTGTAACCGCGCGCGGTCGCGCGAGCCCGGGCGGGCAAAAATACAAGGAGATTGGACATGACGAATACAGGAAAGAGACTATTCGCGACCTTTGCTTCTTCAGTGTTTCTGGCAGCCTCCGCGCTGGCGCCGACACCCGCATCGGCGCAGACGGGCGGCGGCGGTGGCGGCGGTTCTTATTGTTATTGCCAGTACTCGCATCTCGGCGGGTGCCTGCCGGAGGAAATAGCCCAATGTTGTGAATATTATCGATATTATATCATCGGGCCGCCGCCGCCGGAGTGCGACGGATACTTCCAGCCCACCGAAGAGCCCGAAGAGAGTCCTTCGGAAGCATAGGCGGGGCCGGCAGGCCGACAGTCCGCCACGGCCCCACGGGCTCGGACGACCAGGAGGAGAGCGAACATGCCGAAGGGAAGAAATAAACTATCCGCCGCCTTTGCAGCCTCGATCTGGCTGGCGGCTTCCGGGCTGCCCGCGACGCCGGCGGCGGCCCAGGAGAATAGCTGGATCTATGACGGCAGTTGCCGGTACGATCCCTACTGGAGGGGCTGGTACAGGAATTACGTCACCCATAGGGAGCCCTGCAATCCGAGCCCCTCGGAATATTACGGCACTTGCGTATACGAGGAATGGTCCGACGGCTGGTACAGATACTACGTCACACACGCGGAGCCCTGCGATCCTCCCGCTTGAGCCGGGCGCCCGAGAGGCGGCGACCGCTCTTTGCAGGTGCTGGCCCGGCCGTCGGGCAATAAGCCGGCAGAACCACTCCGGCGAGTTCCAGGCGCGCCCCGCCGACCTCGCACGCAGGGAGCCCGAAGCCTGACATTCCGCCCGGCGACACCCAGCCCTGCGGAGAATCCACTCGGGCGCGAGACGCATATGCAGGAGAGTGAGCATGCCGAAAGGAAGAAAATTACTGTTCGCGGCCTTGGCCGCATCGATGTGGCCGGCGGCTCTCGCGCTGCCCGCGGCCCCGGCGGAGGCCATGCCCCCGAACGGTGGGGCTTGCGTGTACGACCCCTGGCTCCGAATCTGGTACAGGGAGTATGTCATCACGGGTTATGAACCCTGCACTCCGACTGCCGCGGAGTGGACGGGCGTTTGCGTCTATGATGAAGAGTCCGGGACCTGGGTAAGAAACTACGTCTTCGGTCAGTTCTACTGCGATCCTCCTGTTTAGACAGGCATCCCGGGGAACCGGCGGCCGTCCCTGGCAAGAGCCCACGGGGCCATAACAGTCCCGCGAAAGCCGGAATCTCGGGGAGGCACGCCGAAACTTCTTGTCCCGGGGTCCGGCTTTCGGGTTGACGGTGGAGGTCAGATCCGCCGGAAGCGGGCGATGAAGAAGCCGTCGGCGCCGCCCGCCTCGGCGAACAGGCCGGGGAGGATCCGGATCCGATTGCCTTCGACCGGAATTTCGGGCGGCAGCTCGCCGGCTTCGATATGGGCCGCCTCGAACTCGGGGCGGCCGGCGAGGAACGCCTCGACCACCGCCTCGCCTTCCTCGGGCTCGAGCGAGCAGACCGAATAGACCAGGGTGCCGCCGGGCTTCAGCCAGCCGCCGGCCCGGGCGAGCATCGCTTTCTGGCCCTCCGCGAGCTCGGCGACGGCGCGGGGCCGGACCCGGTGGAGGACGTCCGGGTGGCGGCGGTAGATGCCGGTGGCGGAGCAGGGGGCGTCGAGAAGGATGGAGTCCACCTTGTCCGGCGGCGACCAGCGCAGGATGTCGGCGGCGATCACCTTCGCCGAGAGATTGGTTCGGGCCAGATTCTCGGAAAGTCGTGCAAGACGACTTTCCGACGAGTCGACGGCGGTGACCTCGAACCCGGCGCTTGCCATCTGCATCGTCTTGCCCCCCGGCGCTGCGCACAGGTCGAGCGCGGTGCGGCCCTCGCCGGCCCCGAGCAGCCTGGCCGGAATCGAGGCGGCGATGTCCTGCACCCACCAGCCGCCCTCGCCATAGCCGGCGAGGCCGGCGACCGCGGTTCGGGCGGGGAGCCGCAAATGGCCCGGCATGAGACTCACTCCGTCCATTTCGGAGGGCGGTTCGCTGCCGGCCGCGAAGCAGAGGTCGAGCGGCGGAGGCGCGGCAAGCAGCCTCGCGGCCTGCAGCGCGACAGCTTCGCCCCAGTTCCGGTTCCAGCGCGCCTCGACCGCGGCCGGGAGCGAGGGCAGATCCGGAAGCTTCGCTTCCTGCCGCATAAGCGTTCCGAAGACTCCGTGGACCAGCTTGCGCGGGCCCCCGTCGACCAGCGGGAGGACGGTCGAGATCGCCGCGTGGGGCGGAGTTTCCAGCGCCAGCGCCTGGACGAGCGCGATCCTGAGGGCGAAGCGGGCCTTTGCGTCGTCGGGAAGGCGATTGCGGGTGGCGCCGTCGATCAGCGCGTCGAGATCGCCCAGGCGGCGAAGCGTCTCGGCGGCGATGGCGTGGGCGAGGCCGCGATCGTTGGGAGCGAGCCCCCGGGCGGCGGTGTCGAGCGCGGCCTCGAGCGGGAGGCCCTTGCGAAGAACGGCGTCGAGCAGGCTCAGGGCGGCGCGGCGGGCGGGGACTCCGGCCGGATCGGGAGGTCGGTTCACAGGGAGGCGAGCCAGGGCCAGGACAAATAGACCGCCGCTGCGAACTCGCACCAGAAAATGACGCCCAGAAGCGCCGAAGCCCAATGGGGCACGGGGTGGAGCGGCTTCCAATCCAGCGGCACGTTCGAATGGTCGCGGAAATAATCCAAGGTCACAAGTTCGATGAGGAAATCCCCTGTCCTTCGGAAGAAGATGAAGAAGACGCTGAGAGCGACGTATGCCACAAATCTGAGGACGATCTCCGCCAGGATCCGGAACACGACCTTGAGGGCGATTTCGACGATTTCGCTCACCCGTGGCGGCGCCGGCCAAGGGGATCGAGAGCGCTCGCCCCGGTGCGGCGGGCCCGCACCGCCCGGCGCGCGCGCGGCTCGAACTCGGCGGCCATGGCCTGCAGTGCGGCGATCCGGTTGTCCGTGGCCGGGTGGGTAGAGAAGAAGCTGTCGCGGCCGGTGCCGGACGGGACGATGTAGAGAGGCCGCCGCCGGGTTGCGCATCGCTACCGGGCTCGGGATCCGGGCGGCGCCCTGGTGGAGCTTGGCGAGCGCCGAGGCGAGGGCGCGTGGATCGCCGCAAATCTCGGCGGCGGCTCGGTCCGCGCCATATTCGCGGGTCCGGCTGATGGCGAGCTGGACCAGCATGGCCGCGAACGGCGCGAGCAGGATCGCTGCGATCATCGCAAGCGGATTGGCCCGGTCGCCGCCTCGGAAGAAGAAGCCGAAATTGGCGAGCATCGAGATCGCGCCGGCGATCGTCGCGGTCATCGTCATGACGAGCGTGTCGCGGTTGCGGACGTGGCCGAGCTCATGCGCCATCACCGCCGCCACTTCCGCCTTGCTGAGGAGCCCGAGGAGACCGGTGGTCGCGGCGACGGCCGCGTGCTCCGGATCGCGGCCGGTGGCGAAGGCATTGGGATGGGGCGAGTCTACCAGATAGACGCGCGGGTTTGGAATGCCGGCGCGGGCCGCGAGGTCGTGGATCATCCCGACCAGCTGCGGGCAATCGCTGACGGTCATTTCCTTTGCATCGTGCATGGCAAGGACGATCCGATCGGCATTCCAATAGGTGACGAGGTTCATCGCGGCGGCGACGATCAGCGCAAGCACGGCGCCGCGCGGACCCGCGATCATGTAGCCGAGCCCCATGAACAGGGCGGTCATCGCCGCCAGCAGCATCAGGGTCCGAAAATGATTCATCCTTGCGTACAGGCCTCCGTCTCCCGAAATGTGGGGGATGAGCAAGCCATCTTCAATCGGCAGTGCGGGGCGGCGCCCTGGACATGTGAAGCCGCCGGCGCATCTTTCGGCAAGCCCGCCGGTGCCGGAACCGGGCGCCCCCGCCGAGGCCGGAGCCGAGGAGCATGGCGGGCCCAAGGGGGAGGAGCCGACCCGCTACGGCGACTGGGAGAAGAAGGGGATCGCCTGGGATTTCTGACGGCGAAAGCCGTCATTGCGAGCGGAGCGAAGCAATCCAGCGCGGACTCGGACGCCGCTGGATTGCTTCGCCGCTTCGCTCCCCGCAATGACGGAGGCTAGACCCCCTCCGACCGCAGGGGCCTGGCCAGCAGCCTCACCACAACCTCGTCGACGCTCGCCTCCCCCGCCAGAAGCGCACACACCGCCGAGACGATCGGCATGTCGACTCCCGCCTCCCGCGCCGCCCGGGCCAGGACCGGGGCGGTATGGGCGCCTTCCGCCACCGTTCGCCGGTCGGCGAGCATATCGGACGCGCGGCGGCCTTCGCCCAGGCCCTTGCCCAGGCTGAAGTTGCGCGAGCTCGTCGAGGAGCAGGTCAGGACCAGGTCGCCTAGGCCCGAAAGGCCGGCGAGGGTCTCGGCCCGGGCGCCTCGGGCGAGGCCGAAGCGGGTCATCTCCGCGAAGCCGCGCGAGATCAGGGCCGAACGGGCATTGAGTCCGAGGCGGCGGCCCTCCACCACTCCGCAGGCGATTGCGAGCACGTTCTTGACTGCGCCCCCGATCTCGGCGCCGATCACGTCGTCCGACAGGTAGGGACGGAACCAGGGCCGGGCGATCCGGGCTCGAAGACGCTCGCCCAGCGCCGGATCCTCGACGGCGAGGGTGACCGCGGCGGGAAGGCCGGCTGCGACCTCATGGGCGAAGGTGGGGCCGGAAAGCACCGCGATCGACGCCTCCGGCTGGGCCTCGCGGGCGACGTCGTGCATCAGCGCCATGGTCGATCCCTCCATGCCCTTGGCGCAGAGGATGAGCGGGATAGAGAGGGGCGGCATCCCGGCCAACACCTTGCGCATATGCTGCGCGGGCGTCACGACAAGGAGCGCGTCGCAGCCGGCCAGCGCCTCGAGCTCGCCCGTGGCCCGGACCGCGGGATCGAGCGGGACTCCGGCGAGAAAGAGGCGGTTCTCGTGGTCGCGATTGACGCTCTCGACGACTTCGGGCTCGAGCGCCCACAAGAGGGTCTCGCCGCCGCCGGCCGCCACCTGGGCCAGGGCCGTTCCCCAGGCGCCGCCGCCGATCACTCCGAGGCGGGAAATGGAAATCATCACATAGTCTCCGTTCGGGCTGAGCCTGTCGAAGCCCTGCCTTCCTCCCGCGCCCGAAAGAAAGGAGAGGGCTTCGACAAGCTCAGCCCGAACGGGGAATGGGGGCTCAGCCCGAACGGGGAATGGGGGCTCAGCCCGAATGGGGAATGGGGGCTCAGTCCGAATGGGGAATGGGGGCTCAGCCCGAACGGGGTTGGGGGGCTCGGCCCGAACTGAGCGTGAGCGGTCATGCCTTCACTCCCGCGCCGCGCACCTTTTCAGCGTCCGGATCGAGCGGCCATCGGGCCCGGGCGGGAGCGTCGAGCGGATCGGTGAGACCGGCGTCGAAGCGAAGCGCTCCGGCCCAGGCGATCATCGCGGCGTTGTCGGTGCAAAGCCAGAGCGGCGGAGCGACGAAGGGCAGGCCGTTCGATTCGGCGAGCCCGGTCAGGGCGGAGCGGACGCTCCCATTGGCCGCGACCCCGCCGGCGACGACCAGCGCCGTCGCCTCGGGAACCCGATCGAGCGCCCGGCGGGTCCGGTCGACCAGGCTGTCGACCACCGCCTGCTGGAAGGACGCGGCAATGTCCGGCGTTGCGTAGCGGCCGCTGTCGCGGGCTCGGAGGACCGCGCTCTTGAGCCCGGCGAACGAGAAATGCGGCTCGGCCGAGCCCAGCAAAGGCCGCGGCAACGGCACCGCGGCGCCGTCGCCCGAAAGCGCCGCCCGCTCGACCGCGGGCCCGCCGGGGAAGCCGAGGCCGAGCGCCTTGGCCGTCTTGTCGAACGCCTCGCCGGCCGCGTCGTCGATGGTCGTCGCGAGCCGCCGGTAGCGGCCGAGGCCCTCGACATGGAGCAACTGGCAATGGCCGCCGGAGACGAGGAGCAGGAGGTAGGGGAAAGCGAGGCCCGGATCGCCAAGCATCGGCGACAAGGCATGGCCTTCGAGATGGTTGACGGCGACGAGCGGCTTGCCGGCGGCGAGCGCCAGCCCCTTCGCGGCGACCAGTCCGACCATCACTCCGCCGACCAGGCCGGGCCCGGCGGTCGCCGCGATGGCGTCCACATCGGCGAGATCGGCTCCGCTTTCGGCCAGCGCCTGCTCGATCAGCCGGGGCAGTATCTCGATATGGGCCCTCGCCGCGATCTCGGGAACGACCCCGCCATAGGGGCTGTGGGCGCTCTCCTGGCCGGCGAGGCAATGGGCGAGGATCCGGCGATCGGAGGTCACCAAAGCGGCCGCAGTCTCGTCGCAGCTGGATTCGATGCCGAGGATGAGGCTCATGACCGCTTCCCTGCCACCGCCGCACCCGCTAGCACAAGCCGCGCATGCAGTCCGTCCTTCGCCTCGGAACCCGCGGATCTCCGCTCGCGCTCGTCCAGGCGCGATCGGTGGCGACGGCATTGCGCGATGCCCATGGCTGGGGCCCGGAGCTTATCGAGATCGAGCCGATCACGACCAGCGGCGACCAGCTTCGCAACCGGTCGATCTCCGAGATGGGCGGCAAGGCCCTTTGGACCAAGGAGCTCGACTCGGCCCTGATGGAGGGGCGGATCGACCTCGCCGTTCATTCGATGAAGGACGTCGAGACGATCAGGCCGCCCGAGCTCGCTTTGGCGGCGATGCTGGAGCGGGCCGACGTTTGCGACCGGCTGGTCGGAGCGCCGAGCCTCGCCGCTTTGCCCCAGGGCGCCCGGGTGGGGACCTCCTCGCCGCGCCGGGCGGCCCAATTGCGGGCCCGGCGGCCGGACCTGGTCATCGTCCCCTTCCGCGGCAATGTGGAAACCCGCCTCCGCAAGATCCAGATGGGCGAGGTGGACGCGACCCTGCTGGCGGCCGCGGGGCTCGATCGGCTCGGCCGTTCGGACTGCGGAATCCTCCTCGACGATTTCCTTCCGGCGCCGGCGCAGGGGGCGATCGGGATCGAGGTGCGGAGCGCCGATCGCCGGGTTCGGGCGCTGATCGCGGCGATCGACCATCGCCCCACCCATCTTTGCGTGGGAGCGGAGCGCCGGCTCCTGGAAGGTCTCGGCGGGAGCTGCCGGTCCCCGGTGGCGGCGCTTGCGACCCTGGACGGCGACGAGATCCGGCTGCGCGCCGAGATCCTCACCGAGGACGGCGCCGAGGTTGAAAGATGCGACCGGCGGTTCCGAAGCGATGACGGAAAGGCGCCGCTCGACCTCGCCCGCGAAATGCTCGACCGGGCTCCGTCCAGGCTCAGGGCGCTGTTCGCGCCGTGAAGCTACTCGTCCTGCGGCCGGAGCCGGGCGCATCCGAGACCGCGGCACGGGCCCGGGCGCTCGGACTCGACCCGATCGTCGCACCGCTCTTCAGGATCGAGAAGGTGGAGGGGCCGCCGATCGAGGCGGGCCGATATGAAGCCGTCCTTCTGACCAGCGCCAACGGCGCCCGCAACGCTCCTCCGGGCCTGACGGCCCTGCTTTGCTTCGCCGTCGGCGAGCGAACCGCGGCGGCGGCCCGCTCCGCCGGATTCGGCGAGGTTCGAACCGGGCCGTGCGACGGCTCCGCCGCGGCGGCAATGATGGCCGCGGCGGGGGTGAGCAAGGCGCTCCATCTGTGCGGGCGCGACCATCTCGCGGTCGAAGCGGCGGGAATCGCGATCGAGCGCCACATCGTCTATTCGGCCGAGCCTGTGCCGCGGGGGCGGTTCGACGGACCGGCGGTGGCGCTGATCCATTCGGCCCGAGCCGGCGCCCGGTTCGCCGAGCTTGCCGGGGCAAGGGAGGGAATCGCGCTCGCCGCGATAAGTCCCGCGGCGGCGGCCGCCGCCGGCGAGGGATGGGCGGCCAAGGCGGTGGCGGCGGCGCCGCGCGACCAAGCCCTGCTGGAGGTTGCGGCCAAGCTGTGCAATCATGGTCCGGACGTGGTGAGGGACGGCAATGGAATATGAGCCGGGACGGGTGACGGCGAAGCCGAAGCGGCCCCTCTGGACTTTGCTTGCGCTTCCGCTCCTCGCCTTCCTGGCCGGGCTCGCGGCGATGGGCTGGCTGCTCGCCAACTGGAGCACGGCCGCGGCCTTCCTGGGGGTCGCCCCCGCCCCGCCGGCGGCGATCGAGCCTGCCCCCCAACCGATGACGATGGAGCCCGAGCCGGTCGCGACCCCTCCGGCCGACATTCCGGCCGGCGAGCGGCTGGTGATCGACCCCGAGACCACCCGCCGGGTCAACCGGCTCGAGGAAAGGCTGGCGCTGCTCGACCTGCAGTCCCGCACGGCGGTGGGCAATGCCGATCGCGCGGAGGGCCTTCTCGTCGCTTTCGCGGCCCGGCGGGCGATCGACCGCGGGGTCGCCCTGGGCTATATCGAAACCTTGCTCAGGCAGCGCTTCGCGGGGAGCGAGCCGCAGGCGGTGGCAACCGTGCTCACCGTCGCCCGGGCCCCGGTCACCGTGCAGAGCCTCCAGAAGCAGTTCCAGGAGGTCGCGCCGCACCTTAGCGGCGGCGGCCAGGGCCAGACCTGGTGGGCGGCCCTCAAGACCGAGATGGCCGGCCTCGTCACCGTCCGGCGCGAGAACACGCCCTCGACCCAGCCCGGCGAGCGCCTTCGCCGCGCCGGCCAGAGCCTTCAGGCCGGGCAGGTCGAGGTCGCACTGCTCGAGGTGCTGAGGCTTCCGGGCCATGAGCGCGCCGATCCCTGGATCGCCAATGCCCGACGCTTCGTCGCCGCCCACCGGGCGCTGGACCGGCTGGAGAGCGCGGCGCTGCTGGAGCCAAGGGCGCCGGCGCTGCCTCGGGCGGTGGCGCCTCAGGCGGTGGCGCCTCAGGCGGTGGTGCCCGGACCCCGTTAATTCGTCATTGCGAGGAGTGTAGCGACGAAGCAATCCAGCGGGCCTCCGAGTCCGCTCTGGATTGCTTCGCTACGCTCGCAATGACGGGCTAGATCTCCAGCAGCGCGTAGGGCCGGCCGAAGACGGGCTCGACCACGAACTGGGCGACGTTGAACACGGGCACCCCGCCCGGAGTGTGTCCCGAATAGGCGCCGCGATGGGCGTGGCCGTGGACCACCGCCTTGACGTTCTCGAACCGGTCGATGGCGTTGGCGAGGCGCGAGGAGCCCAGGAATGGATAGATTTCGAGCGGCTCGCCCTCCACCGTCTCGGGAATGGGCGCATAATGGAGGACTGCGACGACCCGCTCGGTCCGCAACGAGCGCAAAGCGTTTTCGAGAAGCCTCGCTTCGTTGCGCGCCTCGTCGACGAACAATTTGATCGCATCCTCGCCGAACGCGCCAAGCTCGCCGCGCCCGAAGCCGCCGATGAAGCCTTTCGCGCCGGCGAAGCCCACGCCCTCGATCACCGTCGCCTGCTCGCCGAGCATGGTCACTCCGGCCGACTGGAATATGCGCACCACCTCGTCCACTTCGCCGGCCTCGTAATCGTGATTGCCGAGCACGGCGACGACCGGAATAGCGCAGGCGGCCAAATCCTCGGCGAGGATCTCGGCTTCGGCGACCTTGCCGAAATTGGTGAGATCGCCGGCGAGGACGAGCACGTCGGCGGCCTCGTTGATCTCCTCGAACAAGGCGCGATAGCGATTGTGGCAGGTCTCGGTGACGTGGAGATCGCCGATCGCCGCCACCGTGAGGGTGCCGGCGCCGGGAGCCTCAATGGTGGTGGGGTCGCTCATGCTTCTCGTCCACTCCCTTTCCGACGACGTCGGCGAAGCCCCACTCGCTGACGTCGACGACATAATCGGTCGGGCTGATCAGCCGCCCGCGGCAGATCTTGACGCTCGCCGGGGGCATCTGGTCCTGCGCCTTCAGGCGCTCGAGCAATTCCTCGTAGAGCCAGCGCGGGATGAGGTCCCGCTCCGTCGGGTAGACGAAGCGGAAGTTGAGCACGTTGATCAGCAGGACCTCCCAATAGAGCTCCATGTTCGAGAGCAGCCACTTCCAGTCGATCTCGTCATGCTTGATCAGGATGGTGTGGACGATGTCGGCGCCGTCGTAGCGGTAGCGGGTCTGGAGGAAGAGCTTGGAAAGGATGAACTGGGTCGGGGGGGTGACCCGCACGTTGGTCCCGTAGACCTCGGCCTCGTACACCTCCTGGAACCATTCGTCGGTGATCGGGATGCTGGCCGAGGAGATGTTGAAGATCACGTCGAAGAAATTGTCGCCGAGCCAGACCTTCCCGATCCAGCGCTCGTCCTCCATCTCGATCTCGAACCCGCGACCCTTGAAGAAGGCGAGGATCTTGGGCGCGTCGCTGGGCTTGCAGAAGACGTCGAGATCCTTCGTCGGCCGGGTGATTCCGGTGAAGCAGGACAGAGCGTAGGTCCCCGACAGAAGGAAGGGGATCCCCGATTCCTGGAGGAGCTTCAGGCTGTCCGAATAGAATCCGACCGCCTCGGGGGGCGGCTCGAAGGCGGACGAATCGAAATTGTCGAGTTTGGTGCTCATTGTTCCCGCTACGTGACCCTCGGGCGGCGACGGAGCGTCGCGCCTCGTGAGTGGCTGGAGAACGGGGGTGGCCCGGATGCGTTCCGCCTTGCGCCGGCCGTCATTGCGAGGAGCGGAGCGACGAAGCAATCCAGTGGGGCTCAGAGGCTGCTCTGGATTGCCTCGCTACGCTCGCAATGACGGCTGAGTTCTAAGGTTGAGGCTGGGGCGGAGTCGCCTCGGACGCCGGCTTCATGTCGACCAGGGTGACGATGAACTCGAGCTCGGCGTTGGGCGGGATGGCGCCCGGAATTCCCGCGGGGCCATAGGCCAGAGCGGACGGGATCCAGAAACGGTAGCGGCCGCCCTTCTGCATCAGCTGAAGCGCCTCCGCGAATCCCGGCACCACGCCCGTCACCGGGAAGGCGGTCGGCCGAGGGCTGGCATCGAACAGAGTCCCGTCGAAGAGATGGCCCTCATAGGTCACCAGCACCAGATCGGCCGTCGTCGGCCTCGCTCCGGTGCCGGGCCTCAGGGTTTCGAATCGAAGTCCGGAGGGGGTCGCGACCACGGCCCGGGCCGACACCGGCGGAATGAAGGAGCGCGGCGGAACCGGCTTGGTGGCCGGGGCGGCGGCGGCGAGGAGAAGGGCGAGGCTGAACATAGTGACTCCCGGCCGCCCGTTGCCGCCGGCGGAAAAAACTGGAGCGGGCGAAGGGATTCGAACCCTCGACCCCAACCTTGGCAAGGTTGTGCTCTACCCCTGAGCTACGCCCGCTCTGAGCCGCGCCGACGGCGCCTTCGCGCTCCCGGCTGAGGTAAGGCGGCGGCTGCTAGCATGGGGTCCGCCACCCGGCAAGGGGCTAACGTGCCGCATGAAGCTCTTCGGCCTTCGACACCCTGAACTCGTTCAGGTCCAGGCCTCCACCCGCGAGACGGCTCGGCCCTGGATGCTGAAACAAGTTCAGCATGACGGCCGCTCAGGCTTGGCAGACGCATGCGATATCCCACATAGGCGCGGAAACGATCGGAACGGAGAGGCGGACTGTGGCGACATTGGGCATGAGCGCGGCGGAGAAGGAGGCGCTCGAAAGCTTCCGGCGCGACGTCATCGAGCCGTCGATGACGTCGCTCGTCATCATCGATTTCTGGGCGGAATGGTGCGGGCCCTGCAAGCAGCTCACTCCGATGCTGGAGAAGGTCGCGGCCGATTACGCGGCGAGGGGTGTCCGGCTGGTCAAGATCAACGTCGACGAGAATAAGGTCATCGCCACTCAATTCCGGGTGCAGTCCATTCCCACCGTCTACGCCATCTTCCAGGGCCAGCCGGTCGCCGACCTGTCGCCGGCCCGGACGGAAGGGCAGCTGACCCGCTTCCTGGACCAGATCCTCGAGCAATTGCCGATCGAGGGCGAGGCCCAGCAGATCGAGGCGGAGATCGAGCCGATGATCGCCATGGCGGAGGAGGTGCTCGCCGGCGGCGACCCGGCGCGGGCCGAGAATATCTTCGCCCAGATATTGGAGATGGCGCCCGACCATGCCGGGGTGATCGGCGGGCTTGCACGGACGCTGATCGCGGCGGGCCGGACGGACGAGGCCCGCGCCCTGCTCGATTCGGCGCCGGAGAGCGCAGCCAAGGACCCGGCGATCGCGCGCGCCCAGGCCGCTCTGGCGCTGGCCGAAGTGGCGGCGCCGGACGTCGATACCGGAGAGTTCGAGCGGCGGATCGCCGCCGACCCGGACGACCATGAGGCCCGATTCGAGCTCGCCGGAGCTCTGATGGCCGCCGGGGACCGCGACTCCGCCGCCGACCATCTGCTCGAGAGCATCGGCCGCGACCGCGAGTGGAACGAGGGCGCGGCGAGGAAGCGGCTTCTCCAGCTGATGGAGGTGGTGGGGCTCGAAGATCCCTGGGCCGGGGCGCAGCGCCGGCGCCTCTCGGCGATCCTCTTCACCTGATGCCCGACGAGAAGCCGATCCGGATTCCGGTCTTCCCGCTCGCGGGAGCTCTGCTTTTCCCGCGGGCGCAGCTGCCGCTGCACATCTTCGAGCCGCGCTACCGGGCGATGGTCCGCGACTCGCTCGCCCGCGACCGGCTGATCGGAATGATCCAGCCGCGCGGCTCGGGCGAGCCGCCCGATCTGTTCGGCGTCGGCTGCCTGGGCCGGATCGTCAGCGCCGAGGAGGTCGAGGACGGCCGGCTCAACATCGTCATCGAGGGGCTGGGCCGATTCCGGATCCTCCGGGAAGCGAGCGTCGACACGCTCTACCGCCAGGTCGATGCCCAGCGAAGCGGCTTCGACGACGAGCCCGAGCCTGAGCCGCTCGGCCTCGCCCAGCGCGCGGAGCTCGAGCGGGAGGCGCGACGCTATGCCGACGCGCTCGGCTATTCGGTCGACTGGGAGGCGGTGACCCGGCTCGACGACGAGATGCTGGTCAACGCCATCGCCCAGGTAGCCCCATTCGACGTCGGTTCGAAGCAGGCCCTGCTCGAAGCGCCGGACATCGCGGAACGCTGCGACCTCGTGGTCCAGTTCATGCAATTCCAGCAGATGGTCCCGGGCGGCGCCGAAGGTCCCGAGACCCTGCAATGACCGAGGCGCTGCTGGACCTGCTCGTCTGCCCTGTCACCCGGACCGGACTGGAGTGGGACGAGGCGCGGCGGGAGCTGGTGTCGAAGGCGGCCGGGCTGGCCTTTCCGGTGCGTGAGGGAATACCGGTGATGCTGGTCGAGGAGGCGAGGCGGGTTTAGCCCGCCCGGAACCCCTTCACAGTCGCCTCGGCACCCCCGGAGCGCCAAGCCGGCA
This sequence comes from Allosphingosinicella sp., assembly GCA_035638835.1. GTDB lineage: Bacteria > Pseudomonadota > Alphaproteobacteria > Sphingomonadales > Sphingomonadaceae > Allosphingosinicella. Next base: position 51,985 of record DASQZF010000108.1, on the reverse strand, counting down.
ATCCAGCGCCGCGCGGTCCCACCCGGCGAGGTCCGCCGCGGCGGCGTAAGTTCTCTCCAGGAATTCGAGCAGTGCGGAATCGGGATCGTCGGAGTTTCGAACCGCCTCGTAGGGCAGGACGAACTCGCCCAGCGATTCGTCGAACCGCGCCGCTTCGGGCCGCATCCGGGCCCCGCTGAACCCGTCCGGGGAGGGATAAGCGTAGGAATAGAAGAAGGGCTCCCCGCCTCCCCCGGCGCCGCCCGGCCAGAAGCCGGCGCTCGAGACTTCGTGGCTATAGGCTTCGCGGGTGATCGCGTCGGGCAGATTCGGGATCCCGCCGGGATGGAGCGGGGCGGGCCGGCCCGAGAAGCGAGTGACGGCGAGGTCGAAGCTGCCCCAGAAGAAATGGACCGGGCTCGCCTTGCCGAGGAAGCCCGAGCGGAACAGGCGAAGGACCCGGTCGGCGTCCAGCAGCGCCCCGAGCAGGCGCGAGGCGCTGTCGCCGTCATAGTGGCGCGGGGTTTCGTCGGAGTCGAAGCGAACCGCGGGATCGAGTTCGTTGGTGGCGCCATGGATCCGGACCTCGCGCCCGGCCGACCTCAGAAGCTCCATCGCCTCGCCATGGAATTGCGCCACCGACATCGGCCGAAGCGGCACCCCCCGGGCGCCGCTTCCATCCACGAAGGTGAATTGGTGGTCGACCAGGTCCACCCCCAGCTCGAACGGGCCGCCCGGCCCGTAAAGCGATTCGGTCCTCAGGCCGCGCGGATGGACCCGGAGCGTGACGTGCCACCCATGGTTGCGCCAGGGCAGGAGGGCGACGGCCGCCTTGCCCACTATCTGGCTGTAGAGATGGAGCGCGGCGATCGTCGGACCGTCGCGGGCTTCGCTGAGCTGGGGCCAGGACATGAGCGGAGTTTGTCCATTCCGCACCGGAATTGGAAGCCCCCCGCGAAGGGTTCAAAGGCGCGGAAATTTTCTCTAGAGCCCGGGCCATGGCCGATCTCGACCAACTCCGCGGCGACCTGGTCGCCCGAATCTCCAACGCGCCCGACCTCGCCGGGATCGAGGCCGAGCGGGTCTCCGCGCTCGGCAAGCAGGGGCGGATCACCCAGCTCCTCAAGACCCTGGGCGGCATGACGCCAGAGCAGAGGCAGGCCGAAGGTCCCCGGATCCATGCTCTTCGCGAGGCGGTCGCCGAAGCGCTGACAGAGCGCAAGTCGGCGCTGGAGGCGGAAGCGCTGGAGCGGCGGCTCGCGAATGAAGGGCTCGACATGACCCTTCCTTCCGCGGCGGCGCCCCGGGGCAGCGTTCACCCGGTCAGCCAAGTGATGGACGAGCTCGCTGAGATTTTCGCCGACATGGGCTTCTCGGTCGCGACCGGGCCGGAGATCGAGGACGACTGGCACAATTTCACGGCCCTGAACTTCCCGCCCGACCATCCGGCCCGGGCGATGCACGATACCTTCTATCTTCGTGAAGCGGGGCGCGAGGGAAATAGCCGTCATCCTGGCGAAAGCCGGGACCTGGGCGAGGAAGGGCACGGCGGGTCTCCCCGAGGTCCCGGCCTTCGCCGGGATGACGGGGGTCCCATGCTGCTTCGCACCCATACCTCGCCCGTTCAGATCCGGGCGATGATGACGAGCAAGCCGCCGCTCTACATCATCGCTCCGGGGCGGACCTATCGTTCGGACAGCGACGCCACCCACACTCCGATGTTCCACCAGGTCGAAGGCCTCGTCATCGACCGCGGTATCCATCTCGGCCATCTCAAATGGACCCTGGAGACCTTCCTCAAGGCCTTTTTCGAACGCGAGGACATCGAGCTTCGGCTTCGGCCATCCTATTTCCCGTTCACCGAGCCTTCGGCGGAGGTCGATGTCGGCTTCACCCGCGTCAAGGGGCGGCGCGTGCTCGGGGGCAGCGAAGGCTGGATGGAGCTCCTCGGCTCCGGAATGGTCCATCCCCGGGTGATCGCCAATTGCGGGCTCGACCCCGACGAATGGCAGGGCTTCGCCTTCGGCTGCGGGATCGACCGGCTGGCGATGCTCAAATACGGGATGGACGATTTGCGCGCCTTCTTCGACGGCGACCTCAGGTGGCTGAAGCATTACGGCTTCGCGGCGCTCGACGTTCCGACGCTCAGCGGGGGGTTGGGGGCATGATCCGCTGCGCTTCCCCTCCCTGCCAGGGAGGGGCCAGGGGTGGGTCCGCCGAAGGCGGCCGAAACTCCGACGCCGTAAAGTCCCGCTGCGCTCGCCTACCCACCCCCAGCCCCTCCCTTGCAGGGAGGGGAGGAAGCAGGTCATGAAATTCACCCTCAGCTGGCTGAAGGACCATCTCGAGACGGATGCCTCGCTCGAACAGGTCGTCGACACGCTCACCGCCATCGGCCTCGAGGTCGAGGGCGTGGAGAATGCGGCCGACAAGCTGGCTCCCTTCACGATCGCGAGGATCCTGACCGCCGGGCGCCATCCGCAGGCGGACAAGCTCCAGGTCCTCACCGTGGACGCCGGGCCGGAGCACAATGGGGGCGAGGCGATCCAGGTCGTGTGCGGGGCGCCCAATGCCCGGGCCGGGATGCTCGGAGTGTTCGGGGCGCCGGGCGCCTACGTGCCGGGGAGCGACCTGACACTGAAGGTGGCGGCGATCCGCGGGGTCGAGAGCCGGGGGATGATGTGCTCGGTCCGCGAGCTCGAGCTCGGCGACGAGCATGACGGGATCATCGAGCTTCCCGCCGAGGCGCCGGTCGGGGTCTCCTATGCCGAATGGGCCGGGCTCGACGATCCGGTGATCGAGGTCGCGGTGACCCCCAACCGCCAGGATTGCATGGGGGTCTACGGAATCGCCCGCGATCTCGCGGCGGCGGGCCTCGGGACCCTGAAGCCCGTCGAGGCGAACGACATTGCCGGCGCCTTCCCCTGCCCGGTCGAGATCCGAATCGACGATCCGGACGGCTGCCCCGCCTTCTACGGTCGGGTCGTCCGGCGAGTCCGCAACGGGCCGTCGCCGGCCTGGCTCCAGCAGAGGCTGAAGTCGGTCGGGCAGCGGCCGATCAGCGCCCTGGTCGACATGACCAACTACGTCATGCTGAGCTACGGCCGCCCGCTCCACGTCTACGATCTCGCCCGGCTCGACGGCGCCGTCGTCGCCCGGCGCGCAATGGAGGGCGAGGAAATGCTCGCCCTCAACGGCAAAAGCTACAGGCTGGACGGCGAAATGACCGTGATCGCCGACGACGTCATGGTGCACGATATCGGCGGGATCATGGGCGGCGAGCATTCGAGCGTGACCGAGGCGACGACCGACATATTGATCGAATGCGCCTATTTCGATCCGGCGCGCATCTCCCGCACCGGGCAGAGACTCGCGCTGAGCTCCGACGCTCGAACGCGTTTCGAGCGCGGAGTGGATCCCGCCTTCGTCGAGACCGGAATGACGCTCGCGACCCATCTCGCGATCGAGCTCGCCGGCGGCGAAGCTTCCGAGATCGTCCGGGTCGGCGAGCCTCCGAGCCTGGACAGGATTGTCGAGTATCGGCCGGGGCGGGCGCTGGAACTGGGCGGGGTGGACGTCCCGGAAAGCCGGCAGGAGGAGATACTCCGCCAGCTTGGCTTCCAAGTCGAGACCGGAGAGACCTGGCGGATCGCGGTTCCGAGCTGGCGGCGCGATATCGACGGATCGGCCGACATCGTCGAGGAGGTCGCCCGGATCGAGGGCTATGACAAGGTCCAGGCGACCCCCCTCCCCCGCGCGCCCGGAGTGGCCCGGCCGACGGCGACCCCGCTGCAGATGGTCGAGCGCCGGGTCCGCCGCGCCGCGGCCGCGCGCGGGCTGAACGAAGCGGTGACCTGGAGCTTCGTCGCGGAACAGGAAGCAGCGCCGTTCGGAGGATCGGCCTGGATCCTCGACAATCCGATCAGCGAGGAGCTGAAGGCGATGCGGCCGTCGCTCCTGCCCGGCCTGCTCTCCGCGGCTCGGCGCAACGGCGCCCGAGGGGCGGACGGCATGAGGCTGTTCGAGATCGGACGGCGCTATCTCGCCGACGGCGAGCGGCCCACGCTCGGCCTGGTCCTTGCCGGCCTGGCCGCTCCGAGGCACTGGCGGACCGGCAAGGCGCAGGGCTTCGACGCTTTCGACGCCAAGGCGGAAGCCCTGGCCCTGCTCGCCGCGGCGGGAGCTCCGGTCGACAATCTGCAGTCGCTGCCGGGCGCTTCGGGAGTCTATCATCCCGGCCGCTCGGGACGCCTCGCTCTGGGCGCCACGAACGTGCTGGCCGAATATGGGGAGCTGCATCCCTCGACCCTGCGCGCCTTCGACCTGGACGGACCTCTGGTCGCGGCCGAGATCTTCCTGGACGCGGTGCCCCAGAAGAGGGGCGGGCGGATGCGCGAGGCCTATGCGCCTCCGCCTCTCCAGGCGGTGAAGCGCGACTTCGCATTCCTGGTCCCGGCGGACGCGCCGGCCGATTCCCTGCTTCGGGCGGTTCGGGGCTCGGACCGGCAATCGATCGCGGGGGTTTCGCTGTTCGACGTCTTCACCGGGCCCGGAGTGCCGGAAGGTTCGAAATCGATCGCGGTCGAGGTCGTCCTCCAGCCCGGCGAGAAGAGCTTCACCGAAGAGGAATTGAAGGCGATCTCCGCGCGGGTCGTCGCCGCCGCGGCCAAGGCCGGTGCCCGGCTCCGCGACTGAGGCCGCCGTCCGGGCGGCCTTCGCCCGGCAGGCCGGATGGGCGGCGAAGCTCGGTTCGCCCTTCATGGAGAGGCTGTGCCGGATGCTGGGCGAGCGGCTCGACCGCTCCACCGAACTGGGCCGGCGGGTGCTGGATTGGCCGGGAAAGGCGGATTCCCTCACCGACGCCCTGCCGTTGCGACTGACGGGAGGGCTTCACGCGCTCGTCCGGCGCGGCGCCGCTCCGAGGCTCGCCGCCTGCTATCCGCCCAACCCGCCGCCCGACGAAGAGGCGCTGTGGGAGGCGCTTCGGCCGGCGCTGAAGAAGCCGGGCCTGCTCGCATGGCTGGAGCGCGCTCCCCAGACCAACGAGGTCGGGCGATCCGCGGTCCTGATGAGCGGGCTGATGGTCGTCGCCGACCTTTTCGCGCAGCCGGTCGAGTTGCTCGAGCTCGGAGCCAGCGCAGGACTGAACCTGGCGCTCGACCGCTACGGCTACGAGCTCGGCGGGGTCCGCGCCGGCGATCCGGAGTCCGCGCTTCAGCTCAGGCCGGAGTGGACCGGAGCGCCGCCGCCGGGGGCGCGGGTTGAGGTGGCGCGGCGTCGGGGAGTGGACCTTCACCCGCTGGACGCCCGGCGCGACGGCGACCGGCTCCTGGCCTATGTCTGGCCCGACCAGGCGCGGCGCCTCGCCCAGCTCGAGACGGCCCTGGGCATTGCCGCCGAGCGCCCGCCGGAGGTCGAGCGGGGCGACGCGGCGGATTGGATCGAGGCGCGGCTGAGCGAGGCTCCGAAGCCGGGGGTCACCCGGGTCGTGCTCCACTCCGTCGCGTTCCAATATTTTCCCCGGGAATCGAAGGCTCGGATCGAGGCTGCGATGGACCCGGCGGGAGCAGGGGCGACGCTCGAGGCGCCTCTCGCCTGGCTTCGCTACGAGTTCGAGGGGGGCGAGGGGACCACCTTGCGGCTGAAGGCCTGGCCGGGCGGAGAGGAACGGCTGCTTGCTCATTGCCACCCGCATGGCAGCAAGGTGGACTGGCTGGCCTGAATTCCAGGACGTCGATCGCGGCGTGCATCCTTGCCCCGGCCTCCTTGCCCCCGAAAATGGTGCCAGGCACCAATTTCCAAGCCATTGGAATCATTCGAGAGGCGAGACGAACCCTGGCTCGTGTGGATAAATTGGTGCCAGGCACCAATTTCCAGGGCGCTGGAATTATTCGAGGGCGTTTATGGCGGCGTGGACCTTTGCCTCGGCCTCTTTTCGGGGGAGGCCCGGTGGGATCGGCTCGCCGAAGCGCATCGTCACGATTCCGGGCCGCTTGACGAAGCTTCGACGGGGCCAGATCCGGCCGCTGTCGAGGGCGACCGGGACGACGGGGAGGTTCAGCGCCCGGTAGAGGCCCGCGAAGCCGGGCTCGAGCGGCGGGCGCTCGCCGGGCGCTACTCTCGTTCCTTCCGGGAAGATGACGATCGGCCGGCCCTCGGCAACGGCCTCGCCGGCGGCCCGGAGCAGCCTTCGAAGCGCGGCTCCGCCGCCGTCGCGGTCGACCGGGATGATCCCGTAGGCGCGGGTCAGCCGGCCCCAGAGCGGGATCCGGCCGAGCTCGCTCTTCATCACCGTCGCGGGCGTATCGAGGATGAGCTGGATCTCGGTGGTCTCGAACATCGACTGGTGCTTGCTCGCCACGATCACTGCGCCGCTCGGAACGTCGCCCTCGATCCGGGTGCGGATCCCCAGCAGGAACCGGGCGCAGGCGCGGTTGAAGGCCGTCCAGGCGTCGGCGACCCGGCGGACGGCGCCCTGGCCGAGCGGAAGGACGACGATTCCGGCGAGGACGTAGAGGACGCTGCCGGAATAGAAGACCAGCGCGTAGAGCAGCGAGCGGACGAGGTTCATCAGATCCCGACGAGCACCGCCGAGCGGCGCAGAAGATATTTGTTATATTCGATGAAGAGCTGGGAGAAGCTCGGGTTGCTCTCGACCGCGTCGCCGACGACCGCGATCCCGCCGCCCAGGCGGCGGGAGAGCTCGAAGCGGGCGCGCGGCATGTGCCAGTCGGTGGTGACCAGCCGCATCGACTTGAACTTGTGCTTGTCCATCCAGCGCGCGACCTCCTCGGCATTGGAGCGGGTGTCCACCGCCATCCGGCCGAGGTCGACGCAGCATTGGAACAGCGAATCGTCGGCCCGATATTGCGCCGCCAGCTCCTCGGGACGGACCGTCCGGGCAACCCCGGAGACCAGCATCCGCTTCGCCCTGTTGCGCGCCATCAGGTCGAGCCCGCGCTCTATCCTCTTGGCTCCGCCGGTCAGGACGACGATGGCGTCGGTCGCCTGCTCGCCGGCCGGCCGCGGCAGAGCCACGGCGAACATGACGTAGCCGAGCAGGTAGAGAAGGATCACTGCGGAGATGGCGCGGCGGATCAAAGCATCCTCCCCAGGGCCCTGAGGATGGTGGCTCTGGCGACGAGCATGGCGAGGCCGACGCCGAGGACCGGAAGCAGTGCGAGGGCGAGCCAGCTCGTCGCCGGGAGGTTGGCGGAACCGAGCAGGTCGGAGCCGAGCGCTCCGATGCGCTGGCCAATCAGGACCAAAGCGAGCGCCGCGGCGCCGAAGCCGACCAGCCCTCCGAACAGGGCGTCGAGCGCGATCCGGCGCTGGAACAGCCGGGCGACCTGGACGTCGGTGGCGCCCATCAGATGGAGCACCTCGATCGTCCCGCGATGGGTGTCGAGGGCGGCCCGGGCAGCGAGGACGACGGTGGCGCCGGTGGCGCCGATCATCAGAGCGACAAGCCCCAGCGCGAGCCATTTCAGGGCCGAGATCAGCCGGCCCAGGGGCGCAAGCCACTGCCCGTTGTCGTCGATCCGGGCGGACGGCGCCGCCGCGGACACGGCCGGGCGGAGAGTGTCGGCGCGCGCGCCGGGGATGAGCTGGGCGTCGATCATCGCCGGGATCGGAAGGTCGCCCTCGAGGCCGCCCGAGCCGAGCCAGGGCTCGAGCAGCTCCGCCATCTCGGCCGAGCCGAGACGGCGCACGCTCTCGACCTCGGCCAGGCCCTGCAGCCGGGCGACGGCGCGCGTCGCCTCGGCCTCGCGCCGGTCGGGATTGGGCTCCAGGATCTGGACCGTCACCCTGTTGCCGAGGCCCGCGCCGAGGCTGGCGGCGGCTCCGCCCAGGCCGAGCCCGGCGGCCGCGGCGAGAACGGTGAGGAACATCATGATCGCGATCACCCAGGGCATCGGCCCGGCGAGCCGGCCTTCCGGAAGAAGCCGCTTGTCGGCCGCGCCCAGGGTTCGGGGCAGAGCGCTCATGCGTCGACGCGCCGTGGCGGATGGCGGAGGGCGCCGGTCGGATCGAGCAGCGTCCCCCGGTCGAGGCGAAGCATTTCCGAGCGGCCGAAGCTGGAGATGAGGTGGAGATCGTGGGTCGCGACGACGACGGTGGTGCCCAGCTTGTTCAGCGAATCGAACAGATGGAGGAGGCGCTTGGCCATCTCCGGATCGACGTTTCCGGTCGGCTCGTCGGCGACGAGTAGCTCGGGCCGGGCGATGACTGCACGGGCGATCGCGACCCGCTGCTGCTCGCCGCCCGACAAAGTGGCGGGCCTGGCGCTTGCGCGGTGGCCGAGGCCGACCCAGGCGAGCATCTCGCCGACCGGACCCTGCAGGTCCTTTTCGTCGACCCCTGCGACGCGGAGCGGGAGAGCGACATTGTCGAAGGCGGAAAGGTGGGTGACCAGGCGGAAATCCTGGAAGACGACCCCGATCCGCCGGCGGAAGCCGGGAAGACGCTTCCTCGGCATGGTGACGATGTCCTCGCCGAACAATTTGATCAGGCCCCGGCTCGGCCGCTGGGCGAGGTAGAGCAGCTTGAGAAGCGACGTCTTGCCCGCCCCCGACGGGCCGGTGAGGAAGTAGAAGCCGCCATGCCGGAGCGAGAAGCTGAGGTCCGAAAGCGTCTCCGCCCCCGTCCCATAGCGAAGCCCGACATTGTCGAACTGGACGATGGTACCCGTGTTGTTCAGAACCCGCCTCCGCTCGGGGCCGCGCCCCATTCCTCAATGCATGCACCGCGCGAAGCCGTAAACCATTCAATGGGCTCGCCGCCGCGAACGCGCCCGGGATCGAGGCTCCGTCACCTGAACGTGTTCCTGGGTCCGGGCGGCGCAGCGCCGAGACTGAACGGCCGCGCCGACGGCTGCGCGGCTGCAACCTGGATGCTGAAACGCGTTCAGCATGACGTTCGATATGACGGATTGGCGGCAATGGCTTGCATGGCGCGTCTCGCCGTGCTTGGATTCTGACGAGCACCAGCCTTTGGGGCCTCCTGTAAAGATGATCCTGAGCTGTCCCGCCTGTAAGATGCGCTACGTGGTGCCCGACAGCGCGGTCGGTCCGTCCGGGCGACAGGTGCGCTGCGCCTCGTGCAGGCATAGCTGGCTTCAGCCGCCGCCTTCGCCCAGGGCCCCCGCCGAGTGGCAAGAGCCCGCGGCTCCGCCGCCGCCTCCACCGCTTCGCGAGCCGGCCCCCGCCCGCCCCGCCGCTTCCGTCCTGGGTCCGGCACCCGCGGCCGAGCCTGAAAATTACGACGCCTTCGCCCATGAGCCGCCTTTCCGGCCCAGACGCAACCCGGCTCGGATGTGGACGATCATCGCAATCGCCGCCGCCGCCTTGATGCTGGCGGCGACGGCCGCCCTCTATTCGTTCGGACTGCCCCAGCTCGGAGTCGATATCGCGCTTCCGGGGAGCGGGACGACGCCGCTGAAGCTCGAATATCAAGCGAATAACCAAAGCCTGGCGAGCGGCAATGCCCTTCTGACGGTGACCGGACGGATCATCAATCCGACCCGATCGGTGCAGCGCGTGCCGCAGCTTCGTGCCGAGGTCCGCGATCCGTCCGGCAAGGTCGTCCACAGCTGGTCGATCTCGCCGCCCGTCTCGGAGCTTCAGCCCGGACAGAGCGCGACCTTCAACAGCGCGGAGACCGACGTTCCGACCGGGGAGGGCCGCAAGCTGCGAGTCGCCTTCCCCTCGGCGGCCTGAGCTCGAAATCGGAATGCGCATCGGGCTGCTGACCGGGGGCGGCGACGTGCCGGGGCTCAACCCGTGCATCCGGTCGATAACGCTCTCCGCCGACGCCCTGGGCTGGGAAGTGACCGGCTTTCGCCGCGGCTGGGAAGGCGTGCTCGCGATCGACCCGTCGGACCTGGCGAGCATTGCCGCCAACAGCGTTCCGCTCACTCGCGAGGGGGTCCGCGGAATCGACCGGATGGGCGGGACCATCCTTCACACGTCGCGAACCGATCCGCGCACCCTGGCCGAAGGGGACCAGACCGGCCGAGTGCTCGAAACGCTCTCGAAGCTGGGGATCGACTCGATGATCACCCTGGGCGGGGACGGCACCTTGCGCTTCTCGGCGCACCTCGCCGCGCAAGGCGTTCCAGTCGTCTCCGTCCCCAAGACGATGGATAACGACGTCTTCGGAACCGATTATTGCATCGGCTTCTCGACCGCCGTCAGCCGCTCGGTCGAGGCGATCAACGCCTTGAGGACGACGGTGGAAAGCCACGAGCGGATCGGGGTGATCGAGCTGTTCGGCCGGCGCAGCGGCGAGACGGCCTTGCTCGCCGGCTTCCTCGCCCAGGTCGACCGTACCGTCATCGCCGAGGTTCCGGCGGACCTCGACATCCTGTTCCCGCTGCTCGCCGACGACAAGGCGTCCAACCCCGCCGGCTATGCGATGTGCGTGATCTCCGAAGGCGCGGCGATCAGGGGCTCGGCCGACGACGCTTCCGAGCTATCCAAATCGGCCAGCGAGCGCGGCGAGGAGGGGGTGGGCCGGCAGCTCGGCCGGGCGATCAAGGACCGGCTCGGCTTCGGAACGGTGATCCAGGAGCTTGCCTATCTGATGCGTGCCGGCGAGCCGGACGCGATGGACCGGATGGTCGGCTTCGCCTTCGGAGGCCTGGCGATCCAGCTCCTCCAGCGCGGCGAGACGGCCCGGATGGTCGCACTGACCGACGGCAATTACGGCCATGTCCCGATCGACACTTTGCTCCGGGGGAGCAAGTCGGTGGACGTCGACGGGCTCTACGATCCCTTGACCTATCGTGCGCGTTTGATGCGCATCGAAGGGATGCCGATGTTCCTCTACTGATTTTCCGCTAAGCTGCGTCCCGGGGATGAATCCCGGGGGGAGTGAAATGCGAAAATATCTGCTTCTGGCGGCCGGCGCCGCTCTTGCCGCAGCGACGCCGGCCTCGGCGGACACGGTCTGCGAATGGATCGATTATGCCCAGGCGGTCGGGACCGCGGCCGCACCGCCGCCCGACGCGCCTCGTACGGGAGAGCATGACCGCGCCCAGACCCAGGTGGCGATCGCCATGTTCGAGGCCTTGAACGCGATCGACCGGCGCTTCGAATCCTATCTCGGAATGGCCGCCGCCGCGCCCGGCGCTTCGCAGGACGCCGCCGCCGCCACCGCAGCCTACCAGGTGCTGATCGCCCATTATCCGGGGCAGAAGGCCGGGCTGGACGACAGCTACAACGTGACGATGCTGGGGATCGCGGATTCAGCGGCCCGCGAAAAGGGCAAGGCGGTCGGAGAGGCGGCCGCCAGGCTGGCGCTCGCCGCGGGCGGCTTCGACCCCGCCAAGACGGCCGTGCCCTATCGTCCGCGAACCTCGGCGGGAATGTGGACCGCGACCCAGCTCCCGGTCTTCCTGCCCTATCTCATGACCTTCAAGCCCTGGATCCTGCCGAGCTACGATTCGGTCCGGCCGGCCCCGCCTCCGGCTTTGACCAGCGAGCGCTGGGCGCGCGACTTCGACGAGATCAAGCGGCTCGGCGGCAAGACCAGCACCGAGCGCACCGCCCAGCAGTCGCTGATGGCGCGCTACCGGATCACGCCCAACATGACTCCGACCCTTCGGCTGATCGCCGACTCCAAGGGCCGCTCCGCGGTCGAGAACGCCCGGATGTTCGCCCTGGTGGCGATGGTCTCGGACGATGTCTCGATCGCGACCGGCGACGCCAAGCTTCACTACAATTTCTGGCGGCCGATCACCGCCATCCGAAACGCCTCCGACGACGGCAACGATTCGACCAGGGAGGATCCCGCCTGGGAGCCGCTGATCGCGACCCCCAACCACCCCGAATATCCCTGCGCCCATTGCAGCGGCTCCGCCGCGCTCGCGGCGGTCCTGAAGTCCGAGACCGGGGCGGCGCCGCCGGGCGGAGTCCGGGTCCATTCCCGCTCGATCCCGAACTCCATCGTCCAGGTGCTCCCGAGCTGGGACGAATGGGTGAAGGAGGTGTCGGTCTCGCGAATGTATGGCGGGGTCCATTACCGATTCTCGAACGAGGCGGGCGAGGAGATGGGGCGAAAGGTCGCCGAGATGGCGCTGGCGAAGGTCATGCGCCCGCTTCCCGCGAAGGCGAAAGCACGGCGCAAGGGTTAGGCTTCCCTCGTCATTGCGAGCGAAGCGAAGCAATCCAGCGCGGAGTGCGAGACGGACGCCGTAGCTGGATTGCTTCGTCGCTTCCGCGTAGCGGAAGTTTATCCTGAGCGCCGCCGCAGGCGGCGTCGAAGGGCTCCTCGCAATGACGAATGAGCGCCATTGCCTCCCACTCTCCCCTTTGCTAGAGGCCCGCTTCCTACCGGCCCCGGTTGCTTTTTCCGGGGGGCAGTGACGTGCGGTCGTGGCGGAACTGGTAGACGCGCAGCGTTGAGGTCGCTGTGGCCGAAAGGCCGTGGAAGTTCGAGTCTTCTCGACCGCACCATATCGCGCCGATAGAAGCCGTCCGGGGGGACGGCTTCGCGCGACATCCCCCGAAAAGGGGGTGACGATGGCCGAATCTCCGCAGCCTTCCAGGCGCGCCTTCGGCTTCTGGATCTGCCTCGCGCTCGTCATCGGCAACATGGTCGGCTCGGGCGTGTTCCTGCTTCCGCAACAGCTCGCGCCCTATGGCTGGAACGCGATCCTCGGCTGGGGCGTGACCATAATGGGGGCGCTGTGCCTCGCCTTCGTCTTCGCCAGCCTCGCCCGCAGCTTTCCGCGCGCCGGCGGTCCCTACGCCTATACCGCCGAGGCGTTCGGGCCGGCGCCCGGATTCGCAGTCGCATGGAGCTATTGGATCTCGGTGTGGACCGCCAATGCCGCCATCGCGCTCGCCGCCGTCAGCTATCTCAGCCACTTCCTGCCCGGGCTCGAAGCGGCGCCGAGCCTGGCCGCGATCGGCTTCGTCTGGGCCTTCACCCTGATCAACTGCCTCAGCATCAAGGGCACGGGCGAGGTGCAGATCGCCACTACGGCGCTCAAGCTCCTCCCGCTCCTCGCCGCGATCGTCCTGACTTTGGGCATTGCCGCGACCGGCGACCGGCCCGACGCCGTACCGCTTCCGACGGCCGACATAAGCTGGGCCGGGGTGACCGCCGCGGCCGCCCTGACTTTGTGGGCGATGGTCGGCTTCGAATCGGCGACCATCCCCGCCGGCCACGTCCGGGACCCCGAACGGACCATCCCTCGAGCGACGATGATCGGGACCCTGATCACCGGAATCGTCTACCTGATCGCCTGCTCGGGCGTGGCCCTGCTGCTTCCGCCCGATCAGGCCGCGGCCTCCAACGCGCCTTTCGCGGACTTCATCGGCCGCTATTGGGGCCCCGGCCCGGCCTCGCTCGTCGCCCTGTTCGCGGCGATCAGCGCGCTTGGGGCGCTGAACGGCTGGATCCTGATCCAGGGCGAGCTGCCGGTGGCGCTCGCCCGCGACGGCCGCTTCCCCGCCTGGTTCGCCCGGACCTCGAAGGCGGGCACCCCGGTGCGGGCGCATCTCGTCGCGAGCAGCCTCGTCACCCTCCTACTGCTCGCCAACCAGAGCCGCTCGATGGGCGGAATGTTCGCCTTCATGGCCTTGCTGTCGACCGCAGCCTCGCTGGTCGCCTATCTCACCTGCTCCCTCGCGGCGCTTCGGCTTCAGGCCGACGGCCGTATCCCACGCTCCCGGGTCCTGCCGGCCGTGGCGATCGCCGGCATTCTCTATTCGGCCTGGGCGATCTACGGCGCTGGAGCGGAGCCGGCCTCGTGGGGCGCGGCCCTTCTGCTGAGCGGGCTTCCAGTCTATCTGCTCATGCGGCGAAACCTGCCGGGCGGCCGGAACGTTGGAGCCGCTTCAGCGACAATCGAGGATTGAGGCCGCAATGCCGGACCAGGTGAAGGATCGCGGGCAGATGTCGGAGCGGGAATGGCGCGAGAAGCTCACCGCCGAGCAATATCGAGTGCTTCGCGAGGCCGGGACCGAGCCGCCCTTCACCGGCCGCTACGTCGACAATCACGCAGAGGGGGAATATCGCTGCGCAGGCTGCGGCGAGCTATTGTTCGACAGCGAGGCCAAATTCGACAGCGGCTGCGGCTGGCCGAGCTTCACCGAGCCTGCGGCTCAGACGATCAGCGAGCATGCCGACATGAGCCAGGGAATGCGCCGGGTCGAGGTGCGCTGCGCCAGATGCGACGGCCATCTCGGCCATCTGTTCCCCGACGGCCCGGCGCCGACGGGCCTGCGTTATTGCATCAACAGCGCCTCGCTGGATTTCAAGACGAGGAAGTAGCTCCCCTCCCTGGAAGGGAGGGGCCGGGGGGTGGGTCCGCCGAAGGCGGCCGAAACTCCGAACCAGCAGAAAGTCTCGCTTCGCTCGTCTACCCACCCCTGACCCCTCCCTTCCAGGGAGGGGGGCCGAGTGCGAACGCTTGTCGCCCGACCCGTCCGGCCCTAGGCTGCCTCCCCGATGGCCAGTGATGCTTCTTCTCCGCCGTCCCGCCTTCGCCGGACGCTGATAACCTCGCTCAAGATCGGGTTGTACGGCGGGCTCATTGCCCTCGTCGCGCTGATCGTCGCGGTGGGAGTAGCGATGAGCTCGCTGCCCAGCTACCAGGAGCTGGTCCGCCGGGACGATCTCGGCCAGATGATCCGGGTGCGCGCCGCCGACGGGTCCGAGCTGATCGCGCTCGGTCCGAGCTTCGGGGAATGGCTGAGCTACGAGCAGATACCCGCAATCATGAAGGACGCGATGGTCGCGGTTGAGGACAAGCGCTTCCGCTCGCATCTCGGAGTCGATCCGATCGGCCTCGCCCGGGCCGCCAGGGTGAGGGTCTCCAAGGGCCGATGGACCCAGGGCGGCTCGACCATCACCCAGCAGCTCGCCCGCAACATCTTCCTAACCAACAGCCGCACCTTCGGCCGAAAGGCCCGCGAAGCGGTGCTGGCGCTGGCGCTCGAGCGGCGCTTCTCCAAGGATCAGATCCTGGAGCTCTATCTCAACCGGGTCTATTTCGGCGGCGGCGCCTACGGAATCGACGCCGCGTCGCGCCGCTTCTTCGGCCACTCGGCCAAGACGCTCGCCCTTTCCGAGGCGGCGATCATCGCCGGCCTGGTCAAGGCTCCGTCCAATTATTCCCCGACCGCCGACGTGGAGGCGGCGCGAGGCCGGGCCGCCGTCGTCATCCGTCTGATGCGGGACAATGGCGACATCAGCCCGGCCGCGGCCGCCGCCGCTGAGCCGGCCGAGGTGCAGATGGCGCCGACGGCCAAGCAGAACAGCGTGCGCTATTTCACGGACTGGGTCCTGCCGCAGCTCGACACGCTGATCGACGAGACGGTCGAGCCGATCGAGGTCTGGACGACCCTCGATCCCAACATGCAGCGGCTCGGCGACCAGGTGATCAACGCGGCCACGCCGGCGGGCGCCCAGGGGGCACTGATCGCGCTCGACCGAGACGGCTCGATCCGGGCGATGATCGGCGGCCGCGACTATGTCCGCTCGCTCTACAATCGAGGCACGCAGGCGAAGCGCCAGCCCGGCTCGGCGTTCAAATTGTTCGTCTACCTCGCCGCGATCGAGGCGGGCTACAAGCCCGACGACGTCGTCGTGGACGCGCCGCTCAACATCAACGGCTGGAGCCCCCGCAACGCCGGCCGCGGCTTCGCCGGCCAGGTCCCGGTGCGCCAGGCCTTCGCCCAGTCGATCAACACCGTCTCGGTCCGGCTCGCCCAGGAAGTCGGATTCCGGACCGTCGCCGACATGGCCCAGCGCTTCGGAATCACGACTCCGGTCGTCACCCATCCGTCGATGGCGCTCGGAAGCTCGGAAGTGCGGCTGATCGACATGACCCGCGCCTTCGCCTCGGTGGCGGCGAAGGGGAATGCGGTCGTGCCCTACGGGATCAAGCGGGTCACCACCGTCAACGGACAGATACTCTACCAGCACCAGCCGGACGAGAATCGGGTCCTGGTCGCGCCCTGGGTGGCGGCGCAGATGACGGACCTGCTCCAGGCAGCGGTTCTGACCGGGACCGGCCGGGGCGCTCAGATCGGCCGTCCGGTGGCGGGCAAGACCGGCACGACCACCTCCTACAAGGACGGCTGGTTCCTCGGCTTCTCGAGCGGGCTCACCACCGGGATCTGGATGGGGCGCGACGACAACAAGGCGGTTCGCGGGCTTGAGGGCGGGCGGGCGCCGGCCCGGGCCTTCCACGATTTCATGAAGCGCGCCGTCGCCAACCGGCCGGCCGAGAATTTCGAGATCGCGGTGAAGATGCCCGAATGGGCGGTGGCCGAGCCGGATGAGGAAAGCTGGTTCGAGGCTCCCGAAAACGGAGTGCTCGTCAATCCGGACGGAAGCGGGCCGCCCGGGGGCTTCCAGCCCTTGCCCCCGCGCCGCGAGGAAGCCGAGCCCTCGCCCGACCAGGAAGACCGGCTGGACCAGGATTTCATCGACCGGGCGATCGACCGTGACCAGGAGCGGGAACGCTTCGAGCGGATCCGCGAGCGCGACCGCCTGGACCGGATCCGCGAGCGCGAGAGGGAGCGCGAACGCGAGCGCCGCGAGGAACGGCGGCGCGACCCCGATCTCGCCCCGCCGGTGGACCGCCGGTCAGACCGTCCGGCCGACCCGATGGAGTGACGGCCCGTGCCGGCGAAGCCATGAACGCGCCGGCTTCGGGTCCGCCCCGAGCAGGGTCTCGACCAGCAAGTGGAAATCCGGACCATGGTTCATATGGACCCGGTGCGCGACCTCGTGGGCGACAGTCGCCCGCCTGACCCAGTCGGGAGCGAGGATGAGGCGCCAGCTGTAGCGGATACCCCCCGTCGAGGAGCAGCTTCCCCAGCGCGACAGCGGATCGCCGACCCCGATCCTCGTGACCTTCACCCCCGCTTTCGCGGCGAACTCCACGGTCTCCGCGGCCAGGATGTCGAGCGCGTGCCGCCGAAGCCAGCGCATCAGCCGGGCCTCGAGGCCTTCCTCCGGCCCCCCTGCGACCAGCCGCCCCTCCTCAAGCCGGGGCGTGCGCGGGCGGTCCGGGCTCCACTCGATCCGGTGCGGCCGGTCGTAGAGGGGCAGGTCCGTCCCCGGGCCGAGCGGGATCGCCGGAGCGACCTCGGCCAGGCGCGCCTCGATCCAGTCGCGATGACCGTCCGCCCAGGCGAGGGCCTTGCGGCGCGAGGCGCGCCTCGGAATGGTCAGGACCACTTCGCCGGTTCGCCGGTCGACCCGGAGCCGCATCGCCCGGGCCGTCGGCGAGACGCTGAGCTTCAGCTCAAAGCTCACGCTCGACCAGATGATGCTCGAGGTCGCCCGCCTCGTCCTCGTTGACCGTCCAGCCGCGGACCGACATTCCGGCGCGGTGCACCGCTTCGCGGTCGCCGCAGAGGAGGTAATGCCAGTCGGGAAGCGCCTTCCCCTCGGAGCGGAGCCGGTAGGCGCAGGTCGAGGGAAGCCAGGCGAGGGCTCCGACCCCCGATGACGTCAGCCGGATGCAATCGGGCACATAGGCCTTCCGGCCCCGGTAATTGGTGCAGCGGGCGGTGTGGCGGTCGAGCAGCCGGCAGGCGACGTTGGTGGCGTGGATCGCTCCGCTGTCCTCGTCCTCCAGCTTGTGAAGGCAGCATTTGCCGCAGCCGTCGCACAAGGCCTCCCACTCGGCCCGGTCGAGGGAGGCCAAAGGCTTGTCCCAGAAATTCACTTCACCCACCGCTCGAGCTCGGCCGCGACCGCTTCGGCGCCCTTCTCGTAGGGGAGGAGCGCGATCGGCTTTCCGTCCGGCCCGATCAGCTCGGCGAGGCGGCTGTGGTCGACATTGTAGCCGCCGCCGGCCGTCTGATCCCCCTTGGCGCCGTAAGCGCCGTAGCGCTTGACCATGTCGGCGACCTGCTTCGGGCTACCGGTCAGCCCGACCAGGCGCGGGTGGAAGGCCGCGACATATTCCTTTAGCACAAGCGGAGTATCGCGCTCGGGGTCGACGGTGACGAAGATCGGGGCCACCCGAGCCGCCCGGGCCGGATCGCTTTTCTCGAAACGGCGAAGGGCCTGGCCGATTACGGCGAGGTCGGTCGGGCAGATGTCGGGACAGTGGGTGAAGCCGAAATAGAGGAGCCGGTATTTCCCCGCGAAATCCCGCTCCGTCACCTGGCGCCCGTCCTGGTTCGTCAAAGTGAAGGGGCCGCCGATGGCCGCGCCCTTGAGCGGCGGCTCCTCGACCGGGCTCGAGCAGGCCCCGAGAGTCAAAGCCAGCGACAGGAAAAGGATCGGCCGGAGGCGGCGGGTGCGGGTTTCGTTCATGGCGGAAGCAGCCTTGGCTTGCTATAGCCGCGCCGACAAGTCGAGACGGGGAAGCAAGAGTGTTCAACAAGTTCGGCCGCGTCGTGGCGGCGATCATGGTCCTCGCGATTGCCGTCCCGGCCTCGGGGCAGCAGACTTTTTCCGACAGCTTCACCTTTCTCAAGGCGGTCAAGGAACGTGACGGCGGAAAGGTGACCGATCTGGTATCCGAGCCCGGAACGGTCGTCATCAATACCCGCGACCGGAGCAGCGGCGAGGGCGCGCTCCACATCGTCACGCGCGGCCGGGACCTCAACTGGCTCGCCTTCCTGCTCGGCAAGGGCGCCCGGCCCGACATCCAGACGAATCGCGGCGATACTCCGCTGACCCTTGCGGCGCAGATCGGCTGGGTCGAAGGCGCAGAGCAGCTGCTTTCGAAGCGGGCCGTGGTCGACCTCGCCAACGGCCGCGGCGAGACGGCGCTCATCATTGCCACGCAGCGCCGCGACATGCCGATGGTGCGGCTGCTCCTCGGCCGCGGCGCCAATCCCAGGCGGACGGACAATGTCGCCGGAATGTCGGCGATCGACTATGCAAAGCAGGATCCGCGCGCCCTGGCCGTGCTGAAGATGCTCGAAGCCAGGACCGCGCCCGCCAAGCCGGTCGCCGGACCGACGAAGTAGCCCTCATTGCGAGGAGCCCTTCGACGCCGCCTGCGGCGGCGCTCAGGGCTCGCAATGACGATCAGGCGAACCCCGCCAGGCCCGGGTCCAGGTCCCCGACGAGCCGCCGTGCGGCCCTTCGGGCGAATCGCAGCGTCTCCGCCTTGCGGCGCGCCGGCGCGAGCTTTCGAAGCGGCGCTTCCCGGACCATCGCCGCGTCGTAGCGGTCGGCGACGATGAGGCCGCAAAGCTGGGGCTGGAATCCCGGCTCGTCGAACGGCGCGAGATCGAATTTCGCGGGGACCGCCCAGAAGAAGCGGTCGCAATAGCCGAGATATTCGATCCACTTGCAGTCGCCCATCAGGTCGGCGCGCGACACCTTGATCTCGACGATTATGATCAGGCCCGACGAATCGATCGCCATCATGTCGGCGCGCCGGCCGTTGGGCAGCGGCACCTCGCACAAGGCGAACATGTCCTGGTTGAAGAACAAGCGGGTCACCCCGCGCGCCACGTCCTGGGCGGCGAGCGGCGCGTCGGCGAAGCAAGGCTGGGGCTGGGGACTCGGACGGGCGGCCATCCGGTCAGATTTAGAATGAATAGGGAACGGAGGGAAGCGCGCGATTCGCCTCACCGTAAGATTCCGTCATTGCGAGCGAAGCGAAGCAATCCAGCGCGGCCTCCGAGGCCCGCTGGATTGCTTCGTCGCTTCGCTCCTCGCAATGACGAAGCGACTATGCCTAGCGGTAGAAAATGTGGTTCCCGACCGCCGCGACCCTGGTCAGGCGCCAGCGCGGCGAGACCCTTTTGGCGTGGAAGAAGAGAGCCTTGGGCGCCGGGCCGTCGGCCAGATCCTTGACGGCGATATGGGCGATCGCGACCGCCCGCTTCCAGGCCGGCGAGGTGCGGGCGATCGGTGGGAAACCGCCGCCGCGGATGAAGGAGAATTGGCCGCGCTGCTTGACGACTCCGCAGGCCGATGCCGGGAATCGGCCCGAGCGGGCCCGGTTGAGGATCACTTCGGCGACGCTGAGCTGGCCGTGGAGCGGCTCGCCCTTCGCTTCGAAATAGACGGCGCCGGCAAGGCATTCGAGCTGGGCGTCGGCGGTCCGGGTGCTCGAATGGTCCGCAACCAGCTCCGCGAGGCTGCGGCGGGCCGCCTTTTCGGCTGCCGGGGGGGGCGAAGGCTCGACGGGTGCAGGCTGGACCGCGGCCACGGGCGGAGCGGAAGCCGCTGGAGGCGGAGCTCCGATGCCGGGCTGCCCGGAAATCTCGGCGGTGAGTGGAATCCCGGTCAGCTCCCAGGCCAAGGAAGGGGCGCCGAAGACGAAGGTGAAGGAGGCGATCGCGAAGGACGCGGCGCGAAGCAGGCGATTCATTCGATCTCAAAACAGTGCGGCGAGCGACCCAAGCCGGATGCATGAGAGAAAAAGAGCGCATCCCGGGCCGCCTTCCGTCTCGCGTGGCCGCCCCCTCCCCAATATCCCGGGTTCGTTGCGCCCCCCCGCTCTCGAAGGACGAGTCCGGGCTAGGTCGTGCGCTGCAGCAGAGTCAATCGAACGCGTTCATTTCAGCGGCGAACCGTTCGGCAGACGGGATGTCCAGTTCAATTAACCATGAATCCGGGTCGAAACGCCTTTGCCGTGCGATAAACTCCGGAACTTCCCTCGAATTTTCAATACGTTGGCTTCCGCTCTCCTGCCAAGCATAGCGCCCATCGGGCTGCAGGAGGCGCTCGAACAGCTTCGGATTAACGCCTCTTTCCAGAAGGATGACGAGGATCGAGCCGGCCGTCGCGTCGCCCTTGGCGAGCACGGCTCCGAACCCGCCCTGGCCTTCCGCCTTGCGAATCAGGGCGCTCGCCAGGACCGAGGCGGCGACCCGCGGCTCCATCAGCCCGCGACGTAGCCCGGCAGCCCGCTCAGCGGGATGTGGGAGCGCATGAAGGTGCCGGTGCCGCTGGCCGCGAGCTCGCCTTCGGAATCGATCAGCCGGGCCTCGCCGACCAGCACCCGCCGCCTGCCGCTCGCCCAGCGTCCTTCGGCGACCACCGGCCCGGCGCGCAGCGGGCGGGTGAAGATCAGGTTGAAGGCGGTGGTCAGGAGGAATCGGTCGGTGATCAGGCTGTTGCAGGCGTAGAAGGCCGCGTCGTCCATCATCTTGAAGTACAGCGTGCCATGGGCCGCGCCGGCGGCGTGGAAAAGCTGCTCGCGGACCTCGAACCGGATCCGGGCGAACCCTTTCTCGACGATCTCCAGCCGCGATTCGAAGATCCCGTTGACCGGCGCGTGGCGATAAAGCGATTCGAGCGCCCGGTAATGGGCCGCCGCGCCCGCATCCGCCTCAGGCGGCATTGCGGCTTTCGACCCCGGAGAGCAGTGCGAACAGGGCGTCCCGGGAACGGGCGCCGCGCAGCTTGGCTACCGTGGCCCGGTCGCGAAGGACCCGGCTGACCGAGGCCAGGGCCTTGAGATGGTCGGCTCCGGCATCGGGCGGCGAGAGGATCAGGAAGACGAGGTCGACCGGCAGATTGTCCACCGACTGGAAGTCGATCGGGGCGGTCAGCCTCGCGAAATAGCCGAACACGCTCTGGAGGCCCTCGATCCGGCCGTGCGGGATCGCCACGCCCCCGCCGAAGCCGGTGGAGCCGATCTTCTCCCGGTCCGTCAGGGCCGCGACGATGGTCTTGGAATCCAGGCCCGTGCGCCGGGCCGCGGCCGCGCCGAGCAGCTGGAACAGGCCCTTCTTGTTCGGAACGTTCATCCCGCCATCGACTCGGTCGACCGTGAGGATGTCGGCTATATCGTTCATCGGTTCACCGAAGCGGTCGCCCCCGGCCGCTCTTTCAAGATGTGGAGGAAAGTTTAGAAATGTTGAGGAATCGCCACTTCAAGCATTCCGACCGCTATTCGCCGAGCGGCCCCGCCTCGTCTCGTCGATAGGAGGCCGCCTCGACCTCCGCGAGCTCCGCGGCCTCCTGGGCATGATGATCCTTGAGTCGGCGGGTGTGGCGGCGAAGCTGCTTCTCGACCTTGTCGGCCGCCGACTCGAAGGCCGCCGGAGCGGCGGAGGCCTTGTCGGTCGCCTTCAGAACGACGCCCTGCGGAGCGTAGGCGACGATCTCGCAGGTGAAGCCGTGGTCGTGAGGGCCCTTGCCGAAGGTCACCTGGGCCGAAACGAGTCGCGACGCATATTTGTCGGCGATCGCGGTGAGCCGGGTCGCCGCCCGCTCCTGCAGGGCTTCGCCGGTGTCGAGCTGATGACCGGAGATGCGGATGTCCATGGCTTTCTCCAGCAAAGGGGCCGAGGGGATCAGGGCCGGGGGGATTAGGCCCCGCGGCGGATAAACGTCAACCGCGCCCGTCCAGCCGATGCCATATGGGGTCGGTGAGCGTGGCAAGGAAGGAGGCGTGCGCTGCAAGCTCTTCTTCGGTCGGAGCAAAAGCGCGCGGGGGGCGGATCTCGATGACGATCGAGTCGGAGCCGGCGGCGAGGCGGGCCTCGGCGGAATCCCCGATCCGCTCCGCGGCGATGTCGGTGAGGGTCAGCCCGATCTGGCGGCCTCCGGTCAGCTCGACATAGCATTGGGCGAGAAGCTGGGCGTCGATCAGCGCTCCGTGCTTGACCCGGAGGCTCCGGTCGACCCCGAAGCGGGTGCAGAGCGCGTCCAGGCTGTGCTTGGCCCCGGGGTGCCTGGAGCGCGCGAGCTGAAGGGTGCAGACCATCCGGCTCAGGCAGACCAGGGAATGGCCGCAATTGTTCAGCTCATGGTTGAGGAAGCCGAAATCGAAGCTGGCATTGTGGGCGACCAGCGGGCAGTCGCCGAGGAATTCGAGCAGGTCGCGGGCGAGGTCGCGGAATCGCGGCTTGTCGGCAAGGAAGGCGTCGCTGAGGCCGTGGACCGCCTCGGCCCCGCTCGGCATCGGCCGATCCGGATTGAAATAGGCGTGGAAGGTCCGGCCGGTCTCGACCCGGTTCCACATCTCGACGCAGCCGATCTCTACGACCCGGTCGCCGGTCAGCGGGCTCAGGCCCGTGGTTTCCGTGTCGAAGACGATCTCCCGCATCGCTTCGACTATGAATCGGAGCCGCCGGTCAGGCAAGCGAGGATTCGCCGAACCGCCCGTCGCGTTTCTTCCAGCGGGCCGCCGGTGGGGATGACGAAATCGGCCCGGGCGCGCTTGTCCGAATCGGGGAGCTGGCGGGCGAGGATAAGCTCGAACTTCTCCTCCGTCATTCCCGGGCGGGCGAGGACCCGCTCGCGCTGGACCTCGGAGGGCGCGGAGACGACGGCGATCCTGTCGACCCGCTCCGAGCCTCCGGCTTCGAAGAGGAGCGGGATGTCGAGCAGGACGAGCGGCTCGGCGGAATTGGCGGACAGGAAGGACTCGCGCTCCCGGGCCACCGCGGGATGGACCAGGGCCTCGAGCCGGCGGAGCGCTTCGGGCTCGCCCAGCACCCGCTCGGCCAGGGCTCCGCGATTGACGCCATGGCGTCCGGTGGTCCCGGGGAAATGCGCTTCGATCTCCTCGACCAGCGCTCCGTCCGGACCCTGCAGCCGGTGGACGGCCGCATCGGCATCGAACACGGGGACGCCCTCCTCGGCGAACATCCTAGCCACGGTGGACTTGCCCATTCCGATCGAGCCGGTGAGTCCGAGGACGATCATCGGGTGAGGAGCTCACGAAGCGCATTGGAGTCCGCCTGCTCCGGACCCGTCCGGAAGAAGTATTGAAAGGCCATCGACGCCTGCCAGACCAGCATTTCCAACCCGTCGACCGCGATCAGACCGCGCGATCGCGCATTGCGCAAAAGCGCGGTCTCGACCGGGTGGTAGACCATGTCGACGACCGCGCCCCCGCTTCTGAGCCGGGAAAGATCGATGTCGAGCGGTGGGTAGCCGGCCATGCCGAGCGGACTGGCATTGATCAGCAGGTCGGCTTCCGGCGCGGCGCCGAGCGGCATGGCCGGGCCCGAGAAGCCGAATTCTTCCATCAGCCGGGTGGCCTTGGCCGTGTCGCGATTCAGCATGGCGAGCGAGCGGGGCCCGGCCTGTCGCAATTCCTCCAGGGCTGCGCGCGCCGCCCCGCCGGCTCCGATCAGCACCGTGTCCTTCCCCGAGGCGGAATAATCGCCAAGCGCAAGGTTCAATCCCTGCCAATCGGTGTTCGTCCCCGACAGAAGCCCTTCGCGATTCACGATCGTGTTTATCGCTCCGATGCGCCTGGCGGAGGGATCCACATGATCCATGAATTCAGCCACCCCCAGCTTGTGCGGCATCGTGACGTTGCAGCCGCGCCAGTCCGGATCGTCGCGGCGGGCGGCAAGGAAGCTTGAAAGCTCACCGGCTGTAACGCGAGTCGATCGATAGTCGCCCTCGATTCCGAGGCTCTTCAGCCAGAATTTGTGGATGAGGGGCGATTTGGAATGGGCGATCGGGTCGCCGATCACCTCGGCATAGGGGATGCCCATCAGGATTCGTCGCCGACCTGAATTCCCTCTCCCGCGGAAAGCGGGAGAGGGGAAGAGACGGGCATTGCCGTCACGACTTCAGCAGCCCGCGCTCGCGCAGGTAGGCGAGCAGTGGGAGGAGCGGCATTCCGAGGATCGCGAAATGGCTGCCCTCGATACGCTCGAAGAGCTGAGCCCCGGGCCCCTCGATCCGGTAGCCGCCGACGCTCCAGCGGATCCGCTCATATTCGCGGTCGAGATAGTCTTCGAGGAAGGAGTCGCCGAACGGGCGCATGGTGAGAGTGACGGTCTCGCTTCCCCACCACAGCGATTCGCCGCCCTGGGCGATGACGGCCGCGGAGTGAAGCCGGTGGGTGGCGCCGCGCAGCGACTCGAGCTGCCCCCGGGCCTCGTCCCGGGACGCGGGCTTGCCCAGGAGCGTACCGTCGTCGCGTTCGAGGGTCTGGTCGCTTCCGAGGACGAGATCGCCTTCGTCGGCGGAGACGGACAAGGCCTTGAGCTGGGCCAGCTCCTCGGCCACCCCGCGGGCGTCGAAGCCGGCGCCCCACAGGCCGGCCTTGGCGGCTTCCTCGTCGAGCTCGGCCTCGACCGTCTCGAAGGTTACGCCCGCGGCTTCGAGCATCTGCCTCCGGGCGGCGCTCTTCGAGGCGAGAAGGAGCCTCATGCGCCCTCTCCCGCCCCGGCCGCAGCCGCCGAATCCTGCCTTTCGTTGCAGAGCTTGACGATCGCGAAGGCGGTCTCCTCGATCGAGCGGCGGGTGACGTCGATCACCGGCCAGTCGTTGTCGGCGAACAGACGCCGGGCGAAGGCGAGCTCGGCGTTGACCGCTTCGATGTCGACATAATCGGTCTCGGGCGCCTGGTTCAGAGCGAGCAGCCGGTTGCGCCGGATCTGGACGAGGCGATCGGGATTGGTGGTGAGTCCGACGACGAGCGGATGATCGAGCGAGAAGAGCGAGGCCGGCGGAGGGGCTTCGGGAACGAGCGGGATGTTGGCGACCTTGTAGCCGCGATTGGCCAGATAGATGCTCGTCGGGGTCTTGGACGTGCGCGACACTCCGGCGAGGACGATGTCCGCCTCCTCCCAATTGTCCGAATTGATTCCGTCGTCATGGGCGATGGTGAACTGGATCGCGTCGACCCGGGCGAAATAGGCGGCGTCGAGCGCATGCTGGCGGCCCGGCCGGCCCACCGCTTCGCGATCGAGGACGACGGAAAGAGCGTGGGTGACCGGATCGAGGGCGGCCACTGCATGGATCCCGCGCCGGCGGGTCTTCTGCTCCAGATCCCGCCTCAGAGTGTTGTTCACCAAAGTATAGAGGACGAGGCCGGGCCGCCGCTCGACATCGTCGAGCACCCGGTCGAGATGGCCTTCCGAGCGCACCATCGGCCACAAATGGCGGCGGACGTCGACTCCCTCGAACTGGGCGAGGCAGGCGGTGGCGATGACTTCCAGAGTCTCTCCGGTGGAGTCGGAGAGGAGGTGGAGGTGGAGGGGGGCGGTCATCAGAGCGGGTTCGCCTATCGCCCTCCCGTCATTGCGAGCGCAGCGGAGCAATCCAGCGGGCCTCGGAAGACAGGGCTGGATTGCTTCGCTTCGCTCGCAATGACGGGAAGGGTCGCTGGGGCGACGCCGTCCGAAAGACGCCTGTGGATAAGCATGTGGGGATCGCTAGCTCAAGCCTCGGGAGCGTTGCAAGGAAAGGGTTCGCCCCCGCAAACCGCTTTTTCGTCCACAGAGTCGCAAAGGTTAACAACTCCTTACCGGCAGGCTGTGGAAAGCGGGGATGGACCGTGCGACTCCGCGGGCTTGCGCCAACCGTTCAGAGTCAAGCTGTTTGCAAAATCGGGCGAAGCCAATAAACCCCGCGACGCGCCTTCCTACAACCTACAACAGACTCTCTTTATATAAGAATCTTATAGAGAGTAGAGCGGAGCCCTCCCGTTTATGGCCGTTGCCGAAAAGCCTCTGCTCGCCGTGCTAAACGGCCGAAAAGCCGAGAAAACTCCGCTATGGCTGATGCGCCAGGCCGGCCGCTATTTGCCCGAATACCGGGCCTTGAGGGCGGACAAAGGCGGCTTCCTCGACCTCGCTCTGGATCCCGACGCCGCGGCCGAGGTGACCCTGCAGCCGCTCCGCCGCTTCGGCTTCGACGGAGCGATCCTGTTCTCGGACATCCTGATGGTGCCCTTCGCTTTGGGCCAGGACCTGCGCTTCGAGGCGGGGGAAGGGCCGCGCTTGTCGCCGCCCCTCGTCGACTCGGCCCTGGCCGGGCTCGACTCGGCCCTCGGCCGTCTGGACCCGGTCTACCGGACTGTGGAGAAAGTCGCCGCCTGTCTCCCGGAAGACACGACTTTCCTCGGTTTCGCGGGCAGCCCCTGGACGGTCGCCACCTACATGGTGGCCGGGCAGGGCAGCAAGGACCAGGGCGAGGCCCGAAGGCTCGCCTATGGCGATCCTGGGGCCTTCCAGGCCATCATCGACTCCATATCCGGGCTCACCGTCGACTATCTCTCCCGGCAGGTGGAGAGCGGGGTCGAGGCGGTCCAATTGTTCGACAGCTGGGCCGGGAGCCTTTCGCCGGCGCAGTTCGAGCGCTGGGTGATCGCTCCGACCGCCGGAATCGTCGCCGACTTCAAGGACCGCAATCCCGGAACTCCGATCATCGGCTTCCCCAAGGGCGCCGGCGGCAAGCTCGCCGCTTATGCCCGGGAAACGGGGGTGGACGCGATCGGTCTCGACGAGACGGTCGACCCCGCCTGGGCGGACAAGGTCCTGCCCGCGGGCATGCCGGTGCAGGGCAATCTCGACCCGCTCGCCTTGATCGCCGGCGGCGAGGCGCTTGAAAGCGGTGTGCGGCGAGTCCTATCTACGCTGGCGGGGCGACCGCATATCTTCAATCTGGGGCATGGCATCTTGCCGGACACGCCGATCCGCAACGTCGAGAAGCTCATCGAGCTGGTGCGCGCGTGATCGATGCACTCTCGAGCGCCCTCAGCTTGACCTACGCCTGGCTCAAGGCCGGCCATGTCATCTTCGTGATCTTCTGGATCGCGGGACTGTTCATGCTTCCGCGCTTCTACGTCTATCACCAGGAGGCGGCGCCGGGCTCGGCCGAGGAGCAGAGATGGATCGAGCGGGAGCGCAAGCTCAGGCGGATCATCATCACTCCGGCAATGATCATGGTCTGGATCTTCGGCCTGTCGCTGGCCTGGACGACCCAGGCCTGGGTGATGGGCTGGTTCCAGGCCAAGTTCATCCTCGTCGTCGCACTGTCCGCCTATCATGGCTGGATGGTGGGCTACGGCCGAAAGCTGGCGAAGGGCGAGCGGGCGCTGAGCGGGCGGGGCCTCAGGATGATGAACGAGATACCGGGGATCGCTGTGGTTCTGATCGTGGTGATGGTGATCGTGAAGCCGTTCTGACGGGCTCCTGGAAATAGGACCGCTCCGTCATTGCGAGCGAAACGAAGCAAATCAGTGCCGAGTCGGACGCCCGCTGGATTGCTTCGTCGCTTCGCTCCTCGCAATGACGGGGACCCCATTGACTTGAAAAATCGCGGAGCCTAACGCGCCTACAGTCGTTCGCCTGCCGTCCGTGCAGGAATCCCCCAGCCGCCACATCCCTGACCCGCGCGGCTTGTCGACAATCCCAATTTCCGAGTAAATTCTCCATGCATCTCAAAGACTTGAAGCAAAAATCCCCCGCCGATCTCGTCGCAATGGCCGAAGAGCTCGGGATCGAGGGGGCCTCGACCCTGCGCAAGCAGGAGCTGATGTTCTCGATCCTCAAGGTCCAGGCCGAGAATGGCGAGGAGATCATGGGCCAGGGCACGATCGAGGTGCTCCCCGACGGTTTCGGCTTCCTGAGATCGCCCGAGGCCAATTATCTCGCCGGCCCCGACGATATCTATGTGGCGCCGAATCAGGTTCGGAAATTCGGGCTCAGGACGGGCGACACGGTAGAAGGCGAGATTCGCGGGCCGAAGGACGGCGAGCGCTATTTCGCCCTCGTCCGGCTGGTCTCGGTCAATTTCGACGATCCCGACGCGGTCCGCCATCGCGTCAACTTCGACAATCTCACGCCGCTCTATCCGGACGAGAAGCTGACGCTCGACAGCGCCGATCCGACGGTGAAGGACAAGTCGGCGCGGGTGATCGACATCATCTCGCCGCAGGGCAAGGGCCAGCGCGCGCTGATCGTCGCTCCGCCCAGGACCGGCAAGACCGTGCTCCTCCAGAACATCGCCCGGGCGATCACCGACAACCATCCCGAGGTCTTCCTCATCGTCCTGCTCATCGACGAGCGGCCGGAGGAGGTCACCGACATGCAGAGGTCGGTGAAGGGCGAGGTCATCTCCTCCACCTTCGACGAGCCGGCAAGCCGACACGTCCAGGTCGCCGAAATGGTGATCGAGAAGGCCAAGCGCCTCGTCGAGCACAAGAAGGACGTCGTCATCCTCCTCGACTCGATCACCCGCCTCGGCCGGGCCTACAACACTGTCGTGCCGTCGTCGGGCAAGGTGCTGACCGGCGGCGTCGACGCCAACGCCCTTCAGCGCCCGAAGCGCTTCTTCGGAGCGGCGCGCAACATCGAGGAAGGCGGATCGCTCTCGATCATCGCCACCGCGCTGATCGATACCGGCTCCAAGATGGACGAGGTCATCTTCGAGGAGTTCAAGGGCACCGGCAACTCGGAGATCGTGCTCGACCGCAAGGTCAGCGACAAGCGGATCTTCCCGTCGCTCGACGTCGGCAAGTCCGGCACCCGCAAGGAGGAGCTGCTCGTCGATCAGGCGACTCTCTCCAAGATGTGGGTGCTTCGCCGGATCCTCATGCAGATGGGCACGGTCGACGCGATGCAGTTCCTTCTCGACAAGATGAAGGACGCCAAGTCGAACGAGGATTTCTTCGCCTCGATGAACCAGTAAGCGAGAAAGGGGCGGTCCAAAGCGCCTCCCTGGCCGTCATTGCGAGGAGCGAAGCGACGAAGCAATCCAGCGGGCCTCAGAGGCCGCTCTGGATTGCTTCGCTACGCTCGCAATGACGAGTTAGGGAATCAGGACCGTCGAACCCGTGGTCGCCCGCGCCTCGATCGCCCGGTGGGCGTCGGCGGCCTCGAGCAGGGGGAAGGTTGCGCCGATCCGCACCGCCACCGAGCCTTTCCCGATCATCTCGAACAGGCGTGCCGCCGAGGCCGCCATCTCCTCGTTGCTCTTGCAATAATCGGCCAGGGTCGGCCGGGTGACGAAGATCGAGCCGGCGCCGAGAAGGTCGAGCGCCGAGAAAGGCGGGACCGGTCCGGAGGCGTTGCCGTAGGTGACGAGGAGGCCGCGGCGGGCGACCGAGCCGAGCGACGCCTTCCAGCTCGACTCTCCGACCCCGTCGAGGACGACCGGGACGCCCCGGCCGCCGGTCAGGGTGCGCACCTCGGCAGCGAGCTCATCCAGAGGGCAGCACAGAGCGTGGTCTGCTCCGAGCTCCGAGGCCAGCGCCGCCTTTCGGCTGTCGCCGGCATGGGCGATCACCTTGGCGCCGATCGCCTTCAGCCACTGGACCAGGATCGAGCCCATTCCGCCCGCCGCGGCATGGACGAGCACGGTCTGCCCCGATTCCACCCGGGCGCAGCGCTCGATGAGATATTCGGCGGTGCAGCCCTTGAGCATGGCGCCCGCGGCGTCCTTCGAGCTTATCGAATCGGGCAGCCTGACCAGCCTGTCGGCGGCGATCGTGCGGTGGGTGGCGTAGGAGCCGAGCGGCCCAGTGAAATAACCGACCCGGTCCCCATCGCGGAATCCGGCGACGTCCTCGCCCACGGCCTCCACGACCCCGGCGCCTTCGCCGCCAAGGCCGGACGGCAATGGCAGCTTGTAGAAGCCCGAGCGATGATAGGTGTCGATGAAGTTCAGGCCGACCGCTTCATTGCGCACCAGCACCTCGCCGGGGCCGGGCCGGGGCGTGTCGATATGCTCGGCCTCGAGCATCTCGGGGCCGCCGGTGCGCTTGAGGGTGAAGGCGTAGGCGTCGGTCATGATCACTCCGTCATTGCGAGTGTAGCGAAGCAATCCGGTGCTGCGTCTACACCGCTGGATTGCCGCGTCGCTCCGCTCCTCGCAATGACGGAATGGCTCAGGCCGGCCCTATTTCAAGTGCGCCGCGAAGAACTCTTCCGTGCGGCCGTCGGCGAGCCGGGCGGCTTCCTCGCTTCGGCGCCTGCCCATCTCCGCGGCGAAGCCATGGTCCTCGCCCGGATAATCGTGGAGGGTGATTCGGGGATGGCCGTCCAGGCCCTCGTGCATCGCGCGCTGCGCCGCTTCGTCGACGAAATGGTCGGCGCCGGCGATGTGGAGCATCAGCGGCCGGGGAATCGCGTTCTTCTCGTGCAGGATGTCGGGCAGGGAGACCGCGTAATAGCCCACGCTGGCGTCGGAATCGGTGCGGGCGGCGGCCAGATAAGCGAGCCGGCCGCCGAGGCAATAGCCGACGACCCCCACCTTGCCCCCTTCGCCCAGACGGGCCCGGGCGACCCGGATCGTCGCCTCGATGTCGATAACGCCCTGGTCCTGGTCGAACCGGCCCATCAGGTCGAGCGCCCGGCTGAACTCTTGCGGAACGTCGGGATCGAGCTGGACCCCGGGCTCCAGCCTCCAGAACAGGTCCGGCGCCAAAGCGAGATAGCCCTTGGCGGCCCAGGACTCGCATTTGCGCCTGATGCCCTCGTTGATCCCGAATATCTCCTGGATGACGAGGATGGCCGCCCGGGGCGCGCCCTCCGGCTCGGCGGCGTAGGCGCCGAAGCTTTCCCCGCCTTCGAGCGTATCGATCCGGATGGTCCCCATTTCGGCTTCTCCTTGTGTCGGGCGGCGCTTCTATACACATAGCAGCCAGACCAGCGGAAGGACCGGCCATGAAGATCAGCGTCGACGTCGACTGCACCCCCGAGGAGGCTCGGCGCTTCCTCGGCCTTCCGGACCTCACCCCGGTCCACGAAGCCTATGTCCAGCGCATGACCAAGGCGGCGGACGAGGGCCTCACCGCCGAATCGGCGGCGGAGATGATGAAGGCCTGGGGCCCGATGAACGAAGCGGGCATGGCGATGTGGCGCTCGATGCTGGAGGGGATGGGCGGGAAGAAGGGTCAGTAACTCCCCCTCCCTCCGTTCGGGCCGAGCTTGTCGAAGCCCTTGTCTTTCCGTCCCGAGAGGAAGGAAGCGAAGGAATGGCCTTCGACACGCTCAGGCCGAACGGATTTCGAGCATGAACGACACCATCTTCGCCCTTTCTTCCGGAAGCCCGCCCGCCGCGCTGGCCGTGATTCGGATCAGCGGGCCTGACGCGGACTCGGCCCTCGAGGCGCTCGCCGGGAAGCTTCCGGAGCCGCGGAGGGCGACCCTGGCCAGCCTGCGCCAGCGGGACGAGCTCCTCGACCGGGCCCTCGTCCTTCGTTTTCCGGGGCCCCGCAGCGCCACCGGGGAGGATTTGGCCGAGCTTCACCTCCATGGCGGGCGGGCGGTGGTGGCGGGCGTCCTGGAGGCCTTGGCGGAGCTTGAAGGGCTTCGGCCCGCGGAGCCGGGCGAATTCACCCGCCGGGCCTTCGAGAACGGGCGGATCGACCTGGCCGAAGCGGAGGGGCTCGCCGACCTGCTCGCCGCCGAGACCCGGTCCCAGCGGCGCGCCGCGCTTGCCATGGCGGGGGGCGCTCTAAGCCGGAAAGTGGAGGCATGGCGTCAGCGCCTCCTGTGCCTCTCGGCTTCGCTCGAGGCGGCGCTCGATTTCTCAGACGAAGGCGAAGTCGGAGAATCCTGGCCGGCGGGCTGGGCCGAGGATTTGACGGCCCTCGCCGCCGAAATGGACGCCCTGATCGAGGCACCGGCGGCGGAGCGGCTGCGGGACGGAATCCGGGTGGTCATCGCGGGGCCGCCCAATGCCGGAAAGTCCAGCCTTCTCAACATATTAGTACAGCGCGAGGCAGCGATAACGTCCGCCGTACCGGGAACGACGCGCGATCTCATCGAGGCGCCGACCGCGATCGGGGGCGTGCCCTTCTTGTTCATCGACACGGCGGGGATTCGGGAGAGCCCGGACGAGGTCGAGGCCATCGGGGTCGCTCGGGGCCTGGAAAGCCTAGGATCCGCGGACCTCATCCTCTGGCTCGGCGATCCGGCGGATGCGCCGAACGGAGGCAGGACGCTCCTGGTCCAGTCCAAGTGCGACCTCGAGGCTCCGGACCGGGCCGCGGACGTTCGGGTCTCGGCGGTCACAGGCGCCGGCATTCGGCAATTGGTGGCGGCGCTGATCGCCCGGGCCGGGACGTTGCTTCCGGCCGAACAGGATTTCGCCCTCAACGCCCGGCAGCGGGAAGCCATCGGCCAGGCCCGGGAGCAGCTGCGTGAAACCGGGGGAAGCGATATGCTGATCGCTGCCGAGGCGCTTCGCCAGGCCCGGGCCGAGCTGGATCGGGTTACCGGAAGGGCCGGAGTGGAAGACATGCTGGATATGCTGTTTGGGCGCTTCTGCATCGGCAAGTAGGCTGTATCGAAATCAGGATCTGCTCGGTGCCAACCCCTCTCCCCTGCGGGGAGGGGTTGGCTCTGGCCAATTGAACTTTTCGGTTCAGCCTGGAGCATGATCGCTCAGGTCCGAATCACCTCCGTCATTGCGAGCATAGTGAAGCAATCCAGGGCGGCCTTGGGGACCTGGATTGCTTCGTCGCTTCGCTCCTCGCAATGACGGATCAAGCTAGGCCGA
Source organism: Allosphingosinicella sp. (assembly GCA_035638835.1). Lineage (GTDB taxonomy): Bacteria > Pseudomonadota > Alphaproteobacteria > Sphingomonadales > Sphingomonadaceae > Allosphingosinicella. The sequence goes on along the minus strand of DASQZF010000108.1, from coordinate 18,856 downwards.
TCAGGCCCTGGTGCTATCATCCCTGTTCATTGTTCCACGTGGAACATGTAGAGGCCGCCTTGTGAATTCAGATTTCGACATCATCGTCGTGGGCGGCGGCCATTCCGGGTGCGAGGCGGCTGCGGTGGCGGCTCGGATGGGCGCTCGGGTGGCGCTGGTCAGCTTCGAACGCGGGCAGATCGGGGCGATGTCCTGCAACCCTGCGATTGGCGGCCTGGGCAAGGGCCATCTCGTCCGCGAGGTCGACGCCTTCGACGGGCTGATCGGCCGAGCGGCCGACTCCGCAGGAATCCACTATCGAATGCTGAACGCCAGCAAGGGGGCGGCGGTCAGGGGCCCCCGGGTGCAGGCGGACCGCCGGTTGTTCAAGGCGGCCATCCATGGCCTGCTCGGCGCGCTGGAGGGTCTCGAGATCGTCGAGGGGGAAGCCGCCGCGCTTCGTCTGGACGGCCGGCGGATCACCGGGCTCGATCTCGCCGATGGCCGGGCTTTGAAGGCGAAGGCCGTCGTGCTGGCGACCGGGACGTTCCTGGGCGCCAAGCTTCATTTCGGACGGACCAGCCGGTCTGGCGGCCGGATCGGGGAGCGTTCGGCAACGGCGCTTGCGCTCCAGCTTCGAGAGCTCGGGCTCCCGCTGGCCCGGCTGAAGACCGGGACTCCGCCCCGCCTCGACGGCCGTACCGTCGACTGGGCTTCGCTGGAGCGGCAGGAATCGGACGATGCCCCCTGGACTCTGTCGCCGATGACTCCGAGCCGTCCCGCACCTCAACTCTTTTGCGCGATCACCCGGACCAACCCGGCGACGCATGAGATCATCCGGTCCAGCCTGCACCGCTCGCCGCTGTTCGCGGGCGACATCAGCGGGGTCGGGCCGCGCTATTGCCCGTCGATCGAGGACAAGGTCCATCGCTTCGCCGATCGCGACGGTCATCAGATATTCCTGGAGCCGGAAGGACTGGACGATCCGGCAGTCTATCCGAACGGGATTTCGACCTCGCTTCCGGAGGACGTGCAGCTGGCCATGGTGCGGTCGATGGCGGGTCTCGAGCGGACCGAGATCGTCCAGCCCGGCTATGCCGTGGAATATGATCATGTCGATCCCAGGATCCTCGAGCCGACCCTGGGGGTGCGAGACGTCGAAGGACTGTATCTGGCCGGGCAGATCAACGGCACCACCGGTTACGAGGAGGCCGCGGCGCAGGGGCTGGTCGCCGGCGCCAACGCGGCCGCCTGGGCCGGTGGGCGAGCGCCGCTCCTGTTCGATCGAAGCCAGAGCTATATCGGAGTGATGGTCGACGACCTCACCCTCCAGGGCGTTACCGAACCCTATCGGATGCTTACGGCGCGGGCGGAATTCCGGCTGAGGCTTCGCGCCGACAATGCCGAAGCCCGACTTACTCCCAAGGCTATCGCCGCCGGGTGCGTCGGGCCCGAGCGGCGCGCTCACTTCGACGCCCGCCGGATTTCGCGGGAGGCCCTGGAGATCCGGCTGGCGGTTGTGCGCTCGGGTGCGCAGCTCCGGGAACGCGGGGTGGAGGTCAGCGACGACGGTCGCCGGCGTCCGCTTTCGGAATGGCTCCGCTTTCCGCAGTTGGAGACGTCCGGGTTGCTGAAGGTTGATCCCGGGCTGGCGGAATTCGCCCGACCCCTGATCGAGGAGGCCGTGGAAGACCATCGCTACGCGCCTTATGTAGAGCGTCAGCAGACGGAAGTGGCCCGCCTTCGCAGCGACGAGAAGGTCCGCATTCCCACCGAGATCGATTATCGCGCGATCCCCGGCCTGTCGTTGGAGATGGTCGAGCGCCTTGATGCGGCGCGACCTTCGACCCTGGGTGCGGCACGGCGGATCCGTGGGATCACCCCGGCGGCGCTGGCCGCGATCCTGGTCCATTCGCGGCGGAAGGCCGCCTGATGAACGAGGCCGAAGCCCGGGACCAAATCGATGTTCCACGTGAAACAATCGATCGTCTGGAGGCCTTCGCCGATTTGCTTAGAGCGGAGAATGCGCGGCAGAATCTGGTTTCCAAGGGCTCGCTCGAGACACTCTGGGAACGCCATATCCTGGATTCGGCCCAATTGATCCGATTCGCCCCGGCGAGCGGGAGCTCTTGGCTGGATCTGGGGACCGGCGCTGGCTTTCCGGGCCTGCTGGTTCCGCTTTTTCATGAAGCCCTGGTGGTCCTCGTCGAGTCTCGCCGGCTCAGGGCAGAGTTTCTTCGCGCCGCAGCATCGGTGCTCGGAATCCAGGAGCGGGTCGAGATCCTTTGCTCCAGGTTGGAAACCGTCCCGACGCGAGCCTTTGACGTCATCAGCGCGCGCGCCTTTGCGCCCTTGCCGAAGCTTCTCGAACTGGCCGAGCGTTTTTCCACTCCCGAGACGGTCTGGATCCTTCCAAAGGGTCGAAACGCCAAGTCCGAACTGGAAGAGGCGCGATCTTCGTGGCAGGGTGATTTCCGTCTCGAACCCAGCGTGACCGACGAGGAAGCCCAGATCGTCGTCGCAACCGGGGTTCGCCGCAAGCCGAGGGGAAGATCTTGATCCGAATCGCGGTCGCCAACCAGAAAGGCGGGGTCGGCAAGACGACGACGGCGATCAACCTCGCCACCGCACTCTCCGCCACCGGTTGGCGAATGCTTCTCATCGACCTCGATCCGCAGGGCAATGCCTCGACGGGTCTCGGGATCGGCCACGCGCTTCGCGACCGGTCCAGCTACGATGTCCTCACCGGCGGAGCGACGCTCGAAGAGGCGGTGGTCCCGACCAGGGTGCCGAGGCTCGACCTGGTGCCCGCCACGGTCGACCTGTCCGGCGCCGAGATCGAGCTCGTCGCGCTGGAGGAACGAACCCACCGTCTCGACAATGCCTTCGACGCGGCGCCCGCCCGGTGGGACGTCTGCCTTATCGACTGCCCGCCCAGCCTTGGGCTCCTGACCATCAACGCACTCGTCGCAGCCCAGTCCATCCTGGTTCCGCTTCAAACGGAATTCTTTGCATTGGAAGGACTTAGCCAGCTCCTCCAGACGATCGAGCGGATCCGTGCGAGGTTCAATCCGGAGCTTTCGATCCTGGGGGTTGCGCTGACCATGTTCGACCGGCGCAACAACCTTTCCTCGCAGGTCGCCGACGACGTTCGGGCCTGCCTGGGCAAGGTCGTGTTCGAGACGGTCATCCCGCGCAACGTCCGGCTTTCCGAAGCGCCCAGCCACGGCATTCCGGCGCTCATCTACGACCATCGCTGCCCGGGCTCGGAAGCCTATATCGCCCTGGCGCGCGAGCTGATCGGCCGGCTTCCCAAGGCGGCGGCCGCGGCATGAGCGACGACGCGCCCGCCCGCAAGCGCCCTTCCGGCCTCGGCCGGGGCCTCTCCTCGCTTCTCGGCGAGGTGGCGCAGGAGGCTCCGGTATCCGGCGGAGCCGCTCCGGTGCGGGGCGGGATCCAGATGATGCCGGTCTCGTCGATCGAGCCCCATCCCGATCAGCCGCGCCGCCATTTCGACGAGGAGGCGCTGGAGGAGCTCGCCGCCTCGATCCGGCAGCGCGGCCTTATCCAGCCCATCGTCGTCCGGCCGCACGGCCACAATTACCAGATCGTCGCGGGCGAGCGGCGCTGGCGGGCGGCGCAGCGCGCCCGGCTTCACGAAATTCCGGTCATCGTCCGCGATTTCGACGACGCGGAGACTCTCGAAGTCGCCTTGCTCGAGAATATCCAGCGCCGCGACCTCAACGCGCTGGAGGAGGCCGAGGGCTACAGGCGGCTGATCAACGAATATGGGCACACCCAGGAAGAGCTCGGGAAGCTCGTCAGCAAGAGCCGGAGCCATATCTCCAACCTGATGAGATTGCTCGACCTCCCTGAAAAGGTGAGGAATCTGGTGGAGACCGGACAGCTGAGCATGGGCCATGCCCGGGCGCTGATCGGAGCGAGCGATCCGGAAGGCCTGGCCCGCGACGCCGTCGAACGGGGCCTGTCGGTCCGGCAGGTCGAGAAGCTGGCCCGTTTCGGAAAGCCCGGCCGCGAGCGCCAGGGCCGGCTCGAGATCAAGGGCGCCGGCGCCGACATCGAGGCGCTCGAGCGCCAGCTCGGCGACATGCTGGGCCTCAAGGTCAAGATCGCCCACAAGCCCGACGGGGGAGTCGTGGCGCTCAATTATTCGACCCTCGACCAGCTCGACATGATCTGCCAGCGGCTCTCGGGCGAGAAGATCTAGTCTCGGCATTCGGCCAGGTCGTCATGCTGAACTTGTTTCAGCATCCAGCGTGGAGCCGCCGAGCGGGTGGGGTGCTGGACCCTGAAACGAGTTCAGGGTGACGTTGGGGCTGTAACAATGCCGGGTTTCGCCCCGCTCCAACCACCGTCATTGCGAGCGCAGCGAAGCAATCCAGCGACCGCGGAGGCCCGCTGGATTGCTTCGTCGCTTCGCTCCTCGCAAGGACGGCTTTCGCCCCCCGCCCCTAGCGCAGCCGCGCCGCCTGGCGGCAGATTGCGAACAGCTCCTCGTCGACCGCGGTCGGACCGAGGCCGCCTGAGGCCTTGACCTGGCGTTCCGCCTCAAGCAGGCGGCTGACGCTTCGCGCCAGGGCGTCCGACCGCCATCTCGAAAGCTGTTGGCCTATCGAGTCTTTCTCTTTCCAGAACAGAGACTTACCAGCTGACGCCATGACTGCGCCGGGGCTCGAGCCGCGCTCGACCTGGGCTCTGAGGCGGGAGAGCAGGCTCATCCGGCGGAGCACCGCCCGGATCAGCGGGATCCCCTCTATGCCTTCGCTCGAGAGCCGGAGGAGCTCGGCCTGGAGCATCGCGGCATTGCCGTTGCCGACGCTGTCGACCAAGCGGCTGAGATCGCCTTCCTCGGCCGCCGCGCCGACCGCGTCGAGCGCCTCATGGTCGAGCGCCTTCGGCCGCTCGGGCTCGGAATCCAGGTACAAAGCCAACTTCTGGAGCTCGAGCGTCAATATGGCCCGGTTGCCGGCGCAGGCGTCGGCAAGCCGGCGGGCGACGTCGGAGCGTACCGTCAGTCCCTCGGATCGCGCCATTTCGGTCACCAGCCGCTCGGCCTCCTGCCCCTCCGGGGCATAGCTGGCCAGGGCCAGAGCGGCCGGCTCGGCCAAAGCGAGCTTGAGCAGCTTGGAGGTCGGCTTGAGGGCGCCGGCTATAAGAAGGACGGGGTTTCCTGCCGCGGGCGCCTGAATGAGGGCTTCCACCGCCGCCAGGCACTCGTCCCCGGCCGGCTGGACGACGATATAGCGGGCGCCCCCGAACAGGGAAATCGAAGCGGCCTCGTCGGCGAGCCGGGCCGGGTCCCCCTTGAGCTCCGCACCGGTCAGCTCCACCCGCTCGGCCTGCGCTCCGGCCCCCGCCGCCGCCACCTTGATCAGGGAATGGGAACCCGAATCGTCCGGGCCGTAGAGGAGGAAGAAGCGATAGGCCGAAGGGCTCCTCAGCGCTCGCTCCATTTCGGCCCTTTTGGCCTTCATGGGGCGTTGCCGGTGCGCCGAGCGTAAAGGGCGACCCGGGTGACGATCTGGTCCGCCACCTCCTTCGAAAGCCGTTCGAGCGCGGTCTGCTCGGCGGCGACCGTGGCATATTCGGAGCCGACGACGTCGATCCCGGCGTCCGAGCCCGCGGTGGCGTCGAGAAGGACCGTCCCCTTGGCGGAGTCGACCAGCCGGTAGCGCGCCCTAAGCGTCCGCCGCTCGCGGGTGACGGCGTCGTCGCGGCGGATCCCGAAGCCGGCGATCTCGTCGTCGAGCAATACTTCGAGCCGGTAGGCCGCGCCGCCGGCCGGCGGAGCGCCGAGGCGATCTTCCAGAGCCGTTCGGACCAGCCACCCGGCTCGGCCTTCGATCGGAGCGACCGTCACCGAGCGCAGGGTCTGCGCCACGGGGCCGGCCGCACCGCCGCCATAGAGCGGCTGAAGCCCGCAGCCGGCGAGGAGGAGGGAAGTCGCGACGAGGAGGCCGACGCCAAATGCCCGCCGTTCAGGCTGAGCCTGTCGAAGCCTCTTCCTCCCCTTGTTGCGGGAAAAGGAAGGCCCTTCGACAAGCTCAGGGCGAGCGGGGGTAGGCTCAGGGCGAGCGGGGGTGGGCTCAGGGCGAGCGTAATTGGGGCGGCCGTGCCTCATGCGACGACGTTCACGAGGCGGTCGGGGACGACGATCACCTTGCGCGGCGCCTTGCCCTCGAGCGCTCGAATGACCTTCTCCGACGCAAGCGCCATCTCCTCGAGAGCCTCCTTCGCACTGCCCTTTGGCGCGGTCAGGGTGTCGCGCAGCTTGCCGTTGACCTGGACGGCGATCGTCACCTCTTCCTCGACCAGCAGATCGGGGTCGGCAACGGGCCATTGCGCCAAAGCGATCGCCCCTTCCCGCCCCATCGCCGCCCAGGCTTCCTCGGCGAGATGCGGCACCATAGGCGCTGCAAGTCGGATCAGGGTCTCGACCGCCCGGCTTCGCGAGGGGGAGGCCGGCGCTTTCTCGAGGGCGTTGGTCAGCTCGTAGAGATTGGCCACCGCCTTGTTGAAGGCCAGCGCCTCGATATTGGCCCCGACGGCTGCGATGGTGCGATGGACCTTGCGCTCGAGCGCCATGTCGCCGCCGCCGCCGCCGCCGCCGCCGAGCCAGGTCGACGATCCCCGGCCCGCCTCTTCGGCGGCGAGGCGCCAGATTCTCTGGACGAAGCGCCAGCTGCCCTGGATCCCGGCCTCGCTCCACTCGAGGTCTCGCTCGGGCGGGCTGTCGGAGAGCATGAACCAGCGGACCGCGTCGGCGCCGTACTGGTCGACGATCGGCTCCGGATCGACCGTGTTGCGCTTCGACTTGGACATCTTCTCGACCCGGCCGCGAGTGACGGGCCCGGCATGGCCTTCCGCCTCTTCCGGGGTCAGCCACTTGCCCTCGGAATCCTGGAAGGTGACGTGGGTGACCATGCCCTGGGTGAAGAGCCCCTTGAACGGCTCCTCGACGTCCAGCCTGCCGATGCGCTGGAGCGCCCGGGTCCAGAAGCGGGCGTAGAGGAGGTGGAGGATCGCATGCTCCACTCCGCCGATATATTGATCGACGGGGAGCCAGCGTTCCGCCTCCGCCCGGTCGAACGGGGCGTCGGCCGGCTGGCTCGCGAAGCGGATGAAGTACCAGGAGGAATCGACGAACGTGTCGAGCGTGTCGGTCTCGCGCCGGGCCGGGCCGCCGCAATCCGGGCAGTCGATCCTGCTCCAGGTCGGGTGGCGGTCGAGCGGATTGCCCGGGGTCTCGAAGTCGATATCCTCGGGCAGGACCACCGGCAGCCGGTCGCGGGGCACCGCGACGGGCCCGCAGGCGTCGCAATGGACGATCGGGATCGGGGTCCCCCAGTAACGCTGCCTCGAAACTCCCCAGTCGCGGAGCCGCCACACGGTCGTGCCCTCGCCCCAGCCCTCCGCCTCGGCGCGGGCGATCACCTCGCGGATCGCGTCCTCGGCGGTGAGGCCGTCGAGGAAGCGGCTGTTCACCAGCCGGCCCGGCCCGGAATAGGCTTCCTCGCCGATCGGCTCCTCCGCCTCCTCGGGCGAGGGCGCCACGACCCGGGTCACGGGCAGTCCGTATTTGCGGGCGAAATCGAGGTCGCGCTGGTCGTGCGCGGGACAGCCGAAGATGGCGCCGGTGCCATAGTCCATCAGGACGAAATTGGCGACGTAGAGGGGCAGGGTCCATGTCGGATCGAGCGGGTGGATCACCCGGACGCCGGTGTCGAAGCCCTTCTTCTCCGCGGTTTCCAGCTCGGCGGCGGTGGTGCCGCCCTGCTTGCACTCCGCGATGAAGTCGGCGAGCGCCGGGTTGGACTCCGCAAGAGCCGCCGCGATCGGGTGATCCGGAGAAATGGCGGCGAAGCTCGCTCCGAAGATGGTGTCCGGACGGGTGGTGAAGACTTCGAAGGAGTCTATCCCCCTCCCTGCAAGAGAGGGGTCGGGGGTGGGTGGCGAGCGGAGCGAGCCATCTGACTTGGAGGTTCGGCCGCCTTCGGCGGAACCCACCCCCGGCCCCTCCCTTCCAGTGAGGGGAGTTTCGAGGTCGAACCGGAAGCGCATCCCCTGGCTCTTTCCGATCCAGTTCTCCTGCATCAGCCGGACCTTGTCGGGCCATTGGTCGAGCCGGCCCAGCCCGTCGAGAAGCTCGTCGGCGAAGTCGGTGATCTTCAGGAACCACTGGCTGAGCTTGCGCCGCTCGACCAGGGCGCCCGAGCGCCAGCCGCGGCCGTCGATCACCTGCTCGTTGGCGAGGACGGTCATGTCGACCGGGTCCCAGTTCACTTCGCTCTGCTTGCGGTAGACCAGCCCCGCCTCGTGGAGGTCGAGAAACAGGGCCTGCTCATGGCCGTAATAGGAAGGATCGCAGGTGGCGAGCTCGCGGCTCCAGTCGAGCGCGAAGCCGAGCCGCTTGAGCTGGGCGCGCATCGTGTCGATGTTCGACCGGGTCCAGGCGCCCGGATGGACCTTCTTCTCCATCGCCGCATTCTCGGCGGGCATCCCGAAGGCGTCCCAGCCCATCGGGTGGAGCACGTCGAAGCCGCTCATCCGGCGGTAGCGGGCAAGCACGTCGCCCATCGTATAGTTGCGGACATGGCCCATATGGATGCGCCCCGAAGGATAGGGGAACATCTCCAGGACGTAGGCGCGAGGCCGGTCGCCGTCGCCGGAAGCGTGGAAGGTGCCTTGCTCCTCCCACAGCTTCTGCCAGCGCGCGTCGGCCTCGAGCGGGTTGAAACGCGCCGCCATCAAAGATTCCTTAGCTTGCGATGGCGTTCCGGCGAAGGTCGCGGGCGCGTGTGAGGATGATCTCCTCGAGCTTCTGGACGGTCGCCGCCGCCACCGGAGCATCGACCCACTGGCCGGCGCTCAGCACCTGGCGAGAGGCGGCGATGCGAAGGGCGTCGGCGCGAAGGTCGCGGTCGAGGATGGTCGCGGTGACCTTGACCCGCTCGCCCGGCGAGCTCGGATTGCTGTACCAGTCGGTAACCATCACCCCGCCGTTCGAATCGACCTGGGCCATGGGGGCGAAGGAGAGAGTCTCGAGCGCGGCGCGCCAGAGGTAGGAATTGACCCCGATCGTCGTCACCTGCGACGCGGCGAGATCCGCCTCGCGCACCCGGTTGCCGCTGCTTCGCCCAAGCGACTTGTTGATGTCCTCGCGAACGAAGTCGCAGGCGGAGAGGCCAAGGGCTCCGACGATCGTCAGGGCCAGGATATCAGGGCGTCGCATGAAGCTTGTGTCCTTGGAAACTACGAGGGGGTCGAGCGCCGTTATAGAACGCGCCACGCAGGCGGCAAGCCGTCTCTCCGAGCCTGCGAATCCTACAGGGAGCCAAGTGCCGGGTCGAGCGTATTGCTGCCACGTGAATGCGGGGCTGTGGAAAAGATGCAACATGCCGGAACGATTCGTGCCCGCCCTGTCCGCTTCGCTGGTTTGACCGCCAAGGACGTACTACATCCGCTGCGAGACGGAGTCGCGTGACGTGATTGTGAAGCTTGGTGGCATCGGGGCAGGGGGAAGCGCGGCGCTTGTCGCGCTTTCGCTGATTCTCACGCCCGCGCTCGCCGCAAGCAACCAGACGATCAAGAAGGCGAGGCCGGCCGCCTCGCTCCGCGCCGGTACCTTCACCCCCGCCGTCGCCGATCCCCGCCTCGCCGCCGAGCTCGCCCGCCGCGGGGTCCAGGCGAACAGCTTCCGGTTCACTCCGGCCCCGACCTCCGTCAACCGCAGCCAATCGATCCGGGTCGCCATTCGCGCCCGTGCCGCGACCCCGGCCGGAGCGCTTCGCCGCGCCGCCGACGTGTCTGCGACTCCGGTCACGGCGATCACGCCCACTGTCTACAATCTCGGCGCCTCGGTCGGCTGGAAGCGCTTCGCGCTGTCCGGCGACGTCGATTCCGTCAAGGGCGGCACCATCCCCGGCGGCCGCAAGGCCGCGGAGGTCGGAGTTAGCTATTCGGGCAGCCGCTTCACGGCCCGCGCCGAGGCCGGAGCCGCCAAGGTCGATCCGGAAACGCCTCGGATCATCGCCGAGGAGGAGAGCTACACGGTCGGAATCGGCGGTTCCTACCGGATCGCCCGAAACCTCGATGTCACCGGCGGGGTCCGCTACAAGATCCAGCGCGACCGGCTCGAGGCGCTGGCCGATCCGCGCCGCGACAGCCAGGCCGTCTACGTCGGGACCGCGTTCAGGTTCTAAGGCCAGGCTCCGCGCTTCCTCCATCCCGTCATCCCGTCATCCCGTCATCCCGTCATCCTGAACTTGTTTCAGGATCCAGTTCTCCGCCTCCCAGTCGGGTGACCATCCGGACCCTGAAACAAGTTCAGGGTGACGGCGTGCGGGTTTCCGCCCACGCGTCTATCCCCGCCCAGCCATGGATGTGGGGCAGCCGCCGCGCCTTACGGGCATCGACCCCGCCCAGCGCGATCACCGGTACCCGTGCCTGGCCGGCGATCAGCCCGAATCGCACCGGCCCGAGCGTCCGGGCGCCGGGATGGGAGCGCGTAGGAAAGGCCGGCGAGAGGAAGACCAGCTTCGCCCCGGACCGCTCCGCGGACTTGAGCTCGCGCAGGTTATGGGCCGAGGCGCTGAACCCGCCGTGGCGGCCGCCATGCATCCCGTCGCCTCGCAGCCCCTTGCCTACGGTGAGGAGAAGCAGCCGCCGCCGACTCGCGATTTTCCGGATTCGAGCGAACAGCCTCCGGCGCTCGGTCGGCGCGAGGCCGTAATGCCGAAAGACCACCCCCGAGCCCCTTGGAAGCCGCTCCAGCGACTCCCAAAGGCCTTCGCCCAGCCGCTCGTCGGTCATCAGCCAGAGGCGCGGCAGAGGCTGGCGGCGGGGCATGTCGCTTCCTATAGCACCGCCATGACCGGCGCATCCCCCGCACAGAGGCTTCACGAGGTGCGGGAGTCGATCGAGCGCTCCGCCCGGCTCGCGGGGCGCAAGCCGGGCGACTCGACCCTGATCGCCGTCTCCAAGACTCACGATGCCGATTCGATCCGGCCTCTGATCGGGGCGGGGCAGCGAGACTTCGGGGAGAACCGGGTCCAGGAGGCGCAGGAAAAATGGCCGACGCTCAAGGCGGAGACGGCCGGCCTTCGGCTCCACCTGATCGGCCGGCTCCAGTCGAACAAGGCGCTGGACGCCGTGGGGCTGTTCGATTCGATCCACTCGGTCGACCGGCCGTCGCTGATCTCGGCGCTGGCCGAGGCGATGGCGAAAACGGGCCGGCGGCCCGATTGCTTCCTCCAGGTCAATATCGGCGACGAGCCCCAGAAGGGCGGCTGCGCCGTCGCCGAACTCCCAGCCCTGGTCGAAGCCGGTCGCGAGGCAGGCCTGCCGGTCGCGGGCCTGATGTGCATCCCGCCGGCGGACGTCGAGCCGGCGCCTTATTTCGCGCTTCTCGCCGAGCTCGCCCGCCGGCACGGGCTTGCCGGCCTCAGCATGGGCATGTCGGCCGATTACGAGACGGCGATCGCGATCGGGGCAACCCATGTCCGGGTCGGCAGCGCCCTGTTCGGAGACCGGCGCTGAGGTTCGAGGCGCTCATCTTCGACTTCGACGGAGTCATCGTCGACAGCGAGATCCTCTCCAACGCCATCTTGGCCGACGCTCTGACGGCCCTCGGCCATCCCACTTCCCTGGAGCAGGCCGTCGAGCGCTATATCGGCCTCAACTGGAGGGACATGGGCGCGGTCATCGAGGCGGAGATCGGACGCCCGCTTCCGGCCGGCTTCCGGGCCCGGGCGAAAGAGGCCTTCGAGCTTCGGCTCGACGAAGTCACCGCCGTGGCCGGAGTCGAGGCCTTCCTCGCCGCCATTCCGTCGATTCCCAAGGCCGTGGCCTCGTCCAGCCCGACCCAATGGCTGCGCGACTCGCTGGAGCGGTTTGGCCTCTCCCGTCATTTCGAAAACCGGCTGTTCAGCGCCGCCGAGCATGTCGATAGGGGCAAGCCCCATCCCGACATCTACCTGCATGCGGCGCGGGCGCTCGGCGTTCGGCCTGCGGCGGTGCTGGTCCTGGAGGATACGCCGACCGGGGTGAAGTCGGCCCGCGCGGCTGGGATGACGGTGGTCGGGCTCTGCGCCGGCCTCCACTGCGGGGCCGGCCATGGCGAGAGGCTTCGGGCGGCCGGCGCGGACCACATCGCCGGGAGCTACGCGGAGGTGTCCAGCCTCGTCATGCCGGACTTAGCCCTCCCCTTTAGGGGAGGGGTTGGGGTGGGGAATGTGGGGGAGAATGTTCGCCGTCGCCAGTGAAGCGAGCCGACAGCCCCCACCCCAAACCCCTCCCCTAAAGGGGAGGGGCTTTGATTCCGAGTTCGAAAGATCATGCAAATGTACCGCCTTCGCCGGAACGACGGAGCGGACGTCATGGCGTCAGAGCTGATGTCCGCTCCGCAGTCGCTTGGTCTCGAGATAATCCCGGTTGTGGGCATTGCCGCCGGCCCTGAGCGGCACCCGCTCGCTCACCCGGATTCCCGCCGCCTCCAGCCCCTCGACCTTGCGCGGATTGTTGGTGAGCAGCCGGACCTCGTCCTGAGCCAGCCTGGCGAGCATCCTTGCGGCAAGCATATAATGGCGCTCGTCGTCGGCGAAGCCCAGGCGAAGGTTGGAATCGACCGTATCGAAGCCCTGATCCTGTAGCGCATAGGCCCTGAGCTTGTTGACGAGGCCGATTCCGCGCCCCTCCTGGCGCAGATAGAGAAGCATCCCCCAGCCAGAGGCGGCGATGGCTTCGAGCGCCGAATCCAGCTGCGGGCCGCAATCGCATTTGAGCGAGCCGAGCACGTCCCCGGTCAGGCACTCGCTGTGCACCCGGACGAGCGGCGGCCGGCCGGTCGGAGCTCCGACCAGAAGCGCGACATGCTCGGCGCCGTCCTCGTCCGACCGGAAGGCGACGATCTCCGACTGCTCGGCGAAACGGGTCGGAAGCCTCGCCCGCGACGCGATCCGGAGCGACATCGCCAGCTCGAAGGCTTCGACGTCCTCGGGCGCGAGGGAAACCGAATCCTCGCCCGCCTCGCCGCCCAGGAACAGGGCCGGGAGCAGCCCCGCCCGGCGCGAAAGGGCGATCGCTGCGCCGGCGGCGCGGTCGTCTCCGATCTCCCTCGCCCGGAACGGGCCCTTGAGCGGCCGGGAGAGGTCGAGCGCCGGATCGGCGACCGCGGTGGCCTCGGCCAGGCTCATCCCCGACCGCTCGATCCTGACCGGTCCGCTGGGCACCGCGTCGCGCTGGTTTGAGAGCTTTAGGGTCACCGCCCGGTGACCGGAGATAAGCAGGTCCGCCGGTCCGCCGGAATCGAAGCCGGCCAGCGCCTCGTCGTCGGCGGTCTCGACGGCGAGGAAGCCGATCCCCCCGACCCGAACCGCCCAGCCGCGCCGAAGTGCGTCGATCGCCCGGGCGACGTCGCGCCCGCCGCTCAAACCCTGAATTCCGTGACCAGCGGGACATGGTCCGAAGGCCGGTTCCAGTTCCTGCAGGGCTCGTGGACGACGTGGCGGAGCGCCTGGGCCGCGACGTCCGCGGTCGCCCACATATGGTCGAGTCGGCGGCCGCGGTCGTTCTTCGTCCAGTCGGGCGAGCGGTAGCTCCACCAGGTGTGGAGCCGCTTGGGCGCCGGGTGGAACCGGCGGCCGAGGTCGACCCAGTCGTTGCTCTGCTGGAGCTTCGTCAAAGCCTCCACCTCGATCGGGGTGTGGCTGACGACCTTGAGCAATTGCTTGTGGCTCCACACGTCGCACTCGAGCGGAGCCACGTTGAAGTCGCCGACCAGGATGGTCGGGCAGCGGCAGGATTCGGACCAGCGGGTCATCCGCTCGATGAAGTCGAGCTTCTGGCCGAACTTGGGATTGACCTCCCGGTCGGGCGTATCGCCGCCGGCCGGCACGTAGACGTTCTCGAGCCGGACCCCGCATTCGAGGCGGACCCCGATATGGCGGGCCTCGCCATTGGCCTGCCAGTCGTGCCGCTCCTCCTCCTTCGCCGGAACCCGGCTGAGGATCGCGACCCCATGATGCATGCGCTGGCCGCACAATATCTGGTGGACGTAGCCGAGGCCGTGGAACATCCCGGCGGGGAAGTCCGGGTCGCAGACCTTGGTCTCCTGAAGGCACAGGATGTCGGGCGCTTCCTCGAGCAGGAACTTCTCGACGATCTCCATCCGGGCTCGGACGGAATTGATGTTCCAGGAGGCGATCTTTAGAGTGGAGGCCATGGCTCGAGGCTCTAACCGGGACGGCGTTTCGTGTCGATGTCGCGGGAGGGCGCGCCCCGAGGCCCGGCAAGTAAAGGCCCCCGCTCCGGGGGCGTGGAGCGAGGGCCAACCAAGCGTGGTCTACGCGAGGCTCGATTACGGCGGCACGCCGGGCAACAGGGGGAAAACCCGACAGCGACCACCCGCAATCGCAATTAATGTTTTAGTGTCGCATTCCTGTCGCGGCGATGAATGGACACCCCGTGAACAGCTCGAAAGGGGGAATTAAGTTCGGAATCCGAACTGGATTTCCGCTCAGGCCTTGCCGCGCTTTACCGGCCGCTGGAAAGTGAAGGCGCTGTCCGCCACCGGTACGTTGAACCGCTGGCCGGAGAGCTTGACCGTCGTCCGGTTGTTCTGAGCGTCGACGACGGTCCAGCCCTGGAGCAGAAGGCCGGAAGGGGCGCTTCCGACCTTGGCGAAGCCGAGCGTGATCGTCCCGAATTCCGGCTTCCCGGGATCGCGCGCCTGGACGAGCATGGTCTGCGAATCGTTGCGGACCACCTTGGCGATCCGGCCGAGGTCCGGGTTCGGATTGAGAAGCACTCCGAGCGGCGAGTTGCCGATCGGCCAGCCGTCGACCCGGCCGGTCTCATAGTCGATCATGTTCAGCTTGCGCCCGTCCGCGACGATCAGCATCGGAACGCCCTTCTGATATTGGAAGCGAAGCTTGCCCGGCCGCTTCAGGGTCATCGTGCCGGTGAGCGCGCGGCCCTTGCGGTCGGTCTGGCGGAAGCCCGCGGTCATCGTCCCGACCGCCTTGAGGTGCGCCGTCACCTGGGCGAGCGGCGAGGCGGCCTGGGCGACGACGGGCGCCTGCGGCACCATCATGGCAACGGCGGCGACCGGCGCGGCGGCGAGGGCGAGCGTCTTCAAACGCGTCATTTCAAAGTCTCCATCGGGTGGAATTTGGGGTGGGCTAGCCTTTGCACCTTGAATGCCCTCTGAACCCGAGCGGTTCCGCCCCTTAATCCTCCCCATGCGCAGCATGGGGAGGGGGACCACCCGAAGGGTGGTGGAGGGGTAGAAGCGCAGGCTCCCGCAGATCGCGCACGAACCCCAGAGTCCTCGCCACCTACCCCTCCACCATGCTTCGCATGGTCCCCCTCCCCATCGCCTTCGGCGACAGGGAGGACAAGAAAGCTAGTGGAGCGGCCGCCCCTCCGAATCGACCAGCACTTCGCGCCGTCCGACATGGTCGGGCACGCTGACGATCCCGTCTTTCTCCATCCGCTCGATGAGGCGCGCCGCATTGTTGTAGCCGACGCGGAGCTGGCGCTGGAGGTAGGAGGTGGAGGCCTTCTGGCTCTCCGCCACCGTCTGCACCGCCTTGCGGTAGAGCTGGGCCTCCGGATCGTCCTCGCCGGTCGGCTGGCCCTCGAACATGTAGCCGCCGTCCTCCGGCTCCTCGGTGACGGCCTGGACGTAGCTGGGCTGCCCCTGCGCCCGCCAATGGTCGGCGACGGCCCGCACTTCCTCGTCGGAGACGAAGGGGCCGTGGACCCGGGCGATCTGCTTGCCGCCGGGCATGTAGAGCATGTCGCCCTTGCCGAGCAGCTGCTCGGCACCCTGCTCGCCCAGGATCGTCCGAGAGTCGATCTTGGAGGTGACCGCGAAGCTGATCCGGGTCGGAAGGTTGGCCTTGATCACTCCGGTGATGACGTCGACCGAGGGGCGCTGGGTCGCCATGATCAGGTGGATCCCCGCCGCGCGCGCCTTCTGGGCGAGCCGCTGGATCAGGAACTCGACCTCCTTGCCGGCGGTCATCATGAGATCGGCGAGCTCGTCGACGATGACGACGATCTGGGGAAGGACCTCGTAGTCCAGCTCCTCCATCTCATATTTGGGCTGGCCGGTTTCCGAATCGTAGCCGGTCTGGACCCGCCGGCCCATCGACTGGCCCTTGCCCTTGGCCTCGCGGACCTTGGCGTTGAAGCTCGAAAGCTGCCGGACCCCGACCGAGGCCATCATCCGGTAGCGCTCCTCCATCTGCTCGACGGTCCATTTGAGCGCGCGGATCGCCTTGGCCGGCTCCGTCACCACCGGGGCGAGCAGATGCGGGATGTCGTCGTAGCTGCTCAGCTCCAGCATCTTCGGGTCGATCATGATCATTTTGCACTGCTCGGGAGTGAGCCGGTAGAGCAGCGAGAGGATCATGCAGTTGAGGCCGACCGACTTGCCCGAGCCGGTGGTTCCGGCGACGAGCAGATGCGGCATCGGAGCGAGATCGGCGACGACCGGATCGCCGGAGATGTTCTTGCCCAGAACGATCGGGAGCTGGGCGACCTGGTCCTCGAAGGCGTGGCTCGCGATCAGCTCGGAAAGGACCACCATCTCCCGCTTCGGGTTGGGAAGCTCGATCCCGATCACGCTCCGGCCCGGGATCGTCGCCACCCGGGCGGAAAGGGCGGACATGTTGCGGGCGATGTCGTCGGCGAGCTGGATCACCCGGCTCGCCTTGATCCCGCTCGCCGGCTCGAGCTCGTACATGGTGACCACCGGGCCCGGCCGGACCTCGACGATCTCGCCCTTCACCGAGAAGTCGTCGAGCACGGATTCGAGCAGTCGGGCGTTGCGCTCGAGGCTCGCTTTGTCGAGCGCGCCCCCGACCGGCGGCGGCGCCGGAGAGAGCAACTCGATCCCCGGAAGCTGGTAGCTGTCGCCGAGCGCGAGCGACGCCTGGCGCTCGCGAAGCGGCCGCTTGGCCAAAGGGGGAGTGCGGACCCGGTCGTTGATGACGGTCCGAGGCGGCTCGGCGGGGACGATGACCGGAGTGCGCGCGGGCCGGTCCCCCGGCTCCACGAGCTCCTCGCGCTCCTCGGCATAGGCGCGCTCGCGCCTCGGCAGCCGGCGCGAGGCGATCCAGTCCCGCTCCTCAGGCCGGAGCCCGAGGCCGAACCAGCAGAGCGCGAGGCCGAAGGCCCCGAAAAGGCCGACCGCAACGATCCGGAACGGCTCGACGATGCCAGGCTCGCCGATCGCTCCGAGGCCCAGCTCGACCAGCTTGGCGAGCGTGAGGCCGGCGGCTCCGCCCCAGCTCGCCGGAAGGCCGTTCACCGCCTGTCCGACAAGCAGCGAGGCCGCCCCGCCGACCAGGGTCAGCCCGGCCAGAGTGAAGGCGAGGGAGCGGAGCCAGCGGGTGGAAGGCGCCCCGGTCGCGATCCGGACCCCGATCAGGACGATGACGGGCAGGAGCAAAGCCACCGGAGGCCCGAACAGGCTGAGCAGGAGGTCGGCGAGCCAGGCGCCCGGAGCGCCCACCCAGTTCCTCACCGGGCCCGCCGCGGCGGTGTTGAGCGAGGGGTCGGTGGGCTCGTAGCTGACCAGAGCGAGGAGAATGAGCAGGGCCGCTGCGCCCAGCGCTCCGCCGATCAGCAGCGCCCAGCTCCGGCGCATGCCGTTCTTCACTCCGGTCCGCCACTGCGCCAGTCTCAGCTGACGGGCGCTCTGCGCTGCTGAAGCCGCCATAGTCGTGCCCCGAATGTTCCCAAGGTGGACAATGCGCCCTGCTTGAGTCCGCGGTCAAGCGCTTGGCGTTGCCGCTTTGCATCGGTAGGGCTGGAAAATCATCTGGAAGGCTGAACATGGATCGCGCGGACGTCATCATCCTGGGCGGCGGGCTCATCGGCCTGACTCTCGCCGTCGCTCTCGACCGCCACGGTCTCCGGGCGATCGTCGTCGATCCGGCCGATCCCGAACGAAACCTCGCCCCGGCCTTCGACGGCCGTGCGACCGCGATCGCGAGCGCCTCCTGGCGGATGCTGGAGGCGATCGGGGTCGCCGGCCGGCTCGAGGGCGAAGGCTGCCCGATCCGATCGATCCGGGTCAGCGACGGGCTCCAGCCCGGCGGGATCGTCTTCGATTCGCCCGAATCGGACGATCCGCTCGGGATCATGGTCGAGAACCGCCGGCTTCGGCAGGTGCTCCGAGAGGCTGCGCTGGACGCCTCTCGGGTGAACCTCCTGATGCCCGCCCGGGCGGCGGAGATCGTCCGCGATTCGGCGGGAGTCCGGGTCGCGCTCGAGGATGGCCGAGCCGTTGCCGGCGCACTGCTGATCGGCGCGGAAGGCCGCAATTCGCCGACCCGCGAAGCGGCCGACATCCCGCTCGCCCGCTGGAGCTACGATCATTCCGCAATCGTCCTCACCGTCGATCACGAGCGGCACCACGAAAACGCCGCCTACGAGATCTTCTATCCGACCGGCCCCTTCGCGATCCTTCCGCTGCTTCCCGGCACCCGCTCGGCCATCGTCTGGTCGGTGCCCGCGGCCGACGCAGCGGCGGTGATAGACCTTCCAGACCGGGCCATGACCCATGAGATCGTCAAGAGGATGGGCGGCTTCCTCGGCGAGGTGCGGCTGGCCGGCCCGCGGTGGAATTATCCGCTCGGCTTCCACCACGCCGCGACGATGACCGCGGAGCGGCTCGCTCTTGCCGGCGACGCGGCCCACGGGATCCACCCGATTGCCGGCCAGGGCCTCAATCTCGGCTTCCGGGACGTCGCCGCGCTCACCCAGGTGCTGGTCGAGGGCGCCCGCCTCGGCCTCGATCCCGGCGACGCCCAGCTCCTCTCCCGCTTCGAGCGCTGGCGGAGCC
>DASQZF010000107.1:0-17620 GCA_035638835.1 Allosphingosinicella sp. | reverse complement strand
ATTGAGAATTGCGGCCATGGAAGCTGTCACCCGTTCGAATATTCGGAAAGCGTCGAGATCGCGGCGGGAGACGACTTCGGAAATTATTCACCGAAGCTGCCCGCAACCGAAGGAAGTCATTTCGCGGTGACTCCGATGCTCGTCGGCAGGAAGCTCGCGCCGCGTGGGCGGGGCCCCAGGGCGGACTCGATCTCGGCCGAAAACGGGCTGTCGCGGGGCGCGGTCAGCTTCAACGCGTTCCGGAGCGGACGACTGCTGTGGAAGACGCCGCCGCTGGCGCCGCGTCAGACCGCGCTCTTCCGCTTGGAGCCGACCTTGTGGATCACGCTCGCTGCGGACGCGCGCGAAGGGGAGAATCTGTCCGCCTCGGCGGTCGCTTCGGCAAGCGCCGCGCTTCGGCTCGGCGGCGTCCACAGCGCGGACATCATGATGACCGGCGGCGGGCGGGGGCCGAATTCAGGGCCGATCGACTTCACATTGGAGAATGTGACGAAAGTTGGATGAGCCCCGCGTCGATACCGGCAAACAGGCGGCGACCTGCCGCATTTCGGGAAAGGAAATACAACGTGGATATCCAGCTCAACTTCATCAATCGGTCTAACGACATGAACAATTCGCAGATCGTCATCTTCCAGAAGAACGTCGCTTCCGGATATAACGAGCTCGCCGTCGCCTGGCAGGTGATCCAGAATTGCGGGCTCGGCGACAATCATCCGTTCGTCTATCCGCAGACGATGCAGGTCAGCGCCAGCGACAGCTACGGCAACTATACGCCGCAGCTCGACGCTCAGCCCGGCGACGCGTTCGCCGTCACCTGCACCGGCTCCGGCGACACCCTGGCCCGGAACGGCAACGCCACTTACCCGACCGAGGTTCAGATCCAGAACGGGCTACAGCAGGGCGCGATCAACGCGAGCATCTACAAGAACGGATCGATGCTCGCACTCAAGACGTCGATCGCCCCGGGACAGATGGCGGCCTTCGAGTTCCAGCCGACGATCTGGATCGGCGCCGTGTCGCAGGTCAACCAGGGCCAGATCATGAACTCCGCGATCGTCGAGACGGTCAACACCGAGCTTTCTCTGCTCGGAGTCGCCGCCGCCGATATCGTCATGACGGGCGGCGGCCCCGGCAGGAACTCGACGGCTTTCCAGTTCACCCTCCAGAACGTCAGGATGGCTTGAGCGGCGGCGCACCTGCTCCGCGACCCTCGGTCGCGGGGCAGGTGCCGCCTGCCCCCGAGCCCGGCCGATGAGCAGCATCTTCGAAGAGATAAGAGATATCCCGGAGGTGGACCCTGTCTTCCGCTTCCGTTTCGCGCTCGATCTGAGCGACGAAGCCCCGAGCCATCACGTCGACATCGAGTGCCTGGCGGCACCCGTCGAGACCCGGAAGGTCGTGCTCAACATCTCCAGGCCCACCTCGATCTCCCTTGCGTTCGGTTCCGGATACCAGTTGAACGGCGATCTCACGGTGCTCCGCTGGGGCGACCGCGGCGGCGGCTCGATCGGGGTGGACGCGGACCTGCGATATTCGCGGCTCGGGCAATTGGTGGTGCAGCATTTTCGCGGCCTCATGTTCCGCCGCGACGCCGCATCCGGACCGACGCCCGATCCTCCCGGCCCGATGCCGCCGGATCCGCCATGGCCCGAACCCGGGCAAGAGGACCAGGACGAGCCCTCCATCGCCGCGAGTGGCGACGAGCTCTTCCCCTATCTCTATATCCGCAACTGGCCGAAAATCTCCGCCGAGGAGCTGCGCTTCGGCTTCTTCGGCTACGTCCCGGCGAGCCCGCCCTCCAGCAACTTCGTGACGGCGCTCGCCGCCGCCCGCGCCGGCCCAGGGCCGCGCCCGACGATGGAGGCGCTGGCGGTTTCCTTCATCGAGGGCGCGGCGCCTTATTCCGGAATTTTCGTCGCCGGCCGGAGCGACCTTCCGGGTCCTCTGGCCGACTATGCCGCGCTCGCCCGGCAATCGTACCGGCCCGGCCTGTGCGGCAGGGATTGGCTCGACCGGCTCCGCGCGGAGACGACCCTGCTGCTTGGCCGGAACGGCAAGTCCGGGGCGTATCTATCGAGCGCCGGATATGTCGAGAGCCTCGACCGGGCCTGGCAGAGCTATTTCGCGCTCGTCGTCCTCCTCGGCTACGATCCGGCGCTGCTTCAAGAGATCGGGCTCACCTTGTGGCTGGCCAATGCGGTGAAGCAGGGCTTGAAGGTGGGCCCGGAGGGGAAGCTGTCCTCCGCCGATCTCACCGAGAGCCAATGCAACTCGCTGGCTCATGCCAGCCTTCGGCTTCCCGCCAATCTCTTCCCGCTGCCTCCGGCCGATCAGGCATCGCCTCCGACGGGGACGACCGGCTGGATCGAGCCCTTCGCGGTCGGCGACCTGCAGATGGTCCGGCAGCGGCTCGTCCGCTATTCGGCCGGCGAGATCGCCCGGATCGAGAACGTCATCCGGGGCGAGCGTCGCGAGGCGTCGAGCCGGCAGGGCCGCCGCGAAGTCGAATCGCGCGAGCGGACCGCAGCGGATGAGCAATATCTCGAGACCGAAAGCGGCGACGAGCGGACGGACCTGATCGAGGAAACCGGCCGCACCGTGGCCGGAAAATCGATCACCGACGGCTATGCCGACCTCACCGCCAATTACGGCCCGCCGACCCAGGGCACCTTCAACGGCAGCCGCACCCGGGTCACCCTAGCCGGAGCGCCGGGGGCAGAGGACGTGACCCGCTTCGCGCGCGAGGTCCTGAGCGCGACGGTCAGCCGGATCAGCCGAAGGGTGGGCACGCTGCGCTCAAGCAGCAAGACCTCGCACGCCGAGGATGCCGTTGTGAGCGTGATCGACAACAGCGCGGGCGGGAGCGACGTGTGCGCCGTCTATCGCTGGCTCAACAAGATCTACGAAGCCTGCGTCGTCAATTACGGCAACCGGCTGATGATGGAGTTCATCGTGCCCGTGCCGGGGGCGCGGTTCCGGGACCACCATGCGAAGGAGGAGCGGCGAGGGCTTGCCCCGCCGCCGCTCGTTAGCCCCGGCATCAACTCGTTCAAGGACATCAACGACGCGAATTACGCGAGCCTCTGCGCGACCTACGGGGTCACCGACATCGAGCCCCCGCCGCCGCCCTCGAAAGTCGTGGCCGCCGTCCTGCGCGACGGCGAGGAGACCCAGATCGCGATCCCGCCCGGCTATTGGGCACGCACGGCCTCGGCGGCCTGCGTCACGACTCCGCCGGGACTGACGCCGCCGCCGATCCTGGTCGGCTGCCGGACTGTCGCCGCCGGAGCGACCGTGTCGCTCGATCCGCTCGGCCAGGACCTGTCCGTCCCGGTCGCCGTCGCGAAGTCGGCGGGCAGGAGCGCCTCGCCGCCCGATGCGCCCAGCGCCCTCGTAAATGTCGAGATCGGCTGCGAGCCCACTCGGAACGCGATGGATCAATGGCGCATCGACATCTACCGCGGCATCGTCGCGGCCCATCGGGAGAGCATGGAGCTGCGGCGCGAGGAGAGTCAGGGGGCGCCTCCCAGGCGATCGCCCCTGGCCTGTCGGGAGATCGAGAAGCGCGCCCTCCGCAATTCGTGCACGCGCATGCTCCTCGACCGCGCGGCCTCGCTCGCCAGCGGTACCTCGCCGGCCCTCGCCGCGTCGCCGCCGTCGACCGGGGAGTTCGCCGAGCCGCGCTTCCTCCAGTTCATCGACCAGGCGCTCGAATGGCGCGAAATGTCCTACACGCTCGTGTCGTTCGACGACGGCCGGGACGACGACGCGGAGGGCGGGTCCGAGGGCGACGCCCTGTTCGACCGCTTCGCCCATGCCCGCCAGGCGCGGGTGCTGGTTCCAGCGGCTCCGGACCGGGTGCTTTCCTTTCTCTATTTCTTCGCCTCGGGCATGATCTGGGACGGTCCGGACTGGATCGTCGCCGTCAACGACGGCGAAGTCGACGTCGTCGACGACCTCAAGCGCGCCTCGCGCGCCCCCCGGGCCGAACGACGGGTCGGCAGACCCTGGGAAGTGGTCGTCCCGACGGCGATGCAGGTGCTCGACCGGGGCGGCGGTTTCGCCTCCGGCGGATCCGATCTTCCGGCCGCGGGAGCTCAATCGTGACTCCGCCGCCCTTCCCGCTCCCGTGGTTCGGGCCGCAGGGCTTCGGCGACATTCCGGTCGGAGCGATGATGGCTTTCGCGGGCCGGCTCGGACCGGCGGTCCCGCCCTCCTCGCCGCCGGGCGCCCCGTTCGATCCGGGAGCCTCGCCGCCGATGACCTATCCGCTTGAAAGCTGGGGCTGGACCGTTTGCGACGGCCGCTCGCTCGACCGGAACGATTATCCGGAGCTGTTCGCCGCTCTGGGCAATCTCTACGGCGGCTCCGATCCGCAGTTCAAGCTCCCCGATTACCGCGGCTATTTCCTTCGCGGCCTCGATCCGGGCGGGGGCGCCGATCCCGACCGCGACAAGCGGACGGCGGCGGTGCCGGGGTCGGGGGGAAATGCCGAGGGGGTCGGCTCGACCCAGGGCTGCGCCTTCCAGCAGCACGAACATCAATATCTCGGCGCAAGCGTCGCCGGCGCCGCGGCACAGGGCGAGCAGTCGAGCGCCACGACCTCCAAAGAGAATTATACGACCGGCGGCGGAGCCTATCCGAGCGACGTCAAGACCAGCCCGACCGAAACCCGGCCGGTCAACGTCTACGTCAACTACATCATCAAGTTCACCGCCGGCCTCCGGCGGACGAATCTCTGATACCGAGACAAAGGAGAGCAAAGGTGCCGTACGACCAGATCGTCTTCATCGGCTATGCCATCGATACGGCGCCGAGACCCGCCGACAACAAATATCTGGGGATCGACCCGCCGGCCGCCGACATCGCCGCCCGATGCCGGCTGATGCTGGGGGCGATGGAGAAGGCCGCCACGCTCGTTCCGCCGGCCGCGTCGCCGCCGGGCAGCACGCTCTACGTCTTCGTCGCTCCGGAATTCTTCTTCCGCGGGCCGACCGGCGCCTATTCGATGGACGATGTCCAGGTCGCCGTGGCCGAGCTGCAGTCGATGGCCGGCGCCGAACGGTGGAACGACTGGGCATTCGCCTTCGGAACGATCCTCGGCCAATATGAAGCCGCGGTCCCCAATCAGCCGGTCCAGATCTGCAACTTCGCACTGGTGCAGCAAGGCGGACTCGCCGCTCAGGGGCCCAACGGCGCCCGGTCCGTGGTCAAGGAATTCATGTCGGGGATCGACTTCGTCGCTTCGCAACCGAACAGCGGCGGGCTTCTGCTCGGCGCGGTCGCGCACCCGGAGGCGGCGCCGCGCGGACCGGGAAGCGAAGCCCAGCAGAAGAATTACGACGGGGCCGGCATCTTCGAGCTCGCCGGGCTGAACTGGGCCGTCGAGATCTGCCGCGACCACCTTTTGCAGCGGCTCCAGCGGTCGCCGGCGCTGCCCGGCGATCCGCTCGTCCAGGTTCAGCTCGTCCCGTCCTGCGGCGCCGGGTTCGACGCAAGGAGCGTGATCGCTCAGCCGGGCGGCTACATCCTCAACGTCGACGGCTTCCGTCCGAACGGAAACGCGACTCTGTACCAGGCCGGGCCGCAGCCGCGGCCGGTCGTAGCCCAGGTCACTCCGGTCGGAATCACCGAAGTGACGGTCTCTTCCCCGCCGGTGCCGGGCGTCGCGGTCTCCGACCTCTACTGCAACGGCTCCGGATCGCTCTATGTCTATCCGGCTCAGCCCATTCCGGCGCAGGGCACGGTTCCCGGCTCGACCAGCACCTACAAATGGAGGGCAAGCGATCCGGATTGGACGTTGACGTTCTACCTTATCTACGATGACGCGGGCGCGTTTTCCAACCTTCTGTGCAAGATCGACAGCACCGAAATCGATTTCGGCGGGATTGCCTATTTCATGCCGCTCTACCTGAACGTGACGATCCCGCCGAGCAGCCCCGGAGCCGGGCCGGAGACGGGCAAGATCAACCTGTGGTTGGGGATGGGCGGCAACCAATATGATCACGGCCTCTACGCCGACATCAACGTGCCCGGTTTCAATTTCCAGGGCGAGATCATGCAGTTCATGTCGATGAAGAACGACCCGAAGCCGCTGCGGAAGATCTGGGCCGACCCGCAAGAACCGTCCCGGTCGAAATAGTCGGCGATCCGTGAGCATGCCACCGTGCCGGCCGATCCTGAGCATCCGGATCGGCCTCCATATCGCCTCGGCGGAGCAGGATCCGGGCCCGTCCCTGCTCGCGCTGTACGAAAACACGCGGCGTCCGTTCGAGCTGGTCCTGCTTGCGGACGGCGTTCCCGATTCCGCTCTCGCGGCCTGGCCCCGGCTGCGCCGCTGCCGGCTGCCGGATTCGCCCGGAGCGCCGGCAAGCTTCAACCAGCTTATCGGCGTCCCTTCGGATCTCTACGTCTTCCTGGAGGCCGGCGCGAGGCCTGCGCCGGGGTGGCTGGACCTGATCGTGGACGCGCTCGAGGACGCTCCCGCGGCCGGTCTTGCCGGACCGTCCACCAACCTCTGCTGGAACGCGCAGGCGGTCGCTTTCGCCGGGGGTCCCGGGGCGCGGGACCTGCGGAGCCAGGCAGCGATTCTTCTCGACCGTCACGGGCCGGGCCCGCGTTCGATGGCGCCGCTCTACGGCCTCTCCGATTTCGCTCTCGCGGTGCGCCGCGAAGTCGTCGAGGCGATCGGAGGCGCCGATACGGGCTACGGCCGCGGACCCTGTTGGGAGATGGACTATGCCGCTCGCGCCGCACGCGCCGGTTTCGATTCGCTTTGGGTGCCGGCGGCTTACGTCCATCGCAATGCGGTCGGAGCGCAACGCGCGGCCGAGGAACGCGCCCTGTTCGACTCCAGCAAGCGCCTCTACCAGGACCGATTCTGCGGCCGGCGCGCCGGCGAGGATTCCGGGCTCGCAGACTATCGCGACCATTGCCGCGGCGACGACTGTCCCAATTTCGCTCCGCCGGGCTCGACGAGGCTGTCCTTGCCGCTGCCCGAGCCGCTGGCGGAGGATCGCGACGAGGCGATCGACCCGCCGCTGATCAGTTGCATCATGCCGACTCGCGGCCGGCCTCGCTTCGTGGCTCGGGCGATCGCCTTTTTCCGGCGGCAGGATTATCCCAACCGCCAGCTGGTGATCGTCCATCGCGACGACGGCGACCTGCCGGAGGCGGTCGAAGCGGAAGACGTCGTCCTGGTCCGGACGGACGAGGAGAGCATCGGAGCCATGCGCAACCGCGCGGTGGCGGCGGCGGACGGCGACATCGTCGTTCATTGGGACGACGACGACTGGCACGGCCCCCACCGGCTCAGCCGGCAGGCGGCGCCGATCCTCGACGGCGTAGCCGACATCACCGGCCTCAACGACACCTTGTTCCTGGTCGTTCCGAGCGAGGAATATTGGGAGGTGACGCCCGATCTGTTCGCGAAGCTGTTCGTCGAGAACGTGCATGGCGGAACCTTGATGTTCAATCGCGACTCCTGGCGGCGGAGCGGCCCCTATCCCGAAATCTCCCTTCGCGAGGACGCCGTCTTCCTGAGCCGGGCTCTCGCGGACGGCGCTCGGCTTTGCCGGCTCGGCGGCCGCCGGGACTTCGTCTACATCCGGCACGGCGCCAACACCTGGCGGTTCGACGAGGGCCGCTACCTCGGCGAGGGCTGGGGGGAGGTGGAGGCGCCCGGCTTCATGGCCGAGGACAGGCCTTTCTATTCCGGCGGGCCGCCGAAGCCGCCGGCCCGCCCCCGGCCGGCGCCGCTTGCGAGCTGCATCATGCCGACCCGCAACCGGCGGCGGTTCGTGCCGGCGGCGCTGGAGGGCTTCCTGCACCAGGACCATTCCGAGCGCGAGCTCATCGTGCTCGACGACGGAGACGAGGACATAAGCGACCTCGTGCCCGACCACCCCGCCATCCGCTACCTCCGCCTGGACGGAGTCCGGTCGGTCGGCGCCAAGCGCAACCTCGCCTGCGAAATGGCGCGCGGCGACATCATCGCACACTGGGACGATGACGACTGGATGGCCCCAGGCTGGCTGAGCAGCCAGGTCGCGACCCTGACCGGGCGGAATGCCGACATATGCGGATTGGACAAGGTCTACTTCCACGACGCGCTCAACCGCAGAAGCTGGCGCTACGTCTACGAAGGCGCCCCGCCTTGGCTGTGCGGCGGGACCTTATGCTACACCAAGGCCTTTTGGCGCCGGTCCCCCTTTCCGGATATCGCCGTGGGCGAAGACAATGCCTTCGTCTGGAGCCGATCCGAAAAGACCCTCGCCGTAAATCCCGAGGACGGCCTCTATGTCGCCTCGGTGCACGCGCACAATACGAGTCCGCGGCTGACCTCGGGCCCGCGCTGGCACCCCGTCGACATCGATCTGGTCGAGGCGCTGATCGGCCTCGGGGCCCGGGACGATCATGGAGGCGAAGGCCGCCCCTTCTGAGCGACGCCATCCGCAAGCCCGACGTCCGGACGATGGGGCCTGTTGAGAGCGCCGAGGAAGATGTCGATCATCATTTCGCGCACCGCGGCCCCTCGGAGCTCCGCCGGATCGCGCAGCGCCAGGGACTTGGCCACGGCGAGCAGCGCGGTGAGGCCCGCCGTCATCTCGGCGACTCCGATCCGGCGCCCGGCCGGCAGCAACGCGCAGGTCATCCCCGAAACGCCCCGGGCCGCCTCGTAATCGATATCGTGGTAGCGGGTGAGGACTTCCCGCACCAATTTCGGAGCGACCCCGATCTCCGAATCCGAATGCTCGACGATGAACTCGACATAGGCGCTCGCCATGTCGAAATCGTCCGCGGGCGACTCGCGCATCATGAAGTCGAGCATCTGGCCATACCAGCTCGCCTGCGTGCGGCGGACGCTCGCCCGGATCAACTCGTCGATATTCGCAAAATACCTATAGGCGGATTGGGGGGTCACGTTCGCCTGCGCCGCCATGGCATCGAGGGTCAGCTGCTGGATCGACTTCGTCCGGGCGAGGACGTTCCCGACGGCCTCGATCAGGCGTTCGACCGTGTTCCTGGATCGCAGCTGGCGCGGTTCGACCCGCAGGTGCCGCGAACGACCCTGCTCCATCTGGCGGGCCAATTGCTCGATCGACCGGGTTCGCGACGATGCCGCCTTGGCGCCTTCCGGCGACGCCTCGGCCGCGACCGGCCGGCCGGGCGGACTGCGCCCCCAGCGTCGCGGTCGGCCGCCGCTGTGGACGGTC
The DNA here is from genome assembly GCA_035638835.1 of Allosphingosinicella sp. Classification (GTDB taxonomy): domain Bacteria; phylum Pseudomonadota; class Alphaproteobacteria; order Sphingomonadales; family Sphingomonadaceae; genus Allosphingosinicella. The sequence continues at coordinate 8,405 of DASQZF010000107.1, read as the reverse complement.
TGCATCGACCAGCAGTCGAAGGTGCGGCGAACGACGATATTGTCGAGGAGCCCGAGGAGATCATGGGCATCGTCCCCGGTCGAGATCTCTTCATACAGCGCCGCGACCCGGTCCGGCTGCCCTTCGAGTATTTGGATGAAGTGTCCGCCGAAATGGAAGAGGCGCCCCGTGATGCCCAATTCGGCATTTCTTGCCTTTGCACGATCTGCGAGCAGCTCTCTATCGTTTGAGAAGCCACTATTCACTGTACCGTAGTAAGCGATGCAGCGGATCAAGCTTCGTCAGTCCCAGCCGAAGCCCGTCATACTCGCTCGGCTCGAGTTCATCCAAGAAATCGAATCATCGGACCTCTGAATCGGGCAGCTACGTGCATGAGGTTGGCATCCTTGCGCCAAGGCGACCTGAAATCAACAGTTAACCTCTGGAAAGGCAGTTTCCCGCATCCGTTCGATTTGCTTGAGATTGCTGGACTTCACTTGGCCGAGGCCGCACTGGCATCATGATCCCGCCGCCAGCCGACGTCGCTGAGCCTGTTGCAGGCCGATGCCCCACTTTCGCCGATCCGTTGTTCTGCCACACCCGCTTACGCGCCGCGCGAGAGGCCCGGCTTCGGCGGGCACACCGAATACACGCCGGCTAAACCGATCCGGATTCTGCCGCGCGATTGCCGCCAATCGGTCGGCGCCGAAAAGCAGCGTATTCGAGTGTCGCGGAACCTGTATGCGGTGATGCGATTCGCCTTTCGCCGAAAAAGTAGCGGCAAGTATCTCAGGGGGAGCGATGTACGAAGATTGGCACTTGCTAATTCTTCTGGCGGCTGCGGGGATCTGTGCTGGCGCGCAGAATGCCGTCGCCGGAGGGGGCTCGTTCATTACTCTTCCGGCTCTCGTTCTGGCAGGCCTCGATCCTAAATTGGCGAATATCGCATCTACAGTGGCGCTATTCCCCGGACAGGTGCTGAGCGCGGTCAGCGCGCGCCCGCAGGACGGCCATTCAGAGTCTTTACGCGGGTTCACCATTGTCAGCTTCATGGGCGGCGGCCTGGGAGCTACGCTGCTTCTATTCACTCCGGTAGCCGTTTTCGACTGGCTCGTGCCGTGGCTCGTGCTCCTTGCCACTGCGCTTTTTGCGTGGGGTGCAGTCAAGAAAGAGGCACCCGGCCTGACCAGAAACCTGCACCCCCGCCTCGCCTTGGCGCTTCAATTCCCGATCGCTGTCTACGGCGGCTATTTTGGGGGGGGCGTGGGCTTCCTGATGCTGGCATTGCTGGGCTTTTCCGGTTCGCGCTTGCGCGGAGCCGGCGTGATCAAGAACAGACTGGTCGCAATCGTAAACACCTCCGCCGTACTTATCTTCATCGCCACAACTGCATTACCGCTCGAATGCGTGGCTGCTGTCGGAGTCGGGGCATTGGTCGGGACTGTCTACGGTGTATGGCTCTTAAAACGGATCACCGAGGAAGCGCTGACCAAAATCATTATCTGCCTCGGCCTGATCGTCAGCCTTGGCCTGTTTATCAGGACCGTATAACAGCAGGCGCATAGTTCGGCAGCACGCCGGCATTCTACTTCTTGCTGCATGTCGGTTCCTCGTTTACCTTGCTTGGCAGCTAAGTAGGGAATCGGCTCGCCATTGGGAAAGAAGTCTCGGCGGGTAGATGAGATTCTTCGGCCATTCGGCTTCAGGGCGAAGTCGTGGGGGTGCGTGGGGGTTGGCGCTTGGAATTAGCGGGGCAGCACATACGCGGCACGCGAAGGCGGCCCGATCGTCGTGGCCACATGGCGCAATGGGATGCGGCATGCCTCGAATTCTGATCGTCGGCGCGGGAATATCCGGGCTCACCCTGGTCAGGGCGATACGCCTGATACCTTCGGCGGATGAATGGGACATCCATCTGATCGAGCGCGCACTGCAATTCTCGCCCGCCGGCTGCGGAATCGTCCTGCATCCGAACGGCTGCTCGGCCCTGTCTGTCTTGGGATTGGAAAGGACGGTGGCCCGACGAAGCGCCCACTTGAAGCGCATGGAGATCCGGCGGAACGGGCAGTCGATGGTGCTGAACCTCGAGGACGTGTGGGCCGGCGCCGGCCATCCCACCCTGGCCGTCACGCGTCCCGCGCTCCATGACGTGCTGGCCGGCGCGGCCCTGGCCGACGGTCCCGGGCGAGTTTCGCTGCGCCTGGGCTGTCGCCTCGTCGGCCTGGACCTCACCGGGCCACGGCCCGTCGCGAGCTTCTCGGATGGTAACGCGGCCGAATACGATCTGGTGGTCGGCGCCGACGGAGCCCATTCCACCATCCGGCAGGCAGTCGCCCCGTCGGTCAAAGCCACTCCGACCGGCACCGTCTACCTGAGATTTCTTGCGGATAACGTGATCCGCCTCCCCGAGGATCGCTGGCTCGTGTTCGAAGGGCCCGACATCGTCAGGGGCTACATTCCGGTAGGAGAAAACCGTCTCCATTGCTTTGTCCAACTGCACGCTCCGGCGCGGCCCGACTCGCAGCAAGCCGCCGAAATCCTCGATGCCCAGGCCCACCGCGATCCCGATTTCGCGGCCTGTCTGGAAAAGGCCTCTCCAATTCACATCCATGCCGCTTACGTTGTCGAGCCGGTCACCTGGGGAAGAGGGACTTGCGTCCTTATCGGAGACTCGGCGCACGCAGTGGCTCCCAGCTTGTCGGAAGGTGGGTCCCTCGCCATGGAAGACGCCCTCGCCCTTGCCTCGGCCCTGCAGCAATTCGACTCGATCGCGGAGGCTATGTCCGCCTACGCGACGCGGCGGCAGGAGCCGGTGATCTGGGCCCAGCGAATGTCGCGAGCCCAGGTAAACGCCGGGCGACGAAATTCGCAGGTCCGTCCGGTCGACCCGGCGGCGGCGACGAAACACATGCGCTGCATGTACGAACCTCTCCGGCGCGGCGCGGCGCGCGACCGGGACGGGGCTGCCTTCTGGTGGTCTGAAAATGCGCCGCCAAACAAGGGAAACGGTCATGGAAACGAAGAGCAAGTCGACCACGCAGCCTGACCTGGAGTTCATGGTGGCCTCGCTCGACAGGCTGAGCGACAAGAAGCTCGATGACATCGTCCGCAAGGTGATGAAAACCGACAAGAGCGCAAGCGCGATCAAGTCGATGCTGCGGTCGGTGGTACGATCCTCGCTCAGGTCTGCGGCAAAATCGGTCGCCCGCTCTCCCGCAAAGGCGACGCGCTCGCCAGCCAAAGCGGCTAGCTCCCCAGCCAAGGCAGCGCGCTCACCGGCCAAGGCCGCGCGCTCGCCAGCCAAGGCAGTTCGCTCACCGGCCAAATGAATCCGGCTGCGAAGTGAGCCTCCCAACATCGACCGGTCCGGTTTCACCGGGCGACACGGGAGGCTCGCTACGCGCAGCCGTTGCCGAGGCTGCGCGCCAGGGAGATCAACTCGCCGAACCGGCAGGAGCGCCGGAGCCGGTCTCCGCCTTGTTTCCGCTGACCTACGGGCAGCGCTGGTTGGTCCATGTGCTGGAACAGCAGCCGGACATGGCGCAGCCGGTGCAAAGGATATGGCGTCTCGAACGCCCGTTCGATTCCAAGGCCTTCCTTGCCGCCGTCTGCCATGTGGTGGCGGCCCATCCGGCACTCAGGATGCGCCTCGTACGGACCGAGGCGGGCTGGGCCCAGAGCTTCCCGAAAGCCATCCCTGAAGTGGACGCGTTGCGGGTGACCGGCCGAACGGCGGCCGATCGCGCCGCCTACATGCGCTTTGTCTTTGCCGAGGACGCCGCGTCGCCCTTCGATCTGACAACCGAGCCTCCGCTTCGGGTCAAGGTGGTCGACGTCGACGGCGAGATTTTCGTGAGTGCGAGCCTGGATCATATCGCAGGCGACGATATCGCATTCGACCTGATCGAACGAGAGATCGGCCTGGCTTACAGGAACGAGCGTGCCGGAACGCCCGCCTTTCCCTCACGCTCGGATGAACTCTTCCGCACCTACCTTCGCGAGCAGGTTCGGTTTCGGGACTCCGAGAGCAAAAATCTCGAATGGTGGCGCGAGAAACTGGCGGGCGCGCCGCTCGATCGCCGACGGGAGGACGAGAGCGACTGGGCGGAAGGAGCGGCCTGCTCCTGGACCATCGCGGGAGAGACCCTGACGGCAGCGACCCAAGCATGCCGGGCCGCGCGGGTCAGTATGACGGCTGCTTGCGTCGCCGCACAAGCGTGCTTGCGCTCGGAGTTGCTCGGCACCGGCGACGTCGTGGTCAACATACCCGTCTCCAATCGCCTCTCCGCTCAGGATCATCTGATAATCGGGAATCTGTCCATGCTTCTGCATGTCCGAATAAGGGTGCCGCCTCGGCCGGATCGTCTCGCTTTCGTGCAATCGGTCCGCGATGGCCTTTTGGAAGCGATGGCTCACCGCAATTTTGATTATGCGGCCCTCAGCCGGTCGGTCGCCGAAGAGGCCTCGGCTCGAGGCGGAGAATTTTGCTGGCGATGGGGGTTCAGCGGCATCACGGAGCGTGCCGCGCCGGTGCCGGCCCCAGGCCTGTTCGCGGAGCGCCTGGACAATTGTCCGTCCCCGGGCGCCCTGTCCATTCCCACGGGAAGCTGCGTCATCACCATGCGGCAGCGCGCGGGCGAAATCGGCTTCGCCATGGAAGCGCCGGCGCTCCGCGATGGAGCCGACATGGCGGTCCGTTACCTGGAGCTCCTGGGCGACCTGCTGGACGTGAGGGAATTGTCCGGCATCCCGTTGGAGGCGCAATAAGTGGCGATATTGGCGGCGATCCGCACTGCGGCCGACAAGGAGCCGCAGGCGACTGCCCTGCTTTGGCCGGGCGGCTCAATGAGCTATTCCGAGTTAATCGGACAGGTGGATGGGCTGGCGTCCGACCTCAGGTCGTTCGGCGTCGGAAGGGGCGCAAGGCTGGCCGTCTATTTCGAGCGGTCGCCGGAGATGATCGTCGCCATACTCGGCACTTTGGCCGCGGGCGCCGCCTATATCCCTCTTGATATCGATTGCCCCTATGCTCGACTTCGCCGAATCGTCGAGGACGCTCGACCCGCCGCGATCCTCGCCTCTGATCGCCACTCCGACCTTTTAGGTGACTTGACGGTCCATCCTGCAGCGGACTGGTCGAGGTCGGCGGCGGCGCCCTTCGACGCCTCGGGGGAGGGTCCCGCCTACCTGATCTATACCTCCGGCTCGACCGGCCAACCCAAAGGCGTCGTGGTCGAGCATGCGGCGCTGGAAAATTATCTCGACTGGGCGTGTGGCGCGCTACCTCGCGGCGAGGTGCCCTTGTTCACCGGAATTGCTTTCGACTTCGCGGTGTCGTCCCTCTACCCGCCGCTCATGCGGGGCGATCCGCTGTATCTCTTGCCGCCGTTGCGCGGCGGTCGCGATCTTGCCGCAGGGCTGCTCGACGGCCGGCCCTACGGCTACGTCAAGCTCACGCCGTCCCATTGTCGCCTTCTCAGCCGCGACCAACGGGCGGCCCTGGGGCGGGTAGCGCAACTGGTCATGTTCGGCGGCGAGCCTCTCACCGCCGAGCTTGTCGGGCACGTCCGGCGAGACCGGGCGGATCTTCGGGTCATCAATCATTACGGGCCGACCGAGTGCACCGTAGGCTGTTGCGTACATCATGTGCCGCTCGGCCAGGATTGCGATCCCGTTCCCATCGGCCGGCCGATCCCGGGCATGCGAGCGGACATCCAGGTCGATCAGCGATGGATAAGGGACCAGGAGTCGATCGGCGAGCTATGGATTGCGGGCCCAGGCCTGGCGCTCGGATATTGGGACGCGCCGGATCTCACGGACGAGACCTTCGTCCGGGCCGCCGACGGGCAACGGTGGTACCGGACCGGGGACCTGGCGGCCCGGGATGATTCGGGCGCCTATCGCTTTTGCGGCCGCCTTGACCATCAGGTGAAAATCCTGGGGCATCGGCTGGAACCTCGAGAGGTGGAGTTGGCGCTCGCCCGCAATCCTGCCGTGGCCGATTGTGTCGTCTTGGCGGAGCAGACTCCCGACAGAGTCAGGATCGTGGCGGCCGCGGCCTGCGCGATGGGCGACCATTCCGAAGCGACGCTGATCGAGCATCTTCGCTCGGAACTGCCCGCCGCTTTGATTCCGTCGCGGATCATCGTCTACGAACGGTTGCCGATACTCGCCAGCGGAAAAGTCGATCGGGCGCGCATCCTGCGCGATGCCAATGAAACCGGGTCGACATCGGTCGCCTCAGTCTCGGAGGAGCAGGTCACCCAGCAGTTTCGGCACGCGCTGGGCCTCGAAGCCGTCGACAGGGACTCGGATTTTTTCGACCTCGGCGGTGACTCCCTGGCCGCCATGGAGATCGCCAGTTGGGCTAGTCAAAGCTTCGGCGTGGAGCTGGACCTGTCCGTAATGTTCGAATGCCCCACCGTTCGTTCCCTGACGGCGCTGATCTTGAAAACAAGCGCCTGCACCCATCCCTGACGATCAGCCAGAAGGGTCAATCCTGGTCGCTCCACCGCCCCAAGCCTATTTTTCGCAGACGTTAAAAAGCCCCTGAAATCCGCAGATTTCCGGGGCTTTGCAATGAGCCTTCGATTCCTGGTGTCGCAAGTCACGTCTCGCCCGCGACCGCGCCAGCCTGTTACGAGGTGCTCCGATCATTTTGCCTGGTCCATAATCAAGGGTTGGTCGAGGCCAGACAGGATGAAGCCACCCCAGGTTACGGGATTGTCCCCGCGCCTGAACGCTGCGAGCTGTGCAGTCTGCAACGCGACTGACGGTGGAGCACCGGCCAGCACTGATCTATGAAACTCAGACATTAGCATCGGAGCCTCGGAATCGCCGATCGGCCACAGACTGCACAAGATGGTCGCCACACCTGCGTGATGAAGAGCCGCTTGAAAGCCCAGACTGCCCTCGGCGGCATCATTCAGGCCTACTCCGCTGTCGCAGGCCGCCAACACGAACAGCCTGACCGACTCAAGGTCTCGCTGCGCGAGATCGCGGGCCGTCAGGAGCCGTTCGGAATCCGCTTCGCCCGACAGCACGATGGCGCTTCTTTGAAGCGGATCGTCGGTTGCGGCGCGCCCCAGCACCCGGCGCAGGCGGCTTAGCCCTTCGCCTCGAGCTTCGCTCAATCCATGGGTGGCGATATGGACGATGCCCGGCCGCGATTCCAAGGCGAGCGCCAGGGCGTCCGCCGTCGCGGCCGTATCGAGGAGCATGACGGCATCGGGATAAATCCTGGCGAGCGAGGCAATCTCCTCATAGACCGAGGGTAACGGTTTCTCGAGGTCGCGGCCCGCGCCGTCCCGAAACTCGCCGATCCCGACGAGCAGCGCGCCGCCGTCCGACGGCGGGGCCGAAGCGAGTGCGGCATAGGCATCTCTCGATTGCACGACGGCGAACCGCTCTACGATCGGCCGGTGTCTTCGAGTGAACATCGCGGCGAGCGGAACGAGGGCAAGAGCGTTGTCGGGAAACCAGAACAACCTGGAATGCGATCCCGAATGACTGTCGAGGAGATCGACCAGGGGCTCGACCGCTTCCCCCGCCGGCCGCCACGGCGCCCGGCTCCATTCAGAAAGCGCCCGATCCATCTCCCCGGCCGGCCCCAGATCGTGGAGGGTGCAGCCGCTATCGGTCCAGAGTGCGAGGGCGCGGCGAAGCACACCCGACTCTTGGAAGAGAGTCGTCGCCGCGACGACCGACGACCCCGCGAATCCTGAGCCTTCGAGAAGCGCTCGGCCCAGATCGCGCGGGGGATTCTGTCCCCTTCGCCGAGCGGCGAGGAGTGCCGCACCGCTTCCGCCGAACCGCAACCGGCCTTCGGTAAGCCTCATGGCCACATCGGGTCCGATCGCCCTCGCCCGCAGGACCGCAAGCGTAGCGAGATCCAGCTGCGCCATAGCGGCCCGCATTGCACCGAGGTCCGCAAGGTCGCTGTGTCCGTCGATGAGCCGGTCCGTCAGCAGGGTTTCGCCCGCCAGGCATTCGAGCAGGATCTCGATCGCCTCGCCGTCACGTCCGGCGAGAAGCAGAAACTCGGCCAGATGGCTATCGGCGATGAGCCCGAGGGGATGCTCGGGCGGGAAGAGCGCACGGGCATCGTCGCGCGCGCCTTCTGCCCAGGCCTGTCCCTCCGCGGGAAGCCCCGCATCCCAGCAAAGAGTCGCGAGCGCGATCTTGGTTCGCACATTCTGCTCGTGGAGCGCGCCAAGCGTTTCGACCCCCGCGCCGAGCGCCCGCCGCGCGGTCGCGATCGCGTCGTCGAAGGCGCCGGAATGGCTTAGGTCATACACTCATAAATATGTAGCCAAGAGCGGCTGATGGTGATTCAAGCTCCTTGAAGGGAGCTGAGGATGATCCAGCGTCGCTATGAGCTTAGTGATTTCGAGTGGTCGATCATCGAGCCGCTGCTTCCGGACAAG